>NZ_CP053346.1:3865000-4200000 GCF_013113735.1 Sphingomonas sp. AP4-R1
CCTTAGGGGGGGCGAAGTGGCTTGCCGGACATGATCGAAAATGGGTCTGAAGCGCGACAGTCAGAGATCGGCAGCGCTGTCCAGCAGCTCGTCCATGATCGAATGAACGGCCGGCATCATGGTCACCGTCACTCTCCGTGCATCGGTGGTGTCCAGGGCGCGATGGAGCAGTCCCAGTTCGACCAACATGTTGATCTTGCGGTGGGCGCTGGAGACCGGGATATTGGCCGCGACGCACAGCGACCAGAGGTAGGTGGGACGTTGCTCGTGATGCGCGAGATACAGGTCCAGAAGCACGTCCCAAACTGGACATGGGCAGATATCAAACCCGACGTGCTGACCGACCAGGGCGCGTTCGGCGATAAGCGCCCGACAGGCGTCGACGCGACGGTCTGCAGGTTGATCCATCAGGTTTTCGCAGGCACCGCCGACCCGGGTCGTGCCGCAAGCGGCGTGCCCGGCTGAAGCGCGCCTTCCCGGTACAGCGCGATCAATCGCTCCTGCTCGGGGCGAAGCGCATCGATCGCGCCCAATTCATCGCCAGCTGGCTGCAACGTGGCGGACGGACATCGCCCCTCATAAGTCCCGAGATTAGGGCGGTGCGCTCGGTAGCCGGCCAGCGCAGCAAGGTCCGGGTGAAAGGTGCTTGCGACATGCGGCGGATAGGCGAGCCACGGCAGCTCGTAGGGTTTCAGCCATCCCAGGCTGTAGCTGACGATCATGCCTCTGCGCGACGTCTGGGTTCGATTGACCCCGCCACAATGTAGGGTCGAGCCCAGGAACAGGAGCGCATCGCCGGGATCCATCTCGACCGGGAGCGCCTCGTCATCCGACATGACGATCTCCTGCTGGCGCCGATGACTGCCGGGCCACACAATCGTCGTGCCATTTTCGGCACGATACGGCGTGAGCGGCCACATCACATTGATGAGATATTCGACGCCAGGGTGCTGAAGCGGCCACATGTCCTGATCACGATGCGGAGGCTGCGCCATCCCGCCCGGCAGCAATTCGATCGCCTGCGTCAGATTGAGCTGGATCGTGTCGCAATGCGGTCCGAGGATCGCGGTCACAGCCTCGAAGATCGCCTCCTGCAGCACGAACGCCGCCATGTGAGGGCTGCGCCGGAGCAGGCTGTGGAAACGCTTGGTGTTGCCGCCATAGAAGACTCCGGTCGATCGCGGTGTGGCAGCGAAGGTCGGTGCAAAGTCGCGGGACAGAGCCTGCACCAGGTCCTCGCGCACCGCGCTTCGGACAAGGCAGACGCCACGGTCGAGCAATTCGGACGCGATGGCGCCTCCGTCGACGTTCCTCGAGGGCGTGGGAAGGCGGGACGCGGCGGCGTTCATGCGGCCGCTCGTGCGGGCATGCCGGCGAGCGCGAGCGTGCACGCCTGGAATGTCCCCGCCTGCTGGAGCTGCCGAAGCGTCTCGGTCGTGATCTCGATCTGAAGCGCACCCGCCATGGCGCGTCCTATCCGGCGTGGCGTCCCGAGCGGCCGGCAATCCCATCCCAGCGCCAGGATCTGGCGAAGCCAACCGGACTCGGCGATGCAGGTGAAACTCCAGATGCCCCGCATCATCGCATAGCGTACGGCCGCCGTGGTCAACGCGTTGCGGACCTGGCGTCTCTCCGGCGCTCGCAGACGCGGCGAAAGGCAACCGCGGCTGATCTCCTGGATATGCGGCGACCGAGGCACGGGCTGGTCGCACAGTTCGGGGAAGATCGTGCCCAGGATATGATCGCTATCGGTCGGCAAAAGCCGGATCGAGCCCAGATGGCTGCCGCTGGCATCGCAGGCGACAAGATAGGTGGCGGCGCACGTGTCGAACTGGTCGATCTCGAACTGATCTGCGACCACCGGCACCTCCCACTTCAGTAGGTCCACGAAGATGCGTTTGCGATCGCGGTGCATGTCGTCGGTGAGCAGGTCGGAGCCCGGTGTGTGCGCGCCGTGATAGATGCGGATCATGATGAGCCTCCCATGGTCTGAGCCCGATCGTCGCCGGGCTCCCATCCGGACGCATCCCGCTACCTAGGGGGTTGCGACGCCAGAGCGGCCGGCCGCCCGAAGGGCTGCCCGTCTAGGCGAAGCCCGTCGGCAGGTCCGGCGAAGGGGAGGGGGGAGGAAATCTGGCGAGCAGAGGCAGAACGGCCATCGATCCAAGCGTCTGCGTTACCACCAGGAGAACAGAAAGATGTTCGGATCCTTCAGGCGCCGACGGGCGCCCCGTGCGCGCACAACCTGCGATGCGGCCCGCGAGACGGCGGCGAAGGGGGCCCGCCCTGGCCCACCGGCCGTCGCTGCCGCGCGGGAGTATTTCTGGGATCGCGACGCCATCTCGTTCGATCCGCTCGAGACCGTCTTTGTGCGGGATGGTGCAGGCGTGCGGGTGCGAGCATGGGTCCATATTCCGCCGGACCGACTGTCGCCGGCAGACCGGGTCAGCATCGATCTGAGCGCACGCGCTTTCGCCGACGAGCCGCTTCTGGCCCGCATCTTCTTCCTCAGCACGTCGTATGGCCTGTCGATCCGTGACATTGCGCCCCTGCTCGACATTGGGCCAGGCGCCGCCCGACGCCTGCTGGTTCGCGCCATCGCCTGTCTGGATGCCGCCCGTCTCGGGGACGTGGGGGACGCGGAACGACAAGAGTGACCATCAAGACGACTTTTCCCCCGGTAAGCCGGGATGAGCTTGCGGCCCGGGGGCAGAACCTCGTCCGCGCGCTGGGCGGTGCCTGGCATGTCGATCGGGGAATGTGTCGCTGCCCGGCCCATCTCGACCGGACACCGAGCCTGTCGGTTCGCGTGGGCGAGACGGCTTTGCTGTTCAAATGTTTTGCCGGGTGCGCGACCGGCGCTGTCTTGCGGTCGCTCGACCGGATCGACCCGCGGGCGCTCCGCGCGCGGGCGATCGTCCCACATCGGCCGGCAGGATCGCCTTGGTCTGAAGAACGCATTGCGACATTGTGGCGGGAGGCGTCCGCGATGTCCGGCACGCCGGCCGAGCGATATCTGGTCGCGCGCGGCATCGATCAGGAGTCGGTGGCGCTGCGCTACGCCGCCCGTGTGCCCGTAAGGCTGGACCGTGAACTTCACTTTCGGCCGGCAATGCTGGCCGCCGTTTGCGAGGGCTCTCGCATCGTGGCCCTTCAGCGAAGCTTCCTTGATCTCGGGCGAACCACGCTCGCGCGAGACCTTGCCCAGCCGCGGCGTATGTTGGGCAAGCCCGGCCAAGGTGCGGTCATGCTGGCGAGCGCGGGCCCCATATTAGGCTTGGCCGAAGGCATCGAAACCGCACTTTCGGCCATGCAACTCCTTGGCATTCCGGTCTGGGCGACGCTTGGCGCCGAACGGCTTGCAAGGATCCGCCTCCCGGCAAGGCTCGAGCGGCTCGTCCTGTTGCCGGACACCGATCCCGCGGGCGTGGCGGCGTGCCAGCGTGCGATCACCGCTTATGCCGGCCGAACTCCTAGCGTCGAGGTACGCATGCCGCCGCCGCCAGCAAAGGACTGGAACGACGCGCTGCCCACGTGGTCAACCGGCGCAGGTGGAGATTGAACGGCGCACATAGCGTCTCTGCCTCGAAATCGGCTCCGCTTCGTTTCCTGCTGCATGACCCATCACAAACTCACGCTTCCCAGCAAAGAATGCGTCGTCTGCCGACGCCCCTTTGCTTGGCGGAAGAAATGGTCACGCGACTGGGCGCAGGTGAAATTCTGCTCGGATCACTGCCGCGAAAGCGCGAAGCGAACCGGCGAATGAGCATGGCCCGGAGACCGGGCCTGCGCCTGCGGGCGCGCCTCTTCCGATTGCGGCCGATCGTGCCGGTTCTTGCGGAACGGCGATGCACGATGACGCAGCCTCGACTAGATCGTGCCGATGATCGGCTTGTTTTTCGTTGCTGCCACCACGCTTGAGGGACCGATCCGCGTTGTCGATGGGGATACGATCCGTGCCGGATCGGAACGCATCCGACTGCTCGGCATCGACGCCCCCGACGATCCCCATAACGGTCGCTGCCGGCCGGTGCCGAAGCCGCGCGCCATTTGCGACAAAGCACGCTCGAGCGAGGCGACGACGTCTCTTCGGGCGGCCATGACGCCGCGGCTCGAGATCGAGCGGGTCGGCCGCGATCGTTATGGTCGCACCCTCGCCATCGTCTGGTCCACGCGGGCGAATCTCAGTTGCTGGCAGCTCCGCCGCCGTCAGGCCGTCTATCATGCCGAATGGGATGATGGCCGGCGTGTCGCCCGCGCTTGCCCGGAGGTCGTGCGGTGATCTCCGATCGCGAGCTTTGGGCCTGCGCGGCAGAGATAGTGCGGCAATATGGCGCGCATGCGATCGATCATGCCTCAAGCCGCGCGGCCGACTTGGCGAGAGCCGGCGATGAAGGAGGCGTCAGGGCCTGGGTCTCGATCGCCGACCGGATCGGGCAGCTGACCGATCTGCCCGGCGAGGGAGACCGGCCGAACTGAAGAGCTGGCCTCTTGGGGCACCGGCGATTGCGTATTTTCGACTATCGTCCGTCTTGAATGTTCTGCAAATGTTCCCAGATGACGACATCCGTCTCCCGAGGTTTCATATGGACGCCATCATCGCCCCGCCAATACCGGCACCGAACCCCGATGCGCCCGAGGACCGGCGCGCGCGGGCCGCCGCCGCGTGGCAGGCCGCGTTCGATCCCGACCATCTGATCGATCAGCGGGCGATTGCGGGCGCGGCGGCGCAGGCCCCGCTCTCCGATCGGGACGGGTGTCCGCAATTTGACCCCGTCGCCTTCGCCGATCTGGTCACCTTCATCGCGGAAATGCCGTTCTGATGCTCGATCTCTTCGACGCGCCGGTCGTGCCGGGTATCACGTCGCGGGCGGATGTTGTGACATGCGCCGAGGAGCAAGCCCTGATCGCGGCGATCGATGGCCAGGCGCTCACGCCTTTCCGGTTCCAGGGCCATACCGGCAAGCGACTGACCCACAGCTTCGGCTGGAGTTATGATTTCGAGACCGCGCAACTGGGCCGCGCTGCGCCCATGCCGGCTTGGCTCGCCGAGTTGCGCGACCGAATGGCCGTCTTTGCCGAGCTGGCGCCGACCGAGCTCGTTCAGGCGCTGCTGATCCGCTATGATGTGGGAGCGGGGATCGGCTGGCACCGCGATCGACCGCTCTTCGAGCATGTGGTGGGATTGTCGCTCGGTGCACCGGCGACATTGCGGCTGAGGCGTCGCGTCGGCGATCGCTGGCTGAGGACGGCGCTGCCTCTTCCGGCACGAGGCGCCTACCATCTGTCCGGTGAAGCGCGGCACGCCTGGGAGCATAGTATCGTCGAGATGGCCGAGACACGGCATTCCATCACGTTCCGAACCTTGTCGGATAAGGGGCACAGGCTCGCTCGCTCGACCCTGTGAGAGGGGTATCATCCCTGGTCGTCGATCCAATGCTGGAGTGCGTCGGTATGGGCTTCGCGCGCCTTGCGTACGCGTAATTCGGCCGTCTTTCTATCGCGTTGATGGCGAGTATTAAGATCCCGTCTCGTGCGTTCAAGCGCCTGCTCGCGCTCGCGCAACGCAGCCTCCTCCTGCGCTTGCGCGGCGACCAATGCCTCCAGACCTTGCTCGGCGCGGTCCAGCGCGGCGCGCGATGGACGTGGCTTGGACCGGGGCCGCGGCTTGGACTTCGGCGTCTTCTTTGACGATGCGCGGGCTTCCTCCCCCTGCGATCCGCCCCGTTTCGCCTTTCGATCGGAAGATCTGCGCCCGGGCCGCTTGGGACTGGGCGCGGCGGCGGGAAGGGCGGCCAACTGCTCCTCCGCAGATCCGCGCAGACGTTTGATCACCTGGCCGGGAGACGCGAGTGGTTCTGCGGTCAGCGCGTCGTCCGTGACCAATTCCGCGATCCCGCGCGCGAAAAGGTCCGCGTCGCTGCCCCAGGCCTCGAGCGCCGCTCTGCGGCTCGACGCCGCGACATAAGCATCGTGAAAGCCGATCGGAGTCCGGAAGACCTTGAGCTTGCGCTTTGCCGCCATGGCAACGTCTTAGCGTGCTGCGGTGCGGACGCCATGGACAAGCGATCAAGCTGCCGCAGCTTTCCCGGAATAAGGCCGTACCGCAAGCGACTGGTCGTCGCTGCCGTCTGGCGAAACCCCGCGAAAGTCCCGGTCATCCTCGACGCGATAGCAAGCCGCCCGATCATGGTTCGGCCAGAAAGCCAGCGTCTCTTGCCGGTGCCGGCCACAGAGCCGATCGGACAGATGCCATGACGCGGCGGCTGCATATATCGCTTTCTGGGAGCGTTGCATCCAGCCACGCCATGCGCGGCTTGTTCAGCGAAGCCTGGTCAACTGACGAGTTCCTTGAGCACTTTGCCGGGCCTGAATTTGGCCCGGGCCACTGAGCCGATGCTGATCGGCGCTCCAGTCCTCGGATCCCGGCCCGCAGAAGGTTTGCGATGGGAGATTGAGAACGCTCCGAAACCCACGAGACGAACCTCTTCTCCTTTCGCAATCGTCTCGGCGATCTTGCCAAGAAAGGTTTCTACAATTTCCGCAGTTTCCTGGCGATTTATCCCGGTCCCTGAAGAAATTTCCGCAATAAGCTGATGCTTGTTCATACACGAACTCCACAAATGCAGGCCATTTCACCGATCGCAACCGCGATCCTGGATACTAACATTGCGCGAGTTTGTCTGGCTGCTTCAAGATTGAAACAATCTATAGGGTGCCTGTCAGGCGTATGCGGTTTCTGAGCTCAACCGCTTGCTGGTTCAGCCACGAGGGCCAAGATCGGGGCAAGACCGACAAGGCAGGATCGAGGCGACGATCAGCGCATACGGCGCGACGGCAAGGCGTTGTGGTGCCCTGCCGATTGCCCTGGCAACACCGCCGGGCTGGGATACGCTCTGTTTGGATGCGTGTCGGGCAGCAGCGTGCAGCGACTGCGCCGGATATGCGAAGGGCCGCCCCTCGCAGGACGGCCCCTCCATTGTCTACCGAACGCGGTCAGTTCAGGCGAGCCGCGGCCCCGCGGTGGAGGCCATGCTCAGACGTTCTGCCGTGGACGGCATATGACAATGAGACATTCGACCACCTCCTTTCCGTTGTTGACGATGAACAGGATGTGGGAGGCGTCGTCTGTCTTTCAAGCAGGCTAAACCTCTAAATTTCCAGCGGGACTTCGACAGAGACGGTGGGCTGGTCGTCGCCCCTGTCGGTCAGGCCGGGACAAGGACCAGGATCAGCGGCATCTACCCCGCCTCGCGCCGATCCGCGTGGGCGGCAGAAGAGACGAGGTCTCCCGAGTTGCAAACATGACCGGGCGAAATGAGCATCGGCGTCACGCGCCACGCTCGACGTCAGGACGCGACAAGCGCCTCCAGTGTCGCCGAGACGGTTGCGCGCAGAGCTGGCTGCCGCGTCACTTCGAGCATGGAGGCGAGGCTGCGGCGCGCTCCCGCGACGTCATGATCGACAAGCTCGAGCCTCGCCCGCTGCCACCATGCCTGCCCATATTCCGGTGCGAAGACATTGATCCTCCGATAAAGGTCCAACGCCCGACTGCCCATGCCGGCCTCTTCCGCCCGCGTGGCCTGATTGAGGATCAGTCGCGCCAGGATCGCCCTGTTGGGCATCGCCGCGACCTCCACGACATCGGACTTGGGGGGTGTCGAAGACGCCGAGACCAGAGTGAAAAGCTGGTCCGGTTCAACGAGCACGCCGCCGCGAAACGGGTCGATCACGACCGAGTCATCCGAATCCCCGACCAGTACCAGCACATGCCCCGGCACATCCAGCATGCTGGCTATCCACCCCAGGCGCCGCGCTGCGGCAACGTACAGGATCGACAGGCTGACAGGCAGGCCTCGGCGCCGGTCGATCACCCGGATCAGATCGGCATTGGCCGGATCGTCATATGTATCACGATCGCCGACCAGATCGAACTCGCCATTCAGCACAAGCGAGAGTGCGTCGGCGCGATCATGGGCCGTCACCGCATCGGGCGCCACCGCGCGCAATCGCAGCGCGATCTCGCCTATGAAAGCCTGATAGGGCTCGAGGTCCGTTTCCGGATGATCGAGCGCAGCGAGCGCCAACGCGGCTTCATCGAGGATGATGGTCTCTTCATCGACGAGACCAAGTCGCATCAGATTGTCGTCCATCGCGATCATATAAGGGCTCAGTGCGCGATCGCAATTTCGCCCGCCGAGCGATCGCCATTCTTATGGTCCGGCCACCAACATCTGTGCTTCATCGCCGGGAAAAGGGCTCGGATCGCCAATCGTCGCGATCGCCAATCTGGCGAAGGCGTCACAAATCTGTACGTGCTTCTGGGGACAGTCCGTGGATAACACCCAATCGGGCTTGAGCGATGTTCTCTCTATGTTCATTACGAGCCATGGTCGATTCGTCCCATGATGCGGAGGAGGGCGCTGAGCATTCCGACCGGCTTGGACGGGCCTTTCAGATGCGCGTCGACATTGCGGTTGCCCTGGCGCTCGTGCCGAGCCGGCTGCGTCGCAGCCTCGGCGACCGCAACGCGGCCAAGGCCCAGGCTGCACGCGCAGAGATCGTCGAACGGATCGCAGCGGCCATCGAGCGCCGCTTTCGCATATCCTGGATCGGGAGCAACGATGGGACAGCCAATGCCCGCGCGCTGGATCGTGCGGCACCATTGTTCGGCGGACCACAGCCAGGCGATGCGGCCGAACCGAGCCAGCAGCAACGATTGACTTCGCCGGCCTCTGTGATGGAACATAAAGAGAACATTTGAGTCGTAAGGCGTCCATGTTGAATCTATCATCTTCGCGGTCGAACCGTATTCAGGCGCTGCGGGCCGAGGTGCAGGCACTCGTTCCCGGCGGAAGGCCTGGTGCCGCCAGACTGGGCTTCGCCGTCGATGCGATAGATTGTCGGCTGGCGGGCGGCGGGCTCGCCCGTGCCGCTTTGCATGAGGTGGCCGGCGCATCGCCGGCTTATGGCGACGACGCCGCAGCAAGCCTGTTTGTCGCCGGGATCGCCGCGCGATCCTCACAGGCGGCATCGGTTCTGTGGGTGATGGCACGGACCGACCTGTTCGCACCGGGACTCTCGCAGGCCGGGCTCAAGCCGGATCGCCTGATGCAGGTCGAGGCACGCACCGACCAGGAGACGCTCGCCGTCGTCGAGGAGGGACTGCGCCATGGTGCTTTGTCCGCAGTCATCGGCGAAGTTGGCGCGATCGGACTCACCGCGACCCGCAGGCTTCAGCTGGCGGCGGAAGAAGGGGGCACGATGGCGCTCCTGCTCCGCCGCTGGCGACGTACCGGGCGGGACCCCATCGTCGAACCCTCCGCCGCCGTCACACGGTGGCGGATCGGGTGCGCGCCCTCGACCCCGCTTCCCGTCGCCGGCGTCGGCCGACCGCAATGGCATGTCGGACTGGTTCGCCAGCGAGGCGGGGATCCCAATTTCTGGATCATGGAGGGGTGCGATGCGCAGGGTTGCCTCGCTCTTCCTGCCGAGTCTCGCGACCGATCGGCTTCGGCGGATCGACGCGGGAAACGGCAGGCCGCCTGATCGCGGAATTGCTCCATTTCTCGATCCCGGGCTGTCGCCTGGCCCGGATGACGCATTTGCCTGCTCCTGTCCGCGTGGCGCCGGCTGGCGGCCCGGCGCGCGCTGGGCCCAGACCGACGGCGCCGGCGCCGCCATGCGCTCGCGTGAAGAGGCGATCGAGAGCCTGCCTGTCCATCAGCGCCCGAGCCCACGCGAACTCGGACGGCGGTCCGAGCCGGCCGATCATCCCTTCAAGGCGATGCGGACCGACGACGGCGGTCGTGCCTCCCTGCGTTCGCGGATCAGCACCGCTGCAGGAACGCTCCGCCCGCTGGTGACGGCCATCCAGGATCGCCAGAAGGTCGTCATTGCCGCGGCCGATGCGGGTGCGCTCGCTCAGGGCCTGGTGCCCGGCATGGCGCTGACCCAGGCGCGAGCGCTCGTGCCCGATCTCGACGTGCGCGATGCCGCGCCCGCTGCCGACCGCGCTCTGCTGGATCGCCTGGCGATGCTGGCCATGCGCCGATGGACACCGACCGCGATGCTCGACGAGGATCATGGCCTATTGCTGGACCTGACCGGCGTCAGCCACCTCCATGGCGGCGAGGAGCGCATGGGCAGGCGGCTTCTCCATGTCTGTGCGCGCCTCGGGCTTGAGGCGCGGCTGGCCATCGCCGGTTCGATCGGCGCCGCCCACGCTTTGGCTCGCCATGGCGCACGCGCGCTCATCCTGTGCGAACCATGTGGCGAGCCGACTGCGATTGCCGCACTGCCGATCGCAGCGCTCCGCTTGGATGCCCGCCAGCGCGATGCGGCCCGCCGGCTCGGGCTCGATCGCGTCGGGGACATCCTCGCCATGCCGCGCGCTCCCTTGGCCAAAAGGTTTGGCGCCTCCTTTCTGGACCGGCTCGACCAGGCAATCGGGCGGGTGCCCGAGCCGTTCGACGCGATCACGCCGTTCGTCGTCCCTCGGGTTGAGATGCGCTTCCCCGAGCCGATCGCCGCGGCGGGATCGGTGGCCGCCGCCATGGCCGAGCTCGTCGGACGACTGTCGACGCAGCTGCGCGATCGGGGGCTCGGTGTCCGGGTCCTCCGTCTTTCCTGCGACCGGGTGGACCGGGTTGACCAGATCATCACGGTCGGGCTGGCGCGGGCAACGCGAGACGTGCGCCATATGCTGCGATTGCTCGAAATGCGGATCGAGACGATCGATCCCGGCTTCGGCATCGACGCGATGCAACTGACGGCAGTGCGCAGCGAGCCGGTCGCGCCCGCTCATGTCGACGGGGATCTCAGCGGCGAGGAGGTCGTGCCGGACGTTGCGACCCTGGTCGATCAGATCACGGCGCGGCTGGGGCGGCGCGCCATCTTCCGCTCCGGTGCGATCGAAAGTCATGTGCCCGAACGGTCGGTGCGCCTGCTGGCCCCGACCGAATCCCCCGTCGACTGGCCAATGCGCTGGCCGCGGCCCGTCCGGATTCTCCGGCGACCCGAGCAACTCGACGGCGTGATCGCGTTGCTGCCAGACCAGCCCCCGCGGCGCTTTTCCTGGCGGGGCGACGCGCATGTCGTGGTGTGCGCCGACGGGCCCGAGCGCATCGTCGGGGAATGGTGGAAGCGCACGCGCGAAGCGTATTCGGTTCGCGACTATTTCCGGCTCGAGGACGTGAACGGCCAGCGTTTCTGGGTCTTCCGGCGCGGCGACGGGCAGAACCCGCTCACCGGCGACCTGTCCTGGCACATGCATGGGTTTTTCGGATGAGCGGCTATGCCGAGCTTCAGGTCACGACCCATTTCTCGTTCCTGCGCGGTGCGTCCTCTTGCGAGGAATTGTTCGCGGCCGCCGCCATGCTAGACGTGCCCGCCTTGGGGGTCGTCGATCGCAATTCGGTCGCGGGCATGGTACGCGCCTGGGAGGCGTCGAAAGCCACGGGCGTTCGTCTGGTTCCAGGCTGCCGGCTCGATCTGGCCTGTGGAACAAGCTTGCTCGTTTATCCGACCGATCGGCCGGCCTGGTCGCGGCTGACGCGATTGCTCACGGTCGGCAAGGCACGCGCCGGCAAGGGGGCATGCGCGCTGCAGTGGGACGATGTCGCCGCCTGGAGCGACGGCCTGATAGCGATCCTCGTGCCCGATATGCCCGATGTCGTGACGGCCGCGGCTCTGGTGCGCATGCGGGATATCTTCGCAGATCGCGCTTATCTCGCACTGACATGGCGGCGTCGTGCCGACGATGCGCTGCGCATCCATCATCTATCGGTCCAGGCGGAGCAGGTCGGTATGCGTTGCGTCGCGACACGCGATGTCCTGTATCATTCGCCCGAGCGACGCCTGCTCCAGGATGTGGTGACCGCGATCCGCGAGAAGAGCACGATCGATGCGCTCGGCTTTCGGCGCGAGTCCTGTTCGGACCGGCATCTGACTTCGCGCAGCGAGATGGAACGCCTGTTCGCAGACTATCCCGATGCCCTGGCCGCCAGCGGCGACATCGTCGCCGCCTGCCACTTCGACCTCGGACAATTGCGCTATCAATATCCGCAAGAGGTGCGTCCGGGATCAAGCCCGCAGCAGACGCTCGAGGAGCTGACGGCGTCTGCCTGCGAGCGCATGTTTCCCGGTGGCGTGCCGACCGCCTACGCCGCCCAGATCGCCCATGAGCTGCGCCTGATCGACAGTCTGGCGTACGCTCCTTACTTCCTGACCGTGAACAGCATCGTCGCCGAGGCGCGACGACGCGGCATCCTCTGTCAGGGACGCGGGTCGGCCGCCAATAGCTGCGTGTGCTTCGTCCTCGGCATCACCTCGATCGACCCGATCCGGCATGAACTGCTGTTCGAGCGCTTTGTCTCGGGCGAGCGCAAGGAGCCGCCCGACATCGATGTCGATTTCGAACATGAGCGGCGCGAGGAAGTGATCCAGTGGATCTACGAGACCTATGGGCGCGATCATTCCGCATTGACCGCGGTCGTGACCCGCTATCGCGCCCGCGGCGCGGTCCGCGAGGTGGGCAAGGCGCTCGGGCTGCCCGAAGACATGACCGGATCGCTCGCCGGCCTCGTCTGGGGCTGGAGCGAGGAAGGGGTCGGGGAGAAAGAGGTCGCCCAACTCAATCTCGACATGTCGAACGAGCGCCTCCAACTGACCCTCGATCTCGCGCGGCAGTTGATCGGCACGCCCCGACATCTGTCCCAGCATCCCGGTGGCTTCGTGCTGACGAGCGATCGTCTCGACGAACTCGTGCCGATCGAACCCGCCGCCATGGAAGACCGCCAGGTGATCGAATGGGACAAGGACGATATCGATGCGTTGAGTTTCATGAAGGTCGATGTGCTCGGGCTCGGCATGCTCGGCTGCATGCGCCGGGCCTTCGCGATGCTGGCGGCCGACAAGGGCGTTCATCTCGAAATGGCCTCGCCCGAATTGCAGGTCGATGATCCAGCGACCTTCGCGATGATCCAGAAGGCGGACACGCTGGGGACCTTCCAGATCGAGAGCCGCGCCCAGATGTCGATGCTGCCGCGGATGAAGCCGACCAAATTCTACGACCTTGTGATCGAGGTCGCGATCGTGCGTCCCGGCCCCATCCAAGGCGACATGGTCCACCCTTATCTGCGCCGACGGGAGGGCAAGGAGACGGCGGACTATCCAAAGCCCGAACTGCGCGCCGTGCTCGAAAAGACGTTAGGCGTACCGCTCTTCCAGGAGCAGGCCATGAAGGTCGCGATCGTCGGTGCCGGCTTCACCGCTGCCGAGGCCGACCAGCTGCGGCGCGCGATGGCGACCTTCAAATTCACAGGCGGCGTCAGCCATTTCTACGACAAGCTCGTCGAGGGCATGGTGGCACGCGGCTACCCCCGCGATTTCGCCGAACGCACTTTCAAGCAAATCGAAGGCTTCGGTTCCTATGGTTTCCCCGAAAGCCACGCCGCCAGCTTTGCCAAGATCGCTTATGCGAGCGCTTATGTGAAGTGCCATTATCCAGACGTCTTCTGCGCGGCGCTTTTGAATTCCCAGCCCATGGGCTTTTACGCACCCGCCCAGATCGTGCGCGATGCCCAGGCCCATGGGGTTGAGGTCAGGCCGCCGTGCATCAACGCGTCTCGCTGGGATTGTACGCTGGAGCGGACCGGCAAGCGTTTCCTCGCGGTCCGCCTCGGCCTGCGCATGGCGCGCGGCCTGTCCAACGTGCATGTCGCCGCCATCGTCGGCGCGCGCGGAGATCGTCCTTATACCGATATCGACGAGGTCTGGCGCCGCTCCGGCGTCCCTCCCGCTGCAATAGAGAAGCTCGCCGATGCCGACGCCTTTCACGGGCTCGCTCATGACCGGCGCCAGGCTCTGTGGAAGGTGAGGGGGCTGGGCGAGGCGCCACTGCCTTTGTTTGCCGCCGCGGACGCGCGCGCCAAGGCCTGGTCGGCAGAGGCCATCGAAGACGCGGTCAACCTCCGTCCGCTGACCGAGGGCCGTGAGGTCGTCGAGGATTATCGGACGATCCAATTGTCGCTTCGCCGCCATCCACTCGCCTTTCTGCGCGACGATCTGCGACGACGCGGCGTCGCCAGCGCCGCCGATCTTGAGCACATCCGGGACGGCCGGCGGGTCGAGGTGGCCGGGATCATTCTCGTTCGCCAAAAGCCGGGTTCGGCCAAGGGCGTCCTGTTCATCACGATCGAGGACGAGACCGGAACGGCGCAGGGAATCCTCTGGCCGGATCGCTTCGAAGCGCAACGGCGGACTGTTCTGTCGTCGGCCATGATCGGCATGCGCGGCATCGTGCAGAAAGAAGGGATCGTCACCCACGTCATCATCGAAAAGATCGTCGATTACACCCCGCTCCTGCGCTCGATCGGGGTCATGGCCTTCCTACACCGGCCAAGCCCGGGAGATGGTGCAACCGGCGGCGGGGGTCCCGATCCACGCGATCCGACGTGGCCGCGACCGCACGAAGGCTATTACAAACCTTTTGCCGAGGGCGCAGATCCGGAAACGATCAGCGTCAAGACAAGGGATTTCCGCTAGGACCGCCCTCTCACATACGGGTCGGCCGCACGGCCGGGACATCAGGCGGCCGATGTCGCGCTCGCCTTTCTGCCCCGGGCGTGGCCCGGTCGGTCGCGACCATCCTTCGTTTGAAAGGGCGCCGGTCGGAAAGACCGGGCGACGCCCGGAGGACGAATGCTCGCTATGCTGCGGCCGTCCTGCCAACCGGGCTGCCCAGCAACAGCAGCCCGCCCGATTTCATTTGCCTATCAATATGCCTGAAGCAGGATTGCCGAACTCAACCGCCCAGATGCTGCTTGGCCGCGCCGAGTGCGTCGGTCACCGGTTTTTGCGTGCGGCTGCGCTTGACCGGCTCTTTCGCACTCTCCGGTTTGCGGCCGAGGCCGATCTTAAGAGCGAGCGATCGCCGCTTCTCGGCATAGTCTGCCGCCACCATCGGATAATCGCGCGGCAGGTTGAACGTCTCCCGATAACTTTCCGGCGTATGGCCGTGCAGGCCGAGATGGCGTCGCAGCATCTTGTAGGGCTTGCCGTCGATCATACTGATCAGATGGCCGGGCTTTACGGACGCACGCACGGAAACGGCGCCTTTGGGCTTTTGGGAATTCTCGACCTCGGGCGTTTGCCCCAGGCCGGCCAACGCCTCGTATACTGCTCCGATCAGTTTCGGGACCTCGGCTATGTGAACCGAATTGTTTGTAACATGCGCCGCCACGATGTCGGCGGTCAATGTAATCAGATCGAAATCATGATCGGCCTCAGCCATGCGATACTCCTGCGTCGAGGAAACGTTCTGGATCACCCCGACTGTCAACGAGCCTCTACACCCTTGGTTTCGGGACGTCTCTATCATATTTCGGTCATGTGATTTCGGAGGCTACTGGAGGGGGGAGGGAGTCAGTGGGTGGCTGCGAGAGTGGCTTGCAGTCTCCTTTTGCTTCCTGGAGGTCCGTCATGACCCAATCCATGTCCGACGCCGCGTTCGCACAGGGCGCCGCCCCCCGCGGACAGGCGCCCTACAAAGTCGATATCAGCCGTGGACGAAACGTCAGTCGTGTCTCGTCGGAATGGTTCTCGCGCCCGGACGACGAACGCTTTCTCTCGTTGACCGACCTCTACGCTCGCGTCCGCGATCGCGCCGAGACGGCCACGACCCGCGTGCTCGAAAGCAAGTTGCTACGGGTCCAAGCGCGCGCCGACCAGCCGGAGCGGCTTGCCCTCTTTGCGCCGGACAGCGACGCGCCGGTCGCACCGACCCATTGGTCGTTCGGCCAGTTGTGCAGCCTCGTCGGAGCGCCGGGATCCTATTTGCGCGCCTTGCCGGCGGCGCTGGCCGGCATCAACCTGCAACACGGGCTGATCGGACACCGCGGCGAACAGATGAAGTTGCTCGAAGCGCAGGACGGGCGCAGCGAATTGCGGGCTGTGACCGGTCCCGACTATGGGCGGATCTGGGACCATGAACTCGTCGCCGCCGTCATGCGGATTGCCGGTGACGGAATTGGCGACACCAGGTGGAAGGTGCCGGGCGTGCTCGACTGGAGCACCATGCACCATAATCCTCATGTCGATGTCTCGACCGACACGACGACACTCTATGCATCCGATCGTGATGTCTTCCTCTTTCTCGTCGACGACACGCATCCGATCGAAGCCGGAAAACTTCCGAACGGCGATCCCGACCTGTTCTTTCGCGGCTTCTATTGCTGGAATTCGGAAGTCGGTTCGAAGGCACTCGGCATCGCGACCTTCTATCTGAGGGCCGTCTGCATGAACCGCAACCTGTGGGGGGTCGAACAGTTCGAAGAGATCAACATTCGCCATTCCAAATTCGCGAGCCATCGTTTCTCCCATCAGGCAGAGCCGGCACTGGCGCGATTTGCGGATTCGTCGCCCGCCCGGTTCGTGGATGGCGTGAAGACGGCGCGCGCGCGCATTGTCGCCCGCACGGATGACGATCGTTCGAGCTTTTTGCGGGATCGCGGTTTCTCCAAGCCCGACACGTCCAAGGTGATCGCGACCGTCCTCGCTGAGGAAGGCCATCCACCCGCTTCGCTCTATGATTTCGTGCAGGGCATCACCGCCCTCGCACGTGCCAAGCCGCATCAGGATGATCGGCTGGAAATGGAGGGCAGGGCGCGCAAGCTGCTCGAGACCGCGCATTGACGCTCTTTGCCGGTCACGGACCATCATCTGCGGGAGGCAGGCATGCCAAGCTTCACGCCAACTCCATCGACCCTCTATAAGGTCGTCGCTTTCTATTCGAGACAAGGCGTTCGTTTCGCCAGGGCCGAGTTCCGGATCGACGTGCCGGGACAGGTCTCGCCTTATGTCGTCGCCCGGTCGCGCGCGGAGCAGCTTTCCGGTGTTGATTTCCATGCCCCCGGGCTGGCCATCTTCATCCTGCTCAGACCTCTCGTGCGATCGCGCCCGGACAAGCTCTCCTCCGATGCGCAAATCTCACCGGTGATCGGATGTTATCTGCTCCTGTCGACGCTGCATGTCAGCATCGCCACCGCGCAACGACTCGATCGATGGGCGACATCAGCTTTCTTCGATCAGCCTGTGCCGGTGGCGCGTACCGATGGTGGATGGCTGCTCTCGACCCGCTGCGTTACCGGCCGGGCAGCCTCTGCAGGAGCACATGAACTCCCTGCCATTCTTGAGTTTGGACGTGCGAACCGCTGCGACTACGTTCTGCTGGATTGCGATGGTCCGCAAAATCCAGTCCTTCCTGTCCATCCCTGGTGACCTGCGAGACCTTCAACATGGAGCGCCGGGTCTTCCCGATCCTTATGACGCTCTCCCTCATGACTTCGATCTTTCCGCTCAGTCCATGAGGACATGCCCAGCGGGCAGTTTTGCCCTTACACCAAGGCTTGCGTAGCCCCGGTGCCGCGACAAAGGCGGCTGCGCCACCGACGATACCATTCCCAACGACCGGCATGCTGGGCGGACTCACCGCGGTAAAAGCGCGATGCTTGCCGTTCCTCTGCCCCAAACAGGCAGATACACACCCCGCCCGACCGCTTGGATCTGGCCGGTCCGCATGTCGACGATGTGCGCCCGGATGACAATGTCGCCGACCCTTTTCTCGGCCATGGCCCGTCCGACCTTGTCCAGAAGTCGATCATAATCCCTGCTGAAGTTCTGGGCGAGCGCATCGGCGATCGTCGCGGAGAGGCCAGGCGTATTGGCGAGCTTGATCAACAGGCCCGCGCCTGTGGAATCTGTAATGCCACTTATCTCCAGCTCCGAAAATTCGACGTGGCGGCTGTTCATTTCATTGATCGGGCGCGCGGTCAGCCAAATTGTGCCGTGCGAAGAGCGAACGCCCGGCCGGGCCGCGCTGAACGTCAGGCCGACCGCAATACGACCGCCGAGAGTGCCGTAAATGACGACCTTTCCGAACGTCGCATAGACTGGACCGATGCCGGGAACTTCAAATGGGCGTCGGGCCCGCTTGGCCAGAGCCCTCGCCAGAACCGGCTCCAGCTCGCCATAGTCCGCGATCACGGGGATCGTGAACAGCACCCGGCTCGCCCGCTCCCTCGCACGGTGCAACCGCGGCAGGGGCGTCGCCGGTGGGTCTGAAGGACGCGGGCCCACAATAGTCTTCGTCGCGGCCCGCATGCCGAGGTTGAGCGTCAGCTCACCACGCGTGATCGTGTAACCGCCATAGCTTAGCGCGTGTGGCGTGATCTGCATCCAGACCGGCGGATTGCTTTCATTCAACTGGATCGACGTAAAAGCCTTCCGCCATGCCTGCGCGGCACGCTCTTTGGTATGCAATCTGGCCAGCTCATTCGGCAGCGTGCGCTTCAGCGCCGCGATCACGCCCTTGAGCTTGTCGTCGGCCTTGCTCGTGAACTCGATCCGGTGCCCCAGGAACCGGACATGGGGCGGGTCCACCCAATCATAGGCAATCGAGGCTGCCGCGCTGGGTGTCCAGTCATCGGCGAGGTCGAGCCGCAGACGGATGTGCACCCGAGCGTCGGCCTGCGCGGTCTCCTGTTTCAAGATCCCGCCAACGTCTTTGGCACTGATCGTTGCATGCATTGGGATCGACACGATCAAGTCCTGACCGGCGCCTGACACGGTAATGGTGCCCCGTGTAACATTACCGACGATGCGACAGGTCACGTCCGGTGTTTTGACATGAGCGAACACCAATTTTACCCGCTTGGCGGGAACGCACAGTTGATCGGCCTTGTCGATCGCCCACAAACGTCGGGGGATCGCCCGATTGAGCGCCAGCCCAAGTCGGTCCAGCTTTGCTCGGATCGGCACCGCGATGATCGTCTCCTGGAGTGAGCTCGGGATCGCATCGACCGCGCGGATCGGAGCCTCATGCCGGACCGGCTGGCAGGCGCTCAATACGATCTGGCCGATCAGCAACACGGAGCAACAGCAGCGTCTCATACCGGCGGCGCACCTTTCCAACACAGGCCTCTCCGCAAGATCCGCGCCTGGCATCCCATCGCCAATCGTGCGGACCAAACGGCCGCCTGGCCGGCAGGTTGCAAGCCTAACAGATCGCCGGGAGGATCGATGGCGGTTGCGGCGATGTCGGTGCCACGAGCAATTTTTTCAGACCGCAGGGGCGGCGTTGCGTGCCTCGTGTCATGTGCGCTCGACCTAGCATACCCTTCTCGAACACTCCCGGTCCCGCCAGTCTGACGCTGCGATCAGAGACCGTTAGAAGTGGAAGATGCTTTTCAGTCTGCCGACGACCGAGTGGATGATGCCATCGATGCCGGCATCAGGATCCACCGTGTCCGGCACCTTGTTCGGCGCCGGTTTCGCTCCGATCGCGCCGGCCATGAACGTTCGCCAGACATGGGCAGGCAACCCGCCCCCAGCGATGCCCGGCATCGGGCGATTGTCGTCACGGCCGATCCAGACGGCGGTGACGAGACCGCCCGCAAAACCGACAAAGAGGGCGTCGCGATTATCCTGCGACGTCCCCGTCTTGCCATAAACCTGGGTCGTAAGTGCAGCGCCGCGGGCCGTGCCGCTGTTCACGGTGGTTGACAGCAGATCCAGCAACGTAGCGCGGTCGGCATCGCTGAATGTCGTCTCCTCTGTCCGAGCCGATCGCTCGGGCGAGGCGAGAGCAAGACCATAGGGTCGGATCGGGTAGGCGCCATGCGCGACGGCAGCATAGGAACCGGCAAGTTCGAGAAGCGTGACACCGGACGTGCCCAGCGCGATGCCAGGATCCGGGTTGAGCGGACTCCGGATCCCGAGATCTCGCGCCGCCTGACTTACCGCTTCGGGGCCGACCCTTTGCGTCAACCGGACAGCCGCCACGTTGCTCGAGCGCGCAAACGCCTCCCTCAATGTGATGGGACCAAGATATTGGCCGTCGGCATTGCGCGGTGACCAGCTACCGATGACGATCGGGCGATCCTCGACCAGGTCGTTGGGCGTCATTCCGGCCCGAACCGCTGCAAGATAGACAAACAGCTTAAACGTCGAGCCCGGCTGCCGGCGGGCTTGGGTTGCGCGGTTGAAGCTGCTCGCCGCATAGTTCCGGCCGCCGACCATTGCGACGACCTTGCCGTCGGGGCGCATGGCGACGAGCGCAACCTGCGCGCCGGGAAGGCGAACCTGTCCAACGGCGGTTTCGGCGAGGCGCTGCAGACGGGCATCGAGCGTCGTTCGCACGATCTGCTCGGCATACGCGTTAGCTGGCGGCATTGCTGCGGAAGCAGCCCAGTCGCTGAAATAGGTTGCTTGTTTGGGCTCGGGCGCAGGCTTGAGTCGAAGGTGAGCGGTTGCCTCGGCTGCCTGATGCGGCGTGATAAAGCCCGCATCCAGCATCGCCTTGGAGACGAGCGCGGCCCTCGCACGAGCCCCCGCCAGATTTTCATTGGGTGCCAGGCGTGACGGCGCTTTCATGAGCCCGGCCAGAAGTGCGGCTTCTCCGACCGTCAACCGCTCAGGCGACTTGCTGAAATAATGGCGGGCCGCCGCACGCAAACCGTACACATTGTCGCCGAAATAGGCGTTGGACAGATACCGTGACAGGATCTGGTCCTTGCTCAACCAGCGCTCCAACCAGAGCGCGATCAGCGCTTCGCGGATCTTCCTTCCCACCGATCGATCGGAATTCAGGTAGACCAGCTTTGCGAGTTGCTGGGTGATGGTGCTCCCGCCCTCTCGGGCGCTTCCACTGCGAACATCATGCCAGGCCGCGCGCATCAGGCCACGCGGATCGAGTCCATAATGGTGGTAAAACCGGCGATCCTCGATCGCGACGAACGCATTGCCAACATGAGCGGGGAGGATGCCGACATCGACGGCCTTCTCGGTAATGGCGCCACGACGCGAGATCAGTGTTCCGTCGGAGGCGAGAAACGTGATCCTGGGCGGAACGATAGGCCGTGCCGTCTGCGATGGCGGCGCCACGGTCGCCAGCCAGCTGACGATGACGAGAAATAGCACCGTGAGCAGGACGAGCGACCAGAGCACCATCTTTCGGAGTCGCAACCGCCTGCGTTCGATGGCGGATGCAACAGTCGCGGTGCGCGGATCCAGATCGTCTCGCTCGGCAGGCCGCAAACGATCGGGATCATTCTCAAAACGCAGCATCGGGTGTCTTATATGGGCAACTCACGTTATTCGAAAGTGCCGTAATCCGCTATGGTCCGCTCGTCATGCACGATCGCTTGGTAGAGGTGGCCCATCATCGTCTTTTCTGGTCTCGCCCTCTCGCACGATTAGGCGCCGATCTGGGATCGGTTCGACCAGATCCATGCGCGCATTCCTCACGTGACGCTCGTCAGACCGGCCACAGCAAAGGGGTCGATGCGATCGCGGCAGCTTGGGCGGCTCGGCTCTAAAGCAGCATGTCGGTCGTGGCTTACTGCATGTATGGACCGGGCCGGAAGATCGCCTTCACGGGTAACTGCAGGCTGACAGATCTCAAACCGGTCGAGGTGGTCCTGTGCGAAGGACCAGACTTGCAAGCCAATCTCGACCAACTCCTGCGCGAGGCGGCCATTCCGATCCATGCTTTCCGCAAGGGGAGCAGACCGGAAGCGTCGGAGGCCCGCTTCGTGCACGCCCGCCCACGGAGACCCCGGCCTGAAGGAGAGCGACGATGGCAATTCCCGACGCTCGCTGCCGGATTTTCGACACGTTGCTGCGCGCCGCGCTGGCCGGCGACCTCATCTTGATCGAATTCCGGGATGCGAGCGGCGGCGAGACGCGCTTCGTAATCCGCGCGGTCGGCCGGGCCGGCAACAGCAATCGTCCCATGACACTCTTCAGGATCTATGCGACGGCAATCCGTTCGGGGCTACCGGCCGCCGCCTAACGACCCGGCACCTGTGTGAAACGTCCGTTCGGGATGCCCGAGCGGGCCCTTATTCCGTAAGCCGGGCGAGACTTCGCAGCGCCGCCGCCAGCCTGTCATGATGGTCATCGGCAGGCATCACCGACGGCACGTTCGACACGGTTAATGTGACCTTGGTTCCGTCGCGTGTCGGTTCCAGCCTGGTCGTCAACATCATCGGCTCGGCGAACGCCGGATCAAGACTCAGAAAATGAACTTCTTCCACGACCAACTCGTCCGGAAGCAACGTGATGAAACGAACCTCGATCTCGTCTTCCCGCGTGCGTGTCCTGCCCGCCGTGGGTGGCGCATCCTGGCCATGCCGCAACAGCATGGAATAGCCGCCGCCGACAGAGGGTTCGAAATGGCTGATCCGCGACGTCATCTCGTCCGGCGTCCGCCAAGAGGCCAGCATCTCGGCATCCATAAAGGTCCGAAACAGGGTTCTTGGCGTCGCCAGAATAACCCGCGATACGCTGTCCGTCCGGTCCCCCTGCACCACAGCCAACACCGCCTGATCGCTCCCGAATCTGATATGCCCCATGGCCCCGTCTTAAGCGTGCGTCGAGGATCTCGCCAAGCTCGCGAGTCAGGCTCGGCGACGGAATCCCACGATGATCAGGCCCATCGCAGATGCTCTGCTGGGCATCGAAAACCCGAGATGCAGAGAGGAAACTCCACTCTATCAGCAGGTCCTAGCTTGGTACGGGGCCGCGACGGAAGTCGGCGCGGCGCCTATGCGCGTCCGAAACCCGTGCGCGGGCCGGACGGGCGATCCGGGGCCCATGGGTAGACCGGACTCTCGACGACTGGACGCTCAAGCGGTCGCAGGTGGTGGCGCGGTGGTTGAGCGCCGGGGAGGGCCGTGTGGTGGCGCCCGGCAGGGCGGCGGCGGGGCAGGGCGCGGGCGCCGGGATGCAGAGGAGAGGGGGATTTTGATGGGTGTCCTTTCGGAATGACCCGAGGGGACAGACGTCAAAGGAAATGTGTCATGAACATCGGTGAATTCAAGCTGGTCAACAACCGTCTGCTGGGCTCGATCGCGACGCGGACCATCGATCTTCCCCGTTTGGGCCTGCGCCCGGTCGAGAGCACCAACGACAAGGCGCCCGCCTATGAGATCGTTGCGCTCAACGTCGGCAATCGCTGGGTCCAGGTCGGTGCGCTGTGGGAGGCGGTCGCCCGCAACACCACCGGCGAAGCCTTCCTCCAGGGTTCGATCGACGACCCGAGCCTGCCCGAACCGCTCCCCATCGCGCTGTTCGGCACGACCGAGGAAGGCATGCGCGTCGCCTGGCGGCGGCCGCAGCGGCGCGACGACTTCGGCATGGCGACCCGCACCGGCAGCCGCCCCGAAACGCCCGAAGGCGGCGACGGCTTCGGCCCGAGCACGGCCGGCAATGACGGCGGGCTGATGGGCGGCAGCGGGCGCTTCGACGAGGACGAGCCGATCTACTGATCGTCCGCCCGTTGGACCGGGAGCGCTCAGCCCCGAGCGCTCCCGGTTTTTCTTTGGCTTCTCTTCGTCAGGAGACAGACCGTGAACCATTCTGTCCATCGTCTTGAGGATCTGCGCGAACTCTACGCTGCCGCCGTCGCTACCCCTGAATTCCAGGCCGCCTTCGGCGATCCGCTGTCCGTCACCATCGTCGAACCGGGTGAACCGGCCGGCGAATATGAGATGCCCGAACCCATGGCCGCGCAGGCCGACTGCGCCGGTATCGTAGCGACCCTGTTCGATCTCTTCTCCGGTACGCGGCTCGAACCGCTCGCTCAGGAAATCGCCTGGGGGTTCGTGAACTCCTTCCACTTCGTCGCGGGCAAGCTCGGCCGGCGCGAAGACTCCCTTGCCGACGAGATCGGCGAGATGGCGCGCGCGCCCGACACAAGCGAGGTCTTCACCTGCGAGCTTGAGGAGAAGCAGCTGCTCTGCCGATCGACCGCCGAGCAGCGCGAAGCGATCGAGTGCATGCGCGATTATGCCGCCGAGATGTACCGCGCTCTGTCCGGCTGGCCCTGGTCGCCGGCGCGGGGAACGCGCGCGTCGTCGGCCTCGTCGGCAAGCCAGATCGCGGCGCAGGATTTCCTGCGCGAGCGCCAGCTCCAGGCGCGCGAACGGTACATGCCGCACGGGCCGATCGTGGTCTTCTCCGGCCCCGCAATCTGGCATGACTGGCGCCAGATCTGGGACCGGCTCGACCAGATCAAGGCACGGATCCCGCACATGACGCTCGTCACCACCGGGCAGCGCAAGGGGGGCGATGCGATCGCGGCCGCCTGGGCCGCGCGCCCCGAAGTCCAGGTGCCGGTGGTCGCCTACGGCCTCTTCGGATCGGGCCGTAAGGTTGCCTTCACCCGCAACCGCAAGCTCGCGGATCTGAAGCCGGCAGAAGCGGTCCTGCTGGAAGGATCGGGGCTCCAGGCCCATCTCTACCAGCTGCTCCGCGACGCGGGCGTTCCGATCCACGCTTTCCGGAAGTCGGATCAGGCACCGATCGCGCCGCCGCCTCCACGAAGGGCCTGGACGCCATCGCGCGAGCTGGAAATGGCGTGAGGCGATACCCCGTTCGGGGGCGTGTCACGATGACATCGAGCGGTCGCCTGACGGATCAGGCGGCCGCTTTTTCGATGCCTCGTTTCTGCGTGACTGCGGGAGGAACGGGGGACCCTTCAGCCAGTGCCACGAGATGATTGCTGCCGCCTCTGGAATATGCCAGAATATCCCACTGATCAAAGGACCGTGTCGTGACCCATATTATCGTCGGTAAATGGGGCAAGAACCTCGCTATCCGCGTGCCCCAGGAACTGGAGCAGTTGCTGGGCCTCAGCGTCGGCGAAGAAGTCGAGATCGAGTCGCACGATGGTGATATCATCATCCGTCGCACCGCTGCGCGGGCACGCTCGCTAGAAGCTGCGAGGGAAGCAGCTGCCCAGATCATCGCCAACAGTAAGGGACGCACCCTTGATGGCATTTCCATCAAGGAGCTGCGACAGGAGGGACAGAGAGGATGAGCATCGTCCTCGACGCTTCCATGACGTTGACCTGGCTTTTTGAAGATGAACGAACGCCAGCCGCCTATGACGTGATGATGCGCGTGGTCGACGAAGGGGCCGTCGTCCCGTCTCTCTGGCGGCTGGAGGTCGCCAACACGCTTCGAACCGCAATCCGGCGGGGGCGCTGCGACGAAGACTTTGTAACGAAGACGCTCGTGCAGCTCTCGCGCATGATGATCAAGGTCGACGAAGAAACCGATCAGCACGCATGGTCTTCAACCCGTGCGCTGTCGAGCGAGGAAGGGCTGACCCTCTACGACGCCGCCTATCTGGAACTCGCGCTTCGCGCGGCCCTCCCTCTCGCGACCTGCGATCGTGAGCTCATCGCCGCCGCTGAGCGCCGGTCGATGGACGTCCTTTCCGCCTGATCCCTCTCTCGGCTCCAATAATGGGATCGCTGGCGCGGAGACGTTTCTCTCTCCTCACTCGGCCAGCTTAACGCGATCGCAGGGCGTTTACGTTACCCAAGATCTCCCGCCAATTCCGCTGCCTTGCGAGGGGTGATCCACTCCTCGCAAGGCAGTCTGGGAATTCTGACGGTGGAGGTTCGACGTCTTCGGGAACCCGTGCCTGCGGCCCGGGTCCGTCGGCCGCCGATGCGATATCCTTTGCCGGATATCGGCCTCCTGTGCGCGGCTCCGCCGTGCTCGGCGCGTCGAAGCTATCTCTCTCAAAGATTCTGAAGGGTGGCACGGGACCGCGACGGCCTCAAGGACGACGGGGCCCCACCATTTTGCTCCGCAAAATCGTGACCCCCATCGCCGCTCACGCGGTCGGGCTTCGCCCGATCCTTGACCCCGTCGCTCGGAGCCCGTGCCTGATTGGGAACCTCTTTTTTTCAGGAGGTTTTGATGACGGCTTCTTCACGCTTCAGCGACATGGATGCATTGCTGGCCGACGCCACGGCCGGACCCGACGACCGCTACCACCCGGCCTTCGCCGAGACCGCGCAGGTCGTCAGGCTCTCGCCCGCCGACGACGCGTCCGACGCCGGCATGCCGGATCCGGAGCAGGCGCAGCGCGGCATCGAGATGGTGATGACGACGCTCTTCGATCTCCTCCGGGACAGCCGCCTCGAGAGCATCTCCGAACGCCTCGCCTGGGGCGTCGTCCACGCCTTCCACAAGGTCGCCGATCAGATCGACGCAGAGGCAGACAGGGCCGCACGGCAACTCGGAGAACGCATCCGCCAGAGCGACGGTAGCGAGATCGCCACCAACGAACTGGAGGACGCGCAGACGCTCTGTCAGGGGCTCGACGAGGCCCGCGAGGCGGTCGCCTGCATGCGCGACCACGCGTCGCAGATCTTCCACATCGAGACAGGCAGGCCGTGGAGCGCACCGCGCGCGACGCTCGTGTCGGGCAAGCGCACCGCATCGGTCATCGCCGCGACCGACTTCCTCGCGGCACGGCGACAGCGGCGGATCGACGCCAACGCGCCGACCGGGCCGATCGTCATCTTCTCGGGCGGTCAATCGTGGGAGGATCACGCGCAGCTCTGGGAGCGGCTCGACCAGATCAGGACCGGGTGCCGACGATGGTGCTCGCTACGACCGCACAGGACAAGGGCTGTGATGCAATCGCCGCCGCTTGGGCCGCCAGCCGGAACGTCAAGCTGGTCGCGTTCGGCCTCGACCGGAGGCTGGGGACGCGGGCCGGGTTCGCACGGAATGAGACGATGGTGAGACTGCGGCCGATCGAAGCGGTCGTGTGCGAAGGGTCGGGGCTGCAATCCCACCTCGCACGACGGGTCCGGAGCGGGGGCATCCCGGCCCACTTCTTCACGCTCAACGGGCAGACACGGCGCGCGGCATCGTGACGCGAGGGAAGGAGCTTCGGCGGAGGGTCACACCTTCGCCGAAGCTGCCCTTTTTTTGCTGTCGGGCAACGATCTGCGGGCTCGGTGACCCGGCCTTATTGGCCGGGCCGGTCGCCCGCCGATGCAGCTTCGCTTGGCGAAGCTGGCCTCCTGCGCGCGGCCCCGCCGTGCTCGTCGCTGGGTCGCCGTTCCGGCGACGTCTTTGCAGGAGAAGGGGCCAGCGCCTTCAAGGCCGCGATCGTCTCCGCCCCACCGATCCTGAGGGTAAGCCCCAGCACATCGCGGAACTCCCGTTCGGTCAAATTCTCGATCGCGAAATCGGCGACGATCGCGCCATAGGAGGCACGTACTGATCGCCTCACGCTCTCGGCTTCGAGCGCGAGGTTGCGCTGGTCGGCTTCGATCTTCGCGAGCCGCTCGCGGTCACTCAATTTGGGCATGTTCGCCCCTTCGCAGGAGGCCTGCCCGCCACCCGGCCATTATCGGAGGGGCCCTGTCATGTTGCAAGAGATGGGATGGTCGGCGTGCCGCCGACGGAAGAACAAAATCCCCCTGCCGGGGTGCTCCGCGCCTTCCGGCTCGAAGCGGCGCAGCGGGCAAGCCGCTGCGAGAAGGGACACGCACGGCCAGGGCCGTTTGTAATGCACCGTACGCACGGGTGCTGCGAGCACTTTTTCTAAAATTCCCAACAACTTGGTAGCGGCGGACAAAGCGGACGGCATCACCTTTCGAGTGGCGGACATAGCGGACCAGCAGAGCGAGCCACGTCTCCAAACACTTGATCTGAAACCCAAAATCGTGTCGGCCGCGTCCCACCGCCGGGGTGCGACGTTCCATCGTCCCACCCCGGTCGGGATCGCCTAGAGGCAGCCATCCCCGGTGGCCGCTGACACGCGGCTGAGAGGCGGGCTGCAGCTCACGACCCGCTGCACCTGGTCTGGTTGATACCGGCGTGGGGAGGGCCACGCTACGCGCCAGCATGTCGATGCGAAATTGCTCAACGAGTGGAGCGACAGCAATCGCGCGGGAATCGCGGTATCGCTCAACGAGACCAATTCGTCGGTCTATCGAAGCCCGACCTTGGCCGACTGGAAAGCCAATGCCCCGGCACCCGTGGCTGGTGTGATCACGCCGCATTGCCTATGCCGACGGCGTAACCGACCGGAATGGACCGCATGGCGCTCGTAAAGAAAACGGCTTTAGGCTCGCGAACCAGGAAGGGCTCAATTGCACCGGCTGCGGCGAAGCCGATCCCAACGCGCAAGCCTGTCCGGGGTCCCAAGGGCAAGGCGGGCACCACCGCAGGGCGGATCGACCAAGCGACTCTCGAACTCGCTTCGGGTCTCAGCGAGGCGGCGGCCGCCGCCGCCGAACTTCAGCGCGCAATGGATCAGATCGCCAGCGGCGCCGAGGAAGCAGCCGGCGCCTCGCAGGAATCGCTCGGCCTTATCACCTCTTTGAGCGCGCGCTTTCGGGAGGCACGCGACCAGGCCAATATTTCGCAGCGGCAGGTCGAGACAATTGAAACGGGGTTCATCGAGACCAGCGCCCAGATAGAGGCTTCAGTCGCAGCGATCGCCCTGAACGCCCAACGTCAGCTCGGCACCATCACCGTCGTCGAAGGGCTCGAGACAGCGGCAAGCCAGATCGGGGCGATAGCACAGGGCGTCGCCGACATCTCCGAACAGACCAGCATGCTGGCGCTCAACGCGACGATCGAGGCGGCGCGGGCGGGTGAGGACGGCGTAGGCTTCGCTGTCGTCGCCGACGAGGTGCGTGGTCTCGCCGAAACTTCTGAAACCAGCGCAGCCGAGATCCAGGAACTCGCGACGACGATTGCCGTCGAAATTCGCAGCGTTGCAGAGCGGATCCGCGAGGCCGCGACGCTTGCCGAACGCGAAGCCGCGACCGGCCGCTATGTCTCCGCGCAGATTGAAAGCGCGCGCGGCGAGCTCGCCCTTATCGCCGCCGCAGCGATCGATATCCTGTCCGCTTCGGTCGAGGCCGAGACCGGGGCGCGCGAAGCGGTGCGCGGCGCTGAGCAGGTCGCGAGCGCCGCAGAGGAACAGTCCGCCGCCGCTGCCGAGGCGCAGCAGGCGATCGAGCAGCAGAGCCTGTCGCTCGACCAGAGCCAGCAGACCGCTGAGGCACTCGGCGAACTCTCCGGCATCCTCCAGACCGAGGAATCCAATCGAGGCGCCACCGAACAGGTCGCCGCCGCCGCCGAGGAGCTATCGGCAACCGTCCAGGAATTGTCGGGGGCGGCCTCGCAAATCCTCGTCGCGATCGAGCAGATCAGCCGGGGGTCGGAAATCCAGGCTTCAGCGACGATCGAAGCCAATAGTGCAATGGAGCAGATCGAGCGCGCCGCTGCCCTGACCCAAGAGCGCGCGCAGGACAGCGCCGCGAGGCTCGAGGCTGTCGTTGCCTCCGCGAAGACCAGCGCTGGTAAAATCGACGGCCTCGTCGAGGGCGTCAGCGCTGCGCTCGACCAGACTCGCGCGGTTCAGGCGCTGCTGGGCACCCTCGTTCGAACGGCGCGCCAGATCGAGGCGATCACCGATGGCCTAGGTCTGCTCGCCGTCCAGACGAGCATGCTCGCGGTCAGCGGGTCGGTCGAAGCGACCCGCGCGGGCGAGGCGGGCGCAGGTTTCGCGACCGTGTCCGGCGACATTCGCAAATTGTCGCGCGAGGCTGCGGCCAGCGCGGCGCGCGCCAGGGAGGCGATCCGCGACATCCAGGATCAGATAGGCACGATCCGCCGCGATCTCGACCAAATCGTCGGGGCGGCTGAAAGCGAGATCGCCCGTAACCGCGCCTTGGTGGAGCGCCTCGAAGTGATCGGCACCGACCTTGCCATTACGCGCGACGCCAGCGTCGCAATCGGCGAAAGCGCGGTTACCGTGATGCGCTCGGTCGGCGAGGTACGCAGCGGCACCGAGCAGATCGCATCCGCCGCGGAAGAGGCGTCGGCAGCGGCCCGGCAGGCCTCGGCGGCAGCGCGTCAGCAGGCCGAAGCGTCCGAGGAACTGGCAGCGGCTATCGAAGAAATCGCGTCGCTTGCGGGCGCTCTTCTCGACACGCAGGCTTGAGTACCCAGGCGCCTGAGGCCGGGCGAGAGGCTAACGGCCCCACAGCGCACGACCGTGTGCTGCGCTTCACGAGCGGCCGTCGCAGCTTCTTCCTGCCGGCGTCGCAGGTCCGCGAGGTTGTCGGCCAGCAGCGGCTGACACGGATCCCCCGGGCACCGGAAAGTCTGCTCGGTCTCATCAACGTCCGCGGCGCGGCGGTACCAGTGCTGTCGCTTGCGAACCTGCTGGGGAAGAAGTCCTGCGCGGAGGCACGGATCATTTTGCTGGATGGCGACACTCAGATCGGGCTCGCGGTCGACCGCGTCGCGACCGTCACGCAGCGCGACGCAGCCCAAGCCGATGGCGCCAAGCCGATCGACCTGGCACCGCTCATCGCGAAGGACTTCGCGGGGCTCGCCCCCCGGTCGGGGCGGCGCAGCGCGCCGGTGCGCCGCCAACGGACCGCAACCCGTGACGCAAGTCGTCTCCAGCTTCTGGCATTCGCGATCGGCGATCAGGAGCTTGCACTGCCGCTCGACGCAATCGATGCAGTGATCGCTGCTCCCAAGACGATCGCGCGCGTGCCCGGTGGCGAGGCGGCGGTGCTTGGAACCGCCGACTGGCGCGGCCGGCTGCTGCCGTTGCTGTCGTTATCCGTCCTGCTCGGCCTGCCTGGCGATGCCGATGCTAAGGGGCGCGTGCTAGTCCTGTCGATCGACGGCGCACGGATCGGCCTGCGCGTCGACCGGCTGACCGACGTGCTGGCGCTCGATCCCGCCAGCGTCGACCTGTTGCCGGCTGCGCTGACGCGCGGCGCGGGCGAGGCCCGCATCCAAGCGGTCGCGCGGCTCGACGGCGGCCACCGTCTGGTTTCGATCCTCGCATCCGGCGAGTTGCTCGCGCCCGAGCATCGTCGTGGGCTGGCGCGCGACGCGCAGGCGGAGGTCGCTACGACACGCATGGCGGTGGACGCCGGAGAGCCGGTCCTGCTCTTCACGCTCGGCGGCGCTCCATTCGGGTTGCCGCTGGCCGCGATCGACGAAGTCGCACGGGTGCCCGCCCGTTTGACGCCGGTGCCGCAGGCCGCGGGGGTCCTGGTGGGGCTCATGGAACTGCGCGGCCGCGCGCTTCCGGTGATCGATCAAGCCCAGCGGTTCGGCGGCGAAGCAACAACGGGCGCGCGGGCGATCGTCGCGCGCGCGGGCGCTCTCGAAGCTGCCTTCCTCGTCGATCGCATCATAGGCGTCGTGCGCGTGCCGGCCGACCGGCTCGCGTCAGCACCGCCGCTCGGTGGCGAGGGCTTGTTCGACAGGACCATGATCGACGGTGAAGGCGGTCCCATCACCTTGCTGATAAACGCTTTCGCTCTGCTGGCTGGCACCGAGCGGGCCTTGCTGGCGATGCTCGCCGCCCGCGCCGACGACGGTGACGCCACACCGTGACCCGCCTGCTGATCGTAGACGACAGCGCCTTGATGCGCCGTCTACTCACCCAGATTTTCTCCGCTGCCGGCGATTTCGAGATCGCGACCGCGCGTGACGGCAATGAGGCGATCGGCCAACTGACCGCGTTTGCGCCGGACGTGGTCACCCTTGATGTCCATATGCCGGGCATGGACGGCCTGACCGTCCTTGACCGGATCATGGTCGAACGCCCTTGTCCGGTAGTGATGGTCTCGTCTCTGACCGAAGACGGTGCGGAGGAAACGCTGGAGGCGATGGCCTTGGGGGCGGTCGACTTCTTTCCCAAGCCGCGCGGCGCCGTCTCGCTCGCGATTGCCGAGGTCGCCCCCGAGCTGGTCGAGACGGTGCGCGGCGCCGCGAAGGCGCGGATCTCGCGCGCGCTCCGCCTGACCGACAAGGTGCGCTTCCGCGCCGGAGCGGCCGAAGGCTTGGCGCGCGCTAAGGCACCGGTGCGCCCGCGCCGTGCCGCTCCACGTCCTGTGGCGCCCAGACAGACGGGGCCGGTGGCTGATCGGGACGAAACAGACGGTTCGCCCAGTCCGGATGCGGTCCCCGCCGAGCGGTTGATCCTCATCGGGATTTCCACCGGCGGCCCGCCGGCGCTCGACGTGCTGCTCGAGGCGCTACCGGCGCAGTTTCCGGCGGCGATCCTGATCGCCCAGCATATGCCGGCAAGCTTCACCGGCCCACTTGCCCGCCGGCTCGATCGGCTCTGCGCGCTCCCCGTTTCCGAGGTGACAGCCGCGACCCCGCTCCTGGCGGGCCATGTCTATATCGGGCGCGGCGACGCCGATCTGATCGTCTCGAAGCGTGGCGGCGCGCTGGTCGTCCTGCCTGCGCCGAGCAGCCCCGATCATCATTGGCATCCAAGCGCCGATCGGCTCGTGCAAAGCGCCATGGCCCATGTCGAGCCGCAGGCGCTGACCGGCGTGCTAATGACCGGCATGGGCGCCGACGGCGCCAAGGCGATGACAGCGTTGCGTCAGGCTGGTGGCTATACGATCGCCGAAGCGGCGGAGACCGCCGTGATCTGGGGCATGCCGGGCGCCCTGGTGGCAGCCGGCGGCGCCGCGATCATCCTGCCGCGCGAGCGGATTGCGGCCTCGCTGGTCAAGCGTGTCCGCCAATGACCGCCACGCTTTCCGCCGACGAGCTTCAGCTCGTCACTGGCCTGCTCTACCGGCTGACCGGCATGACATTCGGAGAGAACAAGCGTTACTACATCGAGCGCCGCATTACCGAACGGATGAAGCAGACCGGCATCGCCAGCGCCCGAGCCTATCTCGCTCACGCCGCGCTTGATCCCGCCGAGCGTCAGGCGCTCGTCAACGCCTTCACGATCAACGAAACCTATTTCTTCCGCGAGGATCATCAGTTTCGCGCACTCGGCGACCAGATCCTGCCGGAGATCGTGCGCACCAAGCGGCCCGGCGACCTTGTTCGAATCTGGTCCTTGCCCTGTTCGACCGGTGACGAACCTTATTCGATCGCCATCTGGCTGCTCGAGAATTGGCCGATGGTCGATGCCTACAATATCGAAATCATCGGCTCGGACATCGACACCTCGGCGGTCGAGGCGGCGCGCGCCGGACGCTATGCCGCCCGCGCACTCAGTCGCTTGCCGGCGTCGCTTGTCGAGCGCTATTTCGAGGCCGAGCATCGCCAATACCGTCGGATCATCGAGGACTTGCGCGAGTCGGTGCAGTTCAGCGTCGTCAATCTCGTCGACCCTGCCTCGGTGGCGACGCAGGGTCGGTTCGACGTCATCCTGTGTCGCAATCTGCTGATCTATTTCGACGATGCATCGCGCAAGATTGCCGCCGACAATCTGTTCGACCGCCTCCACCCTGGCGGTTTCCTCTGTCTCGGGCACAGCGAATCGATGGCGCGGATATCCGACCGCTTCGACTTCGTTCGCCTCGACGACGCGATCGTCTATCGTCGCCCATGATGGACGAGTTGCTCACCCAATTCCTTATCGAGGGGCGCGAACTCGTCGCCGAGGCCGAGGCTGACCTGGTCCGGCTGGCCAGCCAACCCAACGACCGGGCTGCGCTCGACGGTGCATTTCGCGCGATACATACATTGAAGGGCTCGGTGGGGCTGTTCGACATGGGGTCGATCGAACGGCTGCTGCACGCCGCCGAAGACGCGCTCGCCGCTGCCCGGCGCGACGGCAGCTCGCTCGATGTCAGCGTGCTCGAGGCGCTGGTCGGTAGCGTCGATGAAACCGATCGCGCGATCGACGAGTTGGAGCGCGACGGTCGCCTGTCTCCGGATGCTGGCGCCCGCGTGGAGCGGTGGCTGGCACGCCTCGGGGCAAACGCAACGAACGATACGGGCGGGACCGACGGCGCTCAGCGCGTCGGCGAGACCGGATTTCCGCCGTGGGCGACCGCGCTCGGCACGCGGGCACGCGCCGCGTCGGTCGAGCTTGGCGACCAGAGCCTCACCGCCTTCCGTTACACGCCCGATGCCGACTGCTTCTTTCGCGGTGACGATCCGCTGGGCGTCGCCGCCGCCGTCCCCGACCTCATCCATCTCGACCTGCTGCCCGTCGCTACAGTCGCGTCGCTCGATGGCTATGAGCCCTTCGCTTGCGTTACGATTCTCGAAGGGCTGAGCCGCGCGCCGCTCGACACCGTGCGCCAGGCCTTCCGACTGGTGCCCGACCAGATCAACCTCGTAACACTCGACATCATCAGCGACGAGCAAGGCTATATGACCGCCGGTGCCGTGCGGGGCGGGCGCACCGTGCGTGTCGATGGCGCCAGGCTCGATACGCTCGCCAATGAGGTCGGCGAGCTAGTCGTCACAGCCAACGCGCTCGCTCATGCCGCTCGCCAGGCCGAACGTGCCGATCCCGCACTCGCCGCGGTGCTGCGTGGCGTCCAGGCCGATCTCGATCGGCTGTCGGGCCGCCTCCACCAGAGCGTCTCGCAGCTGCGCCGAGTGCCGCTCGCACCGAGTCTTCGGCGCTTGCCGCGTCTCGTCCGCGACATCGCCGCAAGCGTCGGCAAGCCCGTGACCTTCGCGCTGCACGGCCACGCGACCGAGGTCGACAAGCAGATCGCCGACGCCATTTTCGAGCCTTTGCTGCATCTCATTCGCAACGCCCTCGATCATGGGCTGGAGGACGGCCCCACCCGCGCGGCGGTGGGCAAGCTGGCGGAGGGACAGCTGACGATAACGATCACCCGCGCCGGCGACGAGGTCGTGATCACGGTGTCCGATGACGGGGCCGGGATGGATCCGGACCGCATTCGCGCCCGTGCCGTGGCACGCGGCATGATTCCCGCCGAGGAGGCTGATGAGTTGTCTGACTCGCAGGCGCTCCGGCTTATCCTCGCGCCGGGCTTTTCGACCGCGGCGACAGTCACTGAGATCTCCGGGCGCGGTGTCGGCATGGATGCGGTGCAGAGCGCGATCGAACGGCTGCAGGGGCGGATCGAGATCAGCAGCGTTCTCGGCAGCGGCAGCCGATTCGCGCTGCACATCCCGCTCGATGCCATCACCACCAAATTGCTGATCGTGCGCGCTGGCCGGGATCGCTACGGAGTGCCGCTCGACCAGATCGTCGAGACCGCGCGGATCGCCGCGGCTGACATCCATGCGGTCGGACAAGGCCGCGCTTGTGTCCTGCGAGAGCGCACCGTGCCGCTATTCGACCTCAGCGGGTTGTTGGGGGTCGAGGCCCTCGGCGGCGATGTCGCGCGTCTGGTTGTCACCGAGGCGGCCGGCGAGGCGGTGGCGCTGCGCGTAGATGGATTCGAAAGCCGGATCGATGCGTTGGTCCGCGACGGCCAAGGCCTACTCGGCGTCCTGCCCGGCGTGGCGGGAACGGCCCTGCTCGGTGACGGCACCGTTCTGCTTGTCCTCGATCTGCCGGAGTTGGTCGGATGAGCATCCGCATTGAACTGGGCCTCGTTCACCTCGAAGGCGCCTGTCCAGTCGGCGATGCCGAACCCTTGCTGGCGGCGCTTCAATCGGTCCCGGAGGTGGTCGTGGACCTCAGCACAACGACCCGGCTCCATCTCGCGGTCGTCCAGCTGCTGCTCGTCGCCCGCCCGGCCGTGCGCGGCGTGCCCGCCGATCCTTTCCTGCGCGACCACATTCTTCCGAAACTTCGACAGCTTAGCGCGCAAGATACTATGCCGGGCGGGGGGGCTTCGGTATGACGAAGTCGGGTAGTTCTCAAAGATATGGTCGGAGACCGGCGTGGCCGTGAATGTATTGATTGTCGATGACAGCAAGCTGGCGCGCATCGTCGCAGCCAAGGCACTTGCCGAACTGCAGCCCGATTGGGCCAAGGTCGAAGCGGGCAGCGCTGCTCAGGCGCACGAGATCATCGCCGGCACGCCGGTCGACATGGCCTTGATCGATTATAATATGGCCGACAAGGATGGGCTCGAACTCGCCGGCGAATTGCGCGCCATTTTCCCCGATCTGCCGATCGCTATCATCACCGCCAATATCCAGGACGAGGTGATTGCCCGTGCTCGCGCGATTGGCGCGACATTCGTGGCCAAGCCGGTCACCGCTGACGGCTTATCGGGCTTCATTGCTGGCGCCGCATTGCGGCTGCGCAGCGCTTCGTGAGCCCCGAGCTCATCGCGCTCACCGAGCTGGAGCGCGACGCCCTCACCGAGATCGTCAACATCGGCGTCAGCCGCGCGGCGTCGAGCCTGCGCAAGATGGTCGGCCATGAGGTCCACCTCTCGGTGCCGTCGATCGAGATCGTCAGCCAGCCGCGCGCGGCGCGGCTGATCAGCGAGCGCGAACTGGAAGCTTTGGTTGCTGTACGCCAGTCGTTCGCGGGTGCTTTCTCCGGCCGCGCATTGCTGATCTTTCCCGAGGCCAACAGCCTGGAGCTGGTGCGCGCGGTGACTGGGGACGAGCTGAGCCCCGATGAAGTGCTCGAGATGGAGCACGAGGCGCTGGCCGAGACCGGCAATGTCATCCTCAATTCCTGCCTTGCAACGATGGCCAACATGCTCAAGCGCTCGCTGACCATGACCATACCTGAGGTGCTGCGCGGTAATGGCGCTACGCTGTTCGAGGTGGCCGAGGGCCAGGGGCAGGAAGGGCTCGTCCTCTTTCTCTATATCGACTTCGCCGTGCGCCAGCGCGACATTCGGGGGTACATCGCGATGCTGATGGATCTACCATCGCTCGCGATCTTGCGCGATCTGCTCGACGAATTCATCGCGCGCGTCGTCGGCGACGATGGCTGATCCGGTAGCCTCCAGCATCGAGCAGCGCATGATGGCGATCCGGGCGGCCGCTGGGTCGAGCGGCACCTGGGACTGGGACATTCTTGCCGACAGGCTCTATGTCGATCGGCATTTCGCCGATCTTTACGGTCTGACCTTCGACGATGCGCGCGAGGGGGTAGAAACGCGCTGCTTCTTCACGGCACTGCATCCCGAGGATCGCGCGCGCATCCGAGTGGCGGTCGCGGGCATACTCGGCGGTGCCGAGACCTTTTCCAAGGAATTCCGCATCGTCACGCCCGACGGCGCGACCCTGTGGATGCACGGCCGCGGCCAGAATATCTTCGACGCAGACGATAATCCTGTCCGCTTCACCGGGCTCCTAGTCGATGTCACCGACCGCAAGCGCACCGAGGAGCGGTTGCGTATCGCACAGACCGCCGGCGGGGTAGGCACCTTCGAATATAGCGATGGCTTCGCGACCGTCGCCGTCTCCGACGAATTCTGCCGGCTACTCGGGCTTCATCCCACTCCTGTCCTGCCGGTCCAGACCGTCAATGGCGTGCTGGTCGCCGGCGAGGCCCCGCTGATCAGCGGCGGCGCGCTGCCCGACGCCCAGGTCGCGCTCGACGCCGAATTCCGCATCCTTCGCGCCGATGATGGCGCAGAGCGTTGGATCGCCCGGCGTGGCGAGGTGGTACGCGAGGGGAGCGGTTATCGCCTGATCGGTGTGATCTACGACGTTACCCGCTCGAAGGAGCAGGAAGCGCAATTGCGCGATCTCGCCGAGACGCTCGAAGCCCGCGTCGAGGCCGAGGTGACCGAGCGCCAGCAGGCACAGGAGTCGCTGCGTCAGGCGCAGAAGATGGAAGCGGTCGGTCATCTGACCGGCGGCATCGCGCACGACTTCAACAATTTGCTGACGATTATTATCGGCAATATCGACACGGTCAGCCGTCGGCTCGACGCCTCGTCCGATCCACGCGCCAAGCGCTCGCTCGACAATGCGCTGAAGGGCGCCGAGCGTGCCGCCGCGCTGACCCAGCGCCTGCTCGCTTTCTCACGCCAGCAGCCGCTCGATCCCAAGGCGATCGACGTTGCGCGTCTGCTTGCCGGCATGTCGGATCTGCTCACCCGCTCGATTACCGAGGCCGTCGCGATCCAGATCATCAGCGCATCCGATCTGTGGCGGATCGAGGCCGATCCTCATCAGCTTGAGAACGCGATCCTCAACCTTGCGGTCAATGCGCGCGATGCGATGGGCGGCAGTGGTGCGCTCACCGTCACCGCGAGGAATGTTACCATTTCCTCCGGACATGCCGGAGGTCTCTCGGCGGGCGACTATGTCGCGATCGAGGTCGCCGACACCGGGGTTGGCATGTCGCCGGAGACAGTGGCCAAGGTGTTCGAACCGTTCTTCACCACTAAGGAGGTCGGCAAGGGCACCGGCCTGGGGCTGTCGATGGTCTATGGCTTCGCTCAACAATCGGGCGGTAGTGTCGAAATCACCTCGGTGTTGGGCGAAGGTACGACGGTGCGGGTCTTTCTGCCGCGCGCGCTCAGTGAGCTCGTCGAACTCGCTGAGACGATCGAGGCGCAACTGCCGATGGGGAGTGCCTCGGAGACAATCCTCGTGGTCGAAGATGACGACGATGTCCGCGCTTATACGGTCGGCATCCTGCGCGAGCTCGGCTACCGGGTGATTGAAGCTCATGATGGCGCGACTGGCTTGCGCCTGCTCGAACGGCAGGATCGCTCGATCGAGTTGCTGTTGACCGATGTAATCATGCCCGAGATGTCCGGGCCGGAACTTGTCGCCGCCGCGACTGCCTTTCAGCCGGGACTCAAGGTGCTGTTCAATTCTGGTTATACGCGTGACGCAATTATGCGTGACGGACGACTGGAGGCCGGGGTGGACCTCCTTTCCAAACCTTTCACCTTTGCGACGCTCGCCGCCAAGGTGCGCGAATTGCTCGACCGCGCCATTGATCCGGTGCCCTGACTTTGCGGCTTTGAATATATCGACCATTACATCAGCGATAATCGATATATCGGCGTTCCGACGTTTCCTAGACGGACGTCCGGCTTCAGGAAGCGCTGGAACAATCGCGAATGGACGATTTGAAGCCCTCTTTCAGCCTGTGAAGGCTCTGGTGCCTGTGCCGACCAGCTATAGTGATAGAAATCCGTGGTTTCCATACCACAACGGGTAACTGGGAGATCGCCGCTCATTCGTTTGCGTGTGCAAGGTTTGTCTCTGAAATATATGCCGCTCTCCGCTCGCCGAAGCTTCGCTAAAAGCAGAGGCCGTCCGCCTATACCCATTGAGGCCGGATCGGCCGGCGCCGGTATGGTAAGGCAACCAAGAGGATTTTAGAACGGCGTGGCAGAGGTCGATGCCGCGCCACGAATCTTCGTAAAGCAGGTGCAGTCTTGATTTAAGATCTTCGCTCGACGCGGTCTAAGTTGCGAGGCGAACGGACTGACGATATAGTAATTTCGCTTCGGACCGCTGCGACCGAGTCTCTTCGGAGGCTCGAATGTCGCGCATCAGTGTTCGACTGGACCCCGCTTTAGGCGAACGGCTGCAAGTGCGCGCCGCTGGCGCGGGACTCTCGCTTTCTGCCTTCGCAAGATCGGTCCTTGAGCAGGCTGCCGACCCATCTGATCGCTACGTCTACTCTTCGCAGGACGAGATCTTCGCGACCTGTATCCAGATCCTGTCGATCCTTGCGACATCGGTCGGCGATCGCGCGCCGGATACGCTCGCTCGCGGCATGAACGAGGCAAAAACGATGCTCCGCCAGCGCGGCTTGCTCGATCCCGAGCGAGACCGGTGAGCATCTTCCGCAACGACGCGCTGGGTTCGTGGACGCGGGGCGGACAGGCGATCGTCCACAATGTTCGCATGACCACGCAGGTGTTCATGCAGACAATGGTCGCCGGCATCGCGCTTTGGGTGGTCGGAACAATCTGGTGGGCGCTCGAGCATTGCACGGCTTACGAGCGGTACGTCGCGGTCAAGCTTATCGAGGCGACCTTAAAGACCGACGCCGCCGCCGGGACCAACGACCCGGTCCGTTTCAAGACGCCGGGCGGCCGGGTTTACTGGACGTCGGCGGACTGGCTCATGGCGTCGTCGCTTGGTAAGCGCACGTTGCATTCGCTTGAGGTCCAAGTGCTGCACGGAGCACTGGTCGCCGGGGCTTTTTCGCTGCTGGCCCTGCTTTTTGCCTGGTACTCCTTCACGCGCACCGGACGCGGCTTAGGATCGAACGAATATCTGCGCGGCGCGCGCTTCGGGACTGTAAACGAGGTCCGACGCATCCTGCGCCGCCATCGGATGGGGAGCTTCACGATCGGAAGTGTGCCCATTCCGGATATCTTCGAGCCGGAACATGTCCTGCTCTGCGGCGCACCCGGCACAGGCAAGACCAATATCATCGTCAAGATGCTCGACGGCGTCCGCAAAGATGGCCGTCGCGCGATCGTCTACGATACGGCCGGCACCTTCGTGGAGAAGTTCTATCGGCCCGGCGTGGACGTCATCCTGAACCCGCTAGACTGCCGGACCAGCCGCTGGTCACCCTGGGGGGACGTCCCCCGCGATTATCATTACGATCAGATCGCCGAATCCACGATCCCGGACAAGGCGGGCGACCCATTCTGGGCCAAGGCGGCGCGCGGCACTTTGGTCGCGGTGTTGCGCAAACTCGCCCGCGAAAAGCAGATGCTGGTGTCGGTCCTGCTCGATCGCCTGCTACGCTCGAAACTCAAGGATCTCGCCGCCTTCGCCGCCGGCACCGATGCGGCGGCGTTCATCAGCACCGAAGGTGAGCGGACCTCGGCCGGCATCCAGGCCGAGCTTGCATCGGTCATGCGCAGCTTCTCCTACCTCGACGATACGCGCAAAGGTCTCTCGATCCGCGAGTGGGTCGAGAATGAAGACGGGGACGGTTGGCTCTTTATCTCGGTGAAGGCCGACCAGCTGCCGTCGCTCCGGCCGCTCATCACTGTCTGGCTCGACATCGCCATCTCCGCGATCATGAGCCTCGCGCCCGATCGCGACCGCCGTCTCTATTGTGTAATCGATGAGCTGCCGACGCTACAGAAGCTGCCGTCGCTCTCCGACTTCCTCGCTCGAGCCCGCAAATATGGCGGCTGCGGGATCCTCGGCTTCCAGTCCTATCCGCAGCTCGAGGCGACCTACGGCATTCAGGATGCCGCCGCGATCACCGGCTATTGCTCGACCTGGGTGGCGCTCCGCGCGAACGACACTCTGACCGCCAAGCACGTCTCGGAAAATCTCGGCCAGGTCGAGCAGGTCGAGGCCAACGAGGGCATGTCCTATGGCGTCAACGATATGCGAGACGGCGTGAACCTATCGCGCATCCAGGTGACGCGGCCGCTGGTGATGCACACCGAGGTCACCAACCTTCCCAACCTGTCGGGCTTCCTGCGGTTCGGGCGCAACCTTCCCGTCGTCCGGTTCGCCGACAGCTTCAACACGGTGGCGACCGTGGCGGAGGGTTTCATCGAGCGGGACCGGTCGCCCGAGCGCGATACCGATGCCGAACGGCTTCGTGAGATCGCTACACCCGCGCTGGAGCCCGACGACGATCCCGCTGGTGATTTCGAGCCTGAACACCCCATCGACGCGCCGGACGAGGTTATCGACAAGGTCACTCAGCCCGAGCCCTCCGTCCAGATCGACGACCCGGTCCCCACGCCAGCCGGCCCGACAGCCGAACTGCTGGCTCCCGCGCGAGGCCGCATCCGGATCGAGGTCGACGTCTATGACCGCGAGAATGGCCCGGCGCACCGGGCTCGGCCGGCATGATCCATCCGCGTCGCCTCAAGGGCAGTCCGGCCAATGTCGCGCGTTATTACACGGTCGGCGATTACTACCGGAAGGGCGCCGACGAGCCTTCACAATGGGGTGGGGCGCTGGCCGAAGAGCTGGACCTTGAAGGCGCGGTGGATCCCGCGACGTTCAAGGAGCTTCTCGCCGGTCGAATCGGCGACCAGCAGCTCGGCCGTCATCGCAGCGACGGCCAGATCGAGCATCATCCGGGCTGGGACTTCGCCGTCAACGCGCCCAAGTCGGTCTCGATCATGGCGCTCGTTATGGGCGACGAGCGCATCACCGAAGCGCACGAACGCGCCGTTGGGACCGCGCTTTCGTATCTGGAGGAGCACGCAGCGCTCCGTCGGCGTGACTCGGGCGAGATCGTCCACCACACGACCGGTCGACTCCTGTTCGCGCTCTTCACCGAGCATGCGAGCCGCGAGCTCGATCCGCATCTTCATACCCACGTCGTCGTCATGAACATGACCAATGGCGAGGATGGCGCGCCGATCGCGAGCCTCGAGACCCGCGCCATGTTTGCAGAGCAGATGGTGGCCGGTCAGGTCTATCGGAACGAGCTGGCCCACGGCCTGCGCCACCTTGGCTACGAGATCGAATTCGATCCGCGCCGCGGTCTGTTCGAGATCATCGGCGTGCCGAAGTCCTTCATCACCGAGACCTCGCAGCGCGCCGAACAGATCGAGATCCACGCGCGCGAGCTTGGCCTGACGGGGCAGGCAGCGCGCCGGAGGTCATTCTACGAGACCCGGCCGGCCAAGGAGAAAACGGACCTCAGCTCGCTCAAGGCGCGCTGGGCCGCGCGGGCGGAGCCCTATCGCAAGGTGCTCGACGCGACATTGGAGGGCGCCAACGGGAGACCCGATCGCGAGGAGCTCAGCGCACTGTCCGACGCGCGTCGGGCCGCACTGTTCGGGATCCGGCAGGCCGATACCCGCGAGGCGGTCAGCAACCTCGGCGAGATGATCCGCATAGGTCTGGCCTCGCACGTCGGCGAGGTTCGGCTTGAGGATGTCCGGCCGCTTCTTGCAGCGCATGAAGCGCGCGCCAAGCTGCTCGCGACGCGCGAGCCGACTGGCGATCGCACGCTCACGCGCGGGCGCACCACGCGTCGGACCGCGAAGCTGGAGATGGCGCTCTCTCAGCATCTCGCGCTGGCGCTCGATGATGCGCGGCCAATCGCGTCGGCCGATCGATTGCTGGTTGCCCTGGAGGGGGCCGGGCTCACCCCGCACCAAGAGCAGGCACTGGTCACTATCGCCACATCGCGCGATCGCGTGACTGGGATCCATGGTGTCGCAGGCGCGGGCAAATCGACGTTGATCCGTTCGCTGCGCGAAGCAGCCGAGCCCGGCACCACGCTGATCGCCTTGGCCCCGACATCGTCCGCCGCCGCCAACCTCGGCGATATCGCCGGCATCGAGTCGCGGACCGTCGCGAGCCTGCTGGCCGGCGGCGGGCGTGGCATTACCGATTCCCATGTGCTGGTGGTCGACGAAGCGGGTCAGCTCGGCAACCGCCAGGCGCAGCGCCTGCTCGAAATCAGCCGGGAGACGGGTGCCCGGCTGATCATTCTCGGCGACAACAAGCAGACCGGCGCGATCGAACAGGGCAAGCCCTTCTGGCTGATGCAGCGGCTTGGCCTTCCGACCGCGCAGCTCACCGAATCCCTCCGCCAGGAAACCCGCTCGATGAAGGCGGCGGTGACGCAGGCGCGCCTCGGCAATCACGCCGCCTCGCTTTCCTATCTCGACAAGGTGACGAGCGGGGAGGGGGCCGACGAACTCGCCCGCAGCCTCGTCGCCGAATGGACGCGACTGAAGCCCGAGAGCCGGGCGACCACCAACATCCTTGTGCTCGACAACGCGACCCGGCTCGTCGTCAACACGCAGGTTCGCGAAACGCTGAGGCGGGAAGGGGTGGTGGCCGCAGAGGACACCCGGCTCCAGATCCTGACGTCGGCCGGAATGTCGGATCAGGAGAAGCAGGTCGCGCGCTTCTATTCTGGCGGGCAGGTGGTGACGTTCGGGCGCGACAATGCCGGGCTCGGGATCGCGCGCGACAGCGAACATCGCGTCGTCGGCACCGGTCGCGATGCCAACGGCCGCCAGGTCGTGAAGTTGGTCGACGAGAATGGGCGGATGATCCGATGGGACCCGCGGGTGGGCTCGGCGCGCCATGTGAACGTCTTCAACCGCGAGGAGCGCGATCTTGCCGCCGGCGACCGCATCCAATGGCGCCTCGTCAGCCGCGATCTCGATCTCAAGAATGCCGAGCGCGGGACTGTCGTCGAGATGCGCGGCGCAGTGGCGACGATCAGATGGGACCGCGGCGACCGCGCCCGGGACGTCGATCTCTCGGTCCATAAGACCTGGGATCATGGCTATGCCGAGACGGTCTACTCGTCCCAGTCCAAAACTTATGCACGCGCCTATGTGCTCGCTCCGGTAAATTCGTCGCTGGTGAACGGCCAGAATTATTACACCGCCATCACCCGCGCCCGCTTTGGTGTGAAGCTCTGGACCGAAGATCCCGAGCGGCTGGTCGAGAAGCTCGATCGGTTCAGCGGCGAGAAGACATCCGCGATCGAAGGGCTTGGGCGCCTCGGCCGCGACGGTCGTGACGCGCTCGCCCGGCGCCATGCGCCGTCAATCGATCGGCTTCGTGCCGAGCAGATCCAGACACGACAGGAGCTTCGGGATAGGGTTCTCGCAGCCAGGCTAGATCGTCGGGGTGCGCCTGCGAACTTGACCGACCGCCTCGCAAGCGGTGCCCGGTCCATCGCCGAAATGCTCGACGCTTTGCTGGCTCGGCTTTCCACGCAAACCCAGACCAGGGCTGACCGTGATCCTCGTCCCTCGGGCGAAAGGAGCGTGCATCATGCGCGGTCTCATTCACCGGAGCGATAAAGCCCCAGAGCGCCGGCTTGCCAGGCTTTCGTGCCTCGGGGCCGCCTGCCTGTTTGTATCGGCTGCCTCTTCGACTCCCATCCGAGGGGCGATCCCATTGACGGCCAGCCACGAGCAAAGGGTCGGAAGCTGCATTTTGACGGCAGCCGCCGGTCACCAATGGCTTGAACGGACGCTTTGGGGACTTCGAGACCAGGAGGGAGGCTGGGAAGGCGCGGAAATCCGAAACAGGGATGGCTCGAGCGACCTTGGTCCCTTGCAGATCAACAGCCAGTGGGTTGTCCGGCTCGCTGCTCTCACGAGACGGCCTGACGATCAGATCCACGCGGCCTTAGCTCATGACACCTGTTTCAATGTCCGGGTCGCGAGCTGGCTGTTCCTCACAGCCCTTTCCCGCGCCGGCGATTATTGGTCCGCGATCGGGATGTACCATTCTCCAGACCCCCGCCACGGACGCACCTACGCCCAAAACGTAGCGCGCAAGATGATCAGCCGATTTGGTGAGACTGTGTTCGGGCGGGGCGCATCGCCACCGACCAAGACCGGTGACACCGCCATCCGGCACGCGGTTCCGCCAGCCCATCACTGCAGGAGTAGGTCATGAAACCGGAAGAAAGACTGCCGAAGGCGTCCGCCAGTCGCGCGAATTCGGTCAATCGAACGGCTTTGGACGCATCCCCGTTCGCGATCGCCTGGGAACCCATTACGGTTCGCATCCCGGCAGCGATCAAAATGACAGGGATCGGGAGATCAAAGCTTTACGAGCTGATCAAGGCTGGAGAGATCGAGACCGTCAAGATCGGCTCTTCAACGCTCATCAAAGTGGACAGCTTGCAGAGGCTGCTCGGTCTCTCGCCCCTAGCGACTCCAGACCGATCCGGCAGCCGCGACGACGGTCGTTTCTGACGTTCAGAGCGCGCCGCGCCGCACACCTCCTGCGAGGCTCCTCCGGGAATATGCGGCCCCTCTTGTGGCCGCAGCGGGTGCAAAGCTCGGCCGCAGGATTTTCGCGCCGGCGCGAAGTTGGTCGAGGTGATCCGACCACCATTGGGCCATCTCGACGCGCTCGTCCCAATGCGCCCCACGGTGATAGGCCGCGCGCACTCCATTCCGCTCTCCATGCGCAAGCGCGCGCTCGATCGCGTCCGGATGCCAAAGACCACATTCGTTCAACAAGGTGGAGGCGGTTGCTCGGAAACCGTGTGAGGTCATATCCTCCTTCCCGTAGCCGAGCCTGCGCAGCGCCGCGTTCAGGGTATTCTCGCACATCGGCCGCACGGTCGAACTGAGGGCCGGAAACATATATTTCGTGCTTCGCGCCATTCCCTTGAGCTCTCTAAGAAGCGCAAGCACCTGACGGGAGAGCGGCACGACGTGCGGCTGCTTCATCTTCATGCGATGCGGCGGCAAACGCCAGACGCTGGCATCCCAATCGATTTCACTCCACTCGCCCTGCCGGAGCTCACCCGGGCGAAGGAAGACGTGCGGCGCGATCCTGAGCGCGAACAGGGTTTCGGCCTGGCCGCCATAACCTTCGATCGCCCGCAACAACTCGCCGACATCCTTGGGATCCAGGAGGGCCGCATGGTGTTTGGCGCGCGGTGCGATCAGGGCCCCCTTCAGGACATCGGCCGGGTTGGCGGTGGCACGTGCCGTGACGATCGCATAACGAAAGACACGAGACGAGAAAGCGCGCGTCCGGTTCGCCGTTTCGCGGTGCCCGCGCCGCTCGAGCTTGCGAAGCGCGGCGAGGAGCTCCTGCGGCGTGATGTCGGACACGGGCAGGGGGCCGATGTCGCGATCGAGCAGGTCGCGAAACCAGCGCGCCTTCTTCATCGTGGCGGCCGATTTCTCTTCGGCCTCCATCTTCTCGAGATACTCGTCGGCCACCAGGCGGAACGTGGTCGCCGCCCTCAGTTCGCCGGCGAGCTTCTCGCGGCGGCGGATGGCGAGCGGATCCTGCCCTTCATCGATCATGCGGCGGGCATGGTCCCGACGATCTCGGGCATCCTTGAGGGAAACCTCAGGATATTGGCCGAGCGACATCTTCCGCTCGATCCTGTTGAAACGGTATTTCAGCCGCCAGAGTTTGGCGCCGGATGGCTGGACAAGGAGGAACAGGCCTCGCTCATCCGTCAACTTATAGGGACTCGCCTTTGATTCGGCGTTCCGGACCTCGATCGCAGTGAGAGCCATGGACGTGGGGCCACCAGAAATTCGGGTTTCGCTCGTGGCCCCAAAAAGGCCCCCAAAATCGTCCGGATGGGGACGAATTCGAGCGGACACTCCCGGATTGCCGAGAGCGATTTTACCATATTTTCCAATGGTTTTCAGCGAATTTCTGAATGGCCACGGATGGCCCAATGGTGCCGCTTACAGGACTCGAACCTGTGACCCCCGCATTACGAATGCGATGCTCTACCAGCTGAGCTAAAGCGGCGTCCGGCGCGTCCCCTATACGGGCTTTTCGGAGACCGCAAGCGGCTCGTTCAGTTTACCTTTCAGCAACCCTTAAAGCGCATCGGTATTTCCGTGGCGCGGGGGCGCTCACGATTGGCGGGATCAGGATTACGATGGCGATCGGGACGGGACGGGACGGGACGGGAACGGATGCCGGCCCAACCTTCGAGCCGCTGCCTATCATCGGCAGCGAGCGCCGGCTCCATGTGCGGGCGTTCCATTATTGGCGCGCGCGGGCCGATGGCCGCCCGATGCCGCGTCTGGAAGACTGCGCCGATCTGAGCGAGGCCGGCTTTGCGCGTCAGATGATTCTGATCGATCTGGCCAAGGGCGACAGGCCGGCGCGAATCCGTGCGGTCGGCCGCGATCTGGTCGAGGAGGTTCCCAATGCCGAAATTCCGGCCGGCAGCCTGATCGACGAGCTTCTCGTAAGGCTGCCGACCGTGGCGCTTCAGCGCGCGCCTGTCGGCTTCGAGGCTGAAGCACCGGCGGGCGAGGATCTGGGCCGCTGCTTCCGGGGCATTCTTCTGCCCATCGCCGGTGACGATGATGCGATCGCGCACGTGCTGGGCGTGATCAGCTGGCGTCAGGTGGCGGCCGAACATCCGGGCCGCGAGATCATGGCCGCGGTAGCCAGCCTGCCGACCGCGCCGCGCGCGGCGGACGGTGGATCGCCCTGGTCCGCGGATCCCGTCACGCGGCGGCTTCCCGCAGCGGCGACGCCGGAGGAAAGGCTGGCCTCGGCCCGCACCTGGAAGGCGCTGGCGGGCATGGACCGCACGCGGTCGCGCACGCATTTCCATGCCGCCATCGGCGCGGCCTATGACGCCGTGGCCGATCTGCCGACGGACGAGACCGCCGGGACGCTTCTGTCCGTATTCGATGACGCACCCGAACTGCCGCTGATCGAGCAGGCCATCGAGCATGCCCGCCTGCTCGCGATCGGCGGGCATGAGCTGGCCAGCTGGCTGGACGGGCTGCCGGGCGGGCTCGCCGAGTTCATCGCCCAGCAGGACGCCGCGCTGGAACCCGAGGCGGAGCCGACCCGCATGCGTTTCCGCCTGTCGTCGCTCGATGCCGATCTGCTGGCGCCCGCTCCCCGGCGCGACAAGGACTCGCGAACCCTGCCGAAACGCCGCGCCTCGCGCTGATATCCGGCGGCAGGCCCGCTTCGTCGCTCCGCTTGTGCTGATAACCGGCGAAGCGCATATCGCCCTCCCATGACAGCATGGAACGAGGGTGGCCGCACCGATGGCCGCCCCGAGGAGCGGATGCATGGATGCGGAACTCGCCGAAGCCGGAACGGAGATGATCTTGGACAAGTCGATGGGGGAGGCCATCGCCGCTTCCCTGACCAGTGGAGCACTGCCTGGCGAAACGGACGGGTTTGATGAGGCCAGCCGCGCGGAGGCTGCGGCCTTCGTGATGGCAACCGCCTCGGAGCGGCGCCCCGGAGAAGCGGCGCTGCGGATCGAATCGATCGGGGGCGAGGGCGCGCGGCGCCGGATGCGCGTTGCGATCGTCAATGACGACATGCCCTTTCTGGTGGATTCGGTTGCCGGCGCGCTGGCGGATCAGGGCATCGATATCCACCGGCTGCTGCATCCGGTCGTCGCCGCGCGACGCGATGGCGAGGGGCGCCTGATCGAGCTGATCCGGGGCGAGGCCAGCGGCGAGCGCCGGGAATCGATGATCTATATCGAGGCGGATCGCGCCGACGCGAAGGCACGCCGCGCGCTGGAAAGCGAGATCGGCAGCACGCTCGGCGACGTGCGGCTGGCCGTGGAGGACTGGCCGCGCATGCAACTGGCGCTGCGCGATGCCGCGACGACGCTGCCCGATGGCGAGGGCGCCGCCTTGCTACGTTGGTTCCTGGAGCGCCACTTCACCTTGCTGGGCGCGCATGTCGAGGCACGCGACGGCTCGTGCCGCGACGGGCTGGGCATCCTGCGACGCGACGGCGATCCGCTCTGGACCGATGCGGCCCGCGCCGAAGCCTTCCGCTGGTTCGAGCGCGGCGGCGATGCGCCGCTGGCGATCAAGAGCGATCGCCAGGCGCGCGTGCATCGTCGCGGCGCGCTGGACATGCTGGTGGTGCCGGTTCGCGGCGACACCGGCGTCGAGGCGCTTTCCATCCATGTCGGCCTGTGGACCAGCGCAGCCCTGCGCTCGCCATCGGACAAGGTGCCGGTGCTGCGCGCCCGGCTGCGTTCGATCGAGGAGAAATATGGGTTCGATCCGGCGGCCCATGCCGGCAAGGCGCTGCGCCATGCGCTGTCGGCGCTGCCGCACGATCTGCTGGTCGGGCTCGCGCCGGATGGACTGGAGGACGTGGCGCTCACGGCGATGTCGCTGGCGGATCGCCCGCGCCCGAAGCTGGTGATCGCGGCGGGGCCGCTGCGGCGGCATCTTTACGCCTTTGTCTGGTTGCCGCGCGAGGCTGTGTCGACCGCGCTGCGCGTGGCGATCCGCAACCTGTTGTCGGAGGCGACGGAGGCCCCCGTCTCCAGCTGGTCGCTGGAAACCGGGGGAGAGGGCGATCTCGCTCTGCTGCGTTTCACGCTCGATCCGGGCGCGGGCGCGACGATGCCCGATGTCGCGGCACTGGATCACGCGATCGAGGCGATGCTGCGCGGCTGGGCCCCCGCCGTCGAGATCGCGCTGGGCCAGACGGTGAATGCTACGCGCGCCGCCCGCCTGACGATCGATTGGGCCGAGCAGTTTCCCGCCGCCTATCGCAATGTCGAGGGGCCGGCCGAGGCCGCGGCGGACGCGCTGCAACTGGATGCGCTGGGTGACGAACGCGCCCGCGGCACGCGCATCGCGCCCGCTGCGGACGGCGAAGCGAAGCGGCTGCGGCTCAAGACCTATCGTCTCGGTGGACTGATGTCGCTGTCGTCGGCCGTGCCGGTGCTGGAGAATTTCGGCTTCACGGTCCTGTCGGAGCGCCCGACGCGCATGGCCGATGAGCGGCAGGCCTATATCCACGATTTCCTGCTCGAGACGCGCGATGCGGCGATCGTCGACAGCGTGCTGGCGCGAAGCGAAAATGTGAGCGCGGCGATCACGGCGGTGCTGGAAGGCAAGGCCGAGGATGACGCGTTCAACGCGCTGGTCGTCTCGGTCGGCTTGAGCCCCGCCGATGTGCTACTCCTCCGGGCGTGGTTCCGCTATCTGCGGCAGACCGGCCTGGCTTATGGTCTGCAGACGGTGGCCGATGCCTTGGCACGCTCCGCCAGCGTTACCAAGGATTTGCTGGCCTTCTTTCACGCCCGGCATGATCCGAAGAACGCCAGCGACGGGGCGGACGAACTCGCCCGGATCGACGAGGGCCTCGCGGCCGTCGCCTCGATCGAGGATGATCGCATCCTGCGGCGCCTGCGCGGGCTGGTGCTGGCGATCTTGCGGACCAACGCGTTCACACCGGCCTCCGAGGAGGCGCTCGCCTTCAAGCTCGATTCCGCCGAGGTGCCGAATTTGCCGCGCCCGCGTCCGTGGCGCGAAATCTGGGTCTACAGCCCGCGCGTCGAGGGTATCCACCTGCGCGGCGGCCCGATCGCACGCGGCGGCCTGCGCTGGTCCGATCGTCGCGACGACTTCCGCACCGAAATTCTGGGCCTGATGAAGGCGCAGGTGGTGAAGAATGCCGTGATCGTGCCGACGGGGGCGAAGGGCGGCTTCTATCCCAAGCAACTGCCTTCGCCCACCGATCGTGATGCCTGGCTGGCCGAAGGGACGGAGAGTTATCGTATCTTTATCCGTACCTTGCTGTCGGTGACGGATAATCTGGTGGAAGGCGCCGTCGTCCATCCGGACGGCGTGACGATCCGCGATGGCGACGATCCCTATTTCGTCGTCGCCGCCGACAAGGGCACGGCCACCTTCTCCGATGTCGCCAATGCGATCGCGGTGGAGCGCGGCTTCTGGCTGGGCGATGCCTTCGCCAGCGGCGGCAGCGTCGGCTATGACCATAAGGCGATGGGGATCACGGCGCGCGGTGCATGGGTTTCCGTCCAGCGTCATTTCAAGGAGATGGGGATCGACGTTCAGACCGATCCCGTCACCGTCGTCGGCTGCGGCGACATGTCCGGCGACGTGTTCGGCAACGGGATGCTGCTGTCGAAGTCGCTGAAGCTGGTCGCCGCCTTCGATCATCGCCACATCTTCCTCGATCCCACGCCCGATGCGGCGCGGAGCTGGGAAGAGCGTGCGCGCATGTTCGCGCTGCCCCGGTCTTCGTGGGCGGATTATGATGCCGGGCTCATCTCGGACGGCGGCGGCATCTTCCCGCGCACGCAGAAGAGTATTCCGCTCTCGCCCGAAATCCGGGCCGTGCTGGGCATCACGGAGTCCGCGCTCGATCCCTCCTCGCTGATCAGCGCGATCCTGAAATCTCCGGCCGACCTGCTCTGGTTCGGCGGCATCGGCACCTATGTGAAGGCCGCGGCCGAAGGCAATGTGGAGGTGGGCGACGCCGCCAACGATCCGCACCGCGTGAATGGCGAGGAATTGCGCGTGAAGGTGGTGGGCGAGGGCGCCAATCTGGGCGTCACGCAGGCCGGCCGCATCGCCTTTGCCGAGCGTGGCGGGCGCATCAACACCGACTTCATCGACAATTCGGCGGGCGTCGATTGCTCGGACAATGAGGTCAACATCAAGATCGCGCTCAATCGCGAGATGAACGAGGGGCGCCTGCCGTTCGAGGAGCGCAACATCTTCCTCGCCGGCATGACCGACGAAGTGGCGCGGATCGTGCTGGAGGATAATCGCCTCCAGACGCTCGGCCTGTCGCTGGCGGAGCGGGGCGGTGCCGCCGCATTGCCGGGCCAGGTGCGCGTCGTCGAGATCCTGGAAGGCATGGGCCGGATCGATCGCGCGGTCGACGGGATCGAGCCGAACGAGGCCCTGTTCCGGCGGGCGCGCGAGGATCGCGGGCTCACGCGGCCCGAACTGGCGGTACTGCTGAGCCACGGCAAGCTCGCGCTGCAGGCGGCGATCGAGGCCACCGAAGTCGCGGCCGATCCCTGGTTCCAGCCTTTGCTGCGCGCCGCCTTCCCGCCGCAGATGCAGGCGCGCTTCGCCGAAGCGATCGATGCGCACCGGCTGCGGCCGGAGATCGTCGCCACCAAGATGGCGAACCGGGTGGTCAACCGGCTCGGCCTCGTCGGGCCGTTTGAGCTTTCCGAGGAAGAGGGCGTCACGCTGGCCGACGTGGCCGCGGCCTATTTCGCGGCGGATGCCCTGCTCGGCTTCGAGGCGCTGTTCGCGCAGATCGAGGATGCCCCGATGAGCGAAAGCGCCCGCCTGCTGTTGCTCGACATGGCGGGGCATGGTGCGCGGCTGCATGTCGCGGATCTTCTCCGGGCCTGCGGCGGACGGATCGAACCGGAAGCGATCGTGCGCGATCTGAAGCCGGGCCTCGATCGCCTTTCCGAAGGGCTGGACTCGCTCCTGCGGGACGATGCCCGGACGCAGGCCAAGGCGCTGCAGGCGCGGCTGGTCGATGCTGGTGGTGACGAGGCGCTCGCGGATCGCATCGTCCAGCTGTTCGAACTGGACGGCGCGGTCGGCACGGCGGCGCTCGGCGCCCAGATCGGACAGAACGAAATGGCGCTGACCGAGGCCTATGTGCGGCTGGGCGAGACGCTCGGCATCGATTGGGCGAAATCGGCGGCGGTGCGCTTCGTTCCGGCCGATCCGTGGGAGCGACTGCTCAGCGCCGGCCTCGCGCGCGATTTCGAGCAGCTCCGTCTCGATTTCTTCGCCCGGTTGGGCGGAGACAATCCGGGGGCCGCGCTGGATGTGTGGCTGGCCGAGAATGAGACGGCGGTGGCGCAGTTCGTCCAGCTCGTCGATCGGGCGCGGCGTGCGCCGACCGTGACTGCGGCGATGCTCGCGCAGATCGCGGCGCAGGCACGCGGGCTGCTTTCCCGCTAGACCGATCGACAGGAGAGGGGCGGGCGACCGCCTCTCTTCCCGTCTGTCGGCGGGGCTGCGTGGGGATCGGCGAGAAGAGCATGATTTCGCGCGGGTCAGCTCCGCGCAGGCCGATCCGCTCCGTTCAGGCGGTGAATGCCCCGATCAGAGGCGCGGGAATTTGAAGCCGCCGGGCATGGGTGGCGCACCGGGCTCCACGTCCGCCACGTCGAGGCGGCGCCAGCCATTGGGGCTCAGGCGCTCCATCGGCTGGAAGCGCGTCTTATACTGCATCCGGGCCGAGCCCTTCACCCAATAGCCGAGATAGACGTAGGGCAGGCCGGCCGCATTGGCGCGGACGATATGATCGAGGATGATGAAGGTGCCGAGACCGGGGCGGTCCTCCAGATCAGGCTCGAAGAAACTGTACACCATCGACAGGCCGTCCGACTGCTGATCGGTCAGGCAGGCGCCGATCAGGCGGCCGGGGCGGCCGTTGGTGGAGGGCTCGCGATATTCGACGACGAAGGTGGTGACGGGCGTCTGCTCCACCATGTCGGCGAAATCCAGCTCGTCCATCTCGGCCATGCCGCCGCCGGGATGGCGCGCGGAGAGATAGCGGCGGAGCAGGCCATATTGCTCCTCGGTCGTCCACGGGCGGCAGGCGCTGATCTCGAGATCGGCATTGCGGCGCATCAGCTTGCGCTGGGTGGAGTTCGCCTTGAACTCGCCCGCGACGACGCGGACGGACACGCAGGCCTGGCAATCGATGCAGCTCGGCCGGTAGGCGACGCCCTGGCTGCGGCGGAAGCCGATTCGGCCCAGCGCCTCGTTCAGCTCGGCGGCATGCGGTCCGGCGAGTTCGGTGAAGACCTTTCGCTCCGTGCGCCCGGCCAGATACGGGCACGGCGCAGGGGTCGTCACGAAGAAACGCGGAAATTTGAATTGCGCGCTCACCGCCCGATCACGCCCCTACCGCTTCAAATGACCCCATCCGGGCTTATGCCGTCAGCACGCCCGCATGGAAAGTCCGTTTACCACCAAAGATGGTTGCGGAATCCTTGCCATGGCAAAATATCCGGCAAGTCGAGCGTCTTTCCTTCCCGGAGACGAAAGAAGGGGCCTGCTCCGACGGGCGATACGATCGGTGGGATCGGTTGCACCTCGGGAACGATCCGCTTGATCGCCCGACGCGGACGCGTACAGGCGCTTGCATGTTTCCGCTTCGACTTGGCACCCGTGGTTCCCCGCTCGCGCTGACGCAGGCCGATATGGTTTCGGCCGCGCTCCGTGCCGCGCACGGCTGGAGCGAGGAAGCGATCCGGATCGTGCCGATCCGCACGACCGGCGATCGTATCCAGGATCGCGCGCTGGCCGAGGTCGGCGGCAAGGCGCTGTGGACCAAGGAACTGGATCGCGCCTTGTTCGACGGCGATGTCGATTTCGCGGTCCACTCGATGAAGGACGTCGAGACGATTCGGCCCGAAGGCATCGTCATCGCGGCGATGCTGCCCCGTGCCGACGTGCGCGATCGGCTGATCGGCGCGGAGACGGTCGCGGCGCTGCCGCAGGGCGCACGCATCGGCACCTCGTCGCCGCGCCGCGCCGCACAACTCCGCCGGCTGCGTCCCGATCTCTCGGTCGTGCTGTTTCGCGGCAATGTCGATACGCGGCTGGCCAAGCTGAAGCAGGGCGAGGCGGACGCCACGTTGCTGGCGGCGGCGGGGCTCGACCGGCTGGGCCGGGCCGAGATCGGCCATGCGATCCCGATCGAAACGATGCTGCCCGCGCCCGCGCAGGGCGCCGTGGGGATCGAGACTTTGGCGACCCGCACGGAGATCGCCCGGCTGATCGCGGCGATCGATCATGGCCCGACGCATCGCTGCGTCGCGGCCGAGCGCGCCTTTCTGGCGGCGCTGGGTGCGGACTGTCGCTCGCCCGTGGCGGCGCTGGCGGTGGAGGAGGGCGAGACGATCCGCCTGCGCGCCGAGATATTGAGCGAGGCCGGGGAAACGCAGGTCGGCGGCGAGGCCGTGTTCGCGGCGGAGGATCCGGCGGGGCCGGCTACGCTGGGTCGTGACCTGCTCGCCCGCGCCGATCCGGCCCTGCGCGCGCTTTTCGCGGGCTGATGCGCCTGCTGGTGCTCCGTCCCGAGCCGGGCGCGCGCGCCACGGCCCAGCGGATCGCCGCGCTCGGCCACGAGGCGATCGTCACGCCTCTGTTCACGGTGGCACCGGTGGCGTGGCAGGCGCCCGATCCCACCGATCATGACGCGCTGATCCTGACGAGCGCCAATGCCGTCCGTCATGCGGGGCCGGGGCTGGCGGATCTGGCGGGGCTTCCCGTCTATGCGGTGGGCGCCGCGACGGCGACGGCGGCGCGCGAAGCCGGGCTCTCGGTACGCGCCGCCGGCCTTTCCGATGGCGCCGCGCTTTTGGCGCATGCCGCTGCCGATGGCGTGCGGACACCGCTGCATCTGGCCGGGGCCGATCATCGCGCGATCTCGCAGGACGGGTGCGAACTGCGCCGGATCATCGTCTATCGCGCCGATCCGGTGGCGCGCCTGCCCGATGAGGCGCGGCGGGCGCTGGCGGATGGCGCCATCGCGCTGCTCCATTCTCCGCGCGCCGCCGCCTTGTTCTCCGGCCTCGTCGCGGAGGGCGAAATTCCGCGCGGTTCGATCGCGATCGCGGCCATCAGCGCCGCGACCGCACGGGCGGCGGGAGAAGGTTGGCGCTCGACAAGTCTCGCCGCCTTGCCCACAGACGAGGCCCTGTTGGCGGCGGCACTGCTGCTGTGCCAGACAGAGGCGGGGATGCAGGACCGCGCAGGGGTGTGATGGACGAGAGGGATTTTCTCGGAAAACCGCGACGGCGCGTGTGGACGCCGTTGCTCGCGATCCTGCTGGCCTTTGCGGGCGGCGGGGTGGCGATGGGCTATGCCGTCCATAACTGGAGCAAGCTGGCGCTGCTGGTGAAACCCGCGCTGCCTGTGCCCGTGCCGCCCAAGCCGATCCGCACCACGCCGCTGTTCGTGGCGCCGCCCAACGCCGTCACCGATCCCGCGATCATCCAGCGGGTCGATGCGCTCGATGCCCGGGTCGAGGCGATCGACAGCCAGGCGCGCGAGGCCAGCGGCAATGCCGATCGGGCCGAGGCGCTGCTGGTGGCCTTCGCCGCGCGCCGCGTGATCGATCGTGGCCAGCCACTCGGCTATCTGGAGACGATGCTCCGCAACCATTTCGGCGGGGTCGAGCCGCAGGCGGTGGCGATGACCATCGCCTCTTCCCAGCGCCCCGTGACCTTGGCGTCCCTGCAGGATGGTTTCGTCGCCCTCTCGCCATCGCTGGTCGCGCGACCACCGCAGGAAAGCTGGTGGAAGGGGTTCAGCCGCGAGATGAGCGCGCTTTTCGTGATCCGCCGCGCCGATACGCCCTCCGCCTTGCCGGACGATCGCCGCGATCGTGCGCGCCTCGCGCTGGAGCAGGGGCAGGTGGAACTGGCACTGACCGAAGTGGCCCGGTTGCCGGGGGCGGCAGCGGCGAAGGACTGGATGGCGTCCGCGCGGCGCTATGTGCTGGTGCATAATGCGCTGGACCGGATCGAGACGGCGGCGTTGCTGGCGCCCCCACCCGTGCCGGCGCCTGCCGCGCGGGTCGCCGAGCCTGTAGCGGCTCCTGCTCCGGTTGTGCAGCAGAAGCCATAAGTCAGGCCAATCAGTGCTCCTGCGAAAACAGGAGCACCGTGAGCGATCACCCCAGCAATATCTCGCGCACCTGATCCCACAGCGCGGGGGTGGCGGCGGCGAGCAGGCCGAAACCGGGTTTGTCGACGCGATACAGCGAGCCGTCGAAGCGGGCCATCTTGCCGCCTGCTTCGGTCAGGATCAGTTCGCCGGGCGCATGATCCCACGGAAACGCGCGCCAGAAAAGCGCCGCGTCGTTCTGACCGAGGATGACACGCGGATATTGCTCGCCCGCGCAGCGCGGGACCGGCACGTTGGCAAGCCGGCCCGGCAGGCGTCGCTCGAAATCGGCGCGCACGTCCGCAGGCAGGAATTGCGTGGCGAGCGCGGCGACGGGCAGGGGGCTGCCGGTCGGTTTCGTCATGACCCGCGCGCCGTCGACATACGCGCCGCCGCCTTTCACCGCATGGAGCAGGCGCCCGCTGACCGGATCGAGGATCCAGCCGGCCTGCGTCTCGCCGTCCGCCACCAGCGCGATCATGATCGCGAAGGGCGTGATGCCCTCGGCATAATTGTTCGTGCCGTCGATCGGATCGACGATCCAGACGAGGCCGCTGCCGATCCCGTCGAGCAGACTCGCATCGGCCGCGACGCCTTCCTCGCCGATCATGCGCGCCTCGGGCAGGATCTTCGCGAGGCCTTCGCCCAGTCGAGCCTCGGACTCGCGATCGGCCACCGTGACGAAATCGCCCGGCGCCTTCTCGATCACGTCGCTTTCCGCCAGCGCCCGGAAATGGGGAAGGACGACATCCGTTGCCACCTGCCGCATCAAAGCGGCGACGGGCGCGATCAGCGACGCGCTCATCAGCTGCGATAATCCGCGTTGATCGAGATGTAGCCGTGCGTGAGATCGCAGGTCCACACGGTCGCGCGGCCCTCGCCGAGGCCAAGATCGACGCCGATCTCGATCTCCTGCCCCTTCAGATGCGCGGCAACGGGGGCCTCGTCATAGCCGGTCACGGCGAGGCCGCCGGTGGCGACCTGCGTGCTGCCGAAGCGGATCGAAAGCTGGTCGCGCTCGGCCGGTTCGCCCGCCTTGCCGACGGCCATCACGACGCGCCCCCAATTGGCGTCCTCGCCCGCAATCGCCGTCTTCACGAGCGGGGAGTTGGCGATCGACATGGCGATGCGGTGCGCGCTCTCGTCGGAGGTGGCGCCGGCCACCTCGACCGCGATGAACTTGGAGGCGCCTTCGCCGTCGCGCACCACCAGATGCGCGAGCTGGCGGCAGACGTCGGCGATCGCCGCCTGGAATGCGTCGGCGCCCTCATCCTCGATGCTGGCGAGCGGGGCGTTACCCGCCTTGCCGGTGGCGAAGGCCAGCACCGTATCCGACGTGGACGTGTCGCCATCCACGGTGATGCAGGAGAAGGTGGCGGCGTTGGCGCCGTCCATCATCTTCTGGAGCAACGGCGCCTCGATCGCGGCATCCGTGAAGAGATAACCGAGCATCGTCGCCATATCCGGCGCGATCATGCCCGAACCCTTGATGATGCCGACGATGGAGACGGTGGTGGCGCCGATCACCGCCGTCGCCATCGCCGCCTTGGGGAAGGTGTCGGTGGTGGAGATGGCCTCGGCCGCCTCGCGCCAGCTCGCCTCGGGGGCGGAAAGCGCGGCGTCGATCCCGGCCTCGGCCTTGTCGATCGGCAGCGGCACGCCGATCACGCCGGTCGACGAGACGAACACGTCGGAGGGCTGGCAGCCGGTGGCGCCGGCCACGCGCGCCGCGATCGCCTCCACCGCCGCGCGCCCGCGATGGCCGGTGAAGGCATTGGAATTGCCGGCATTCACGACCAGCGCGCGCGCCTGCCCCAGCACCAGGGCCTGGCGGCACCATTCCACCTCGGGCGAAGGGCATTTGCTCCTGGTCGTCACGCCCGCGACGACCGTGCCCGGATCGAACGCGGCATACGTGAGATCGGCGCGATCCCACGTCTTGTAATGCGCCCGCGCGACGGCGACGCGGACGCCCGCGATCGGCGGCAGAGCGGGGAAGGGGACGGCGAGGGGCGAGACGTCGGTCATGGCGACGCGATGGCATCGGAATGCGCTGTTGTGAAGCGGCCTTGAAAACGGCGTGTCACGATCGCCGATGCGGCCGGCAGTTCGGTCCATTTTCGAATTAACTGCTCGGCGAAGGACCTCGTTAACGCTGTCGGGTTAACAGCCTGACATCGTGTTTAGATCGCTAATCCGCCATTCTTGGCTTCGCCGCTTGATGCGAAGCGATCGGGGATCCATCGCGGTCCTCGGCGCTCTCGCCTTGTCCTCGGTGCTGGCCATGTCCGGTTTGGCGGTCGAACTGGGCACGGGCTATGCCGCCAAGATCCGCAACCAGCGCGCGGCGGATATGGCGGCACTCGGCGCCGCCGTGGCGTACAAGGCCGGCGGACAGGATATCAAAGTCGCCACCGACGCGGCCAACGATATCGCCGTGGCCAACGGGCTTCCCTCGGGCGTGGCGACCGCCTCGCAGGTGACGGTGAACGGCCAGAGCGCATTGAAGGTGGTGATCACCACCCCCGTGCCGATCGCGCTGGCTCGCGCGGTCGTGAACAGCGGCAGCTATGACGTGACGACGGCGGCCTATGCGTCGCTCGTCAGCAATACGACGCCCGCCTGCATCCTCGCGCTCTCTTCCAATACCACAAGCGTGACGGCCTCGGGCGGCGCCAGCATCAGCGCGCCGGGCTGCTCGGTCACGAGCAACGGCACGATCGCGTCGGACAATTCGAGCGCCAAGATCACCGCCAAGCAGGTGGTGGGCAAGGCGATCGCCGACACCGCCGCCTCCTACAATCAGAACGCGATCACGACCACGCCGGTCGCCAAGAACATCAAGACGCAGCCCAACGCCGCGGTGGACACGGTGAAAAACAGCACCGCCGTCCAGACGGCGCTCTGCTATGTGAACAAGCTGACCGGGAATAACGATCCGGACTATCAGGGCGGGAACAAGAACTGCACCAGCCCGCTGGTGGTGCCGACCGTATATTCCAACACCAGCTCGACCGACTGGTCATCGGATTGGGGCGGCAAGAGCAGCAGCGGCTTCAATCAGTACACGAACGGCAGCTGCAATTACACGATCCCGGCCGGCACCTACACGATCCGCGATCTGACGATCGGCGGGGGCTGCTCGATCAAGTTTCTCAGCGGATCGACGCTCACCTTCCGCAACGTCAACATGTCCGGCGCGACGATGACGTTCGGGGATGGCGACATCACCATCACCGGCACGTTCACGGTGAGCGCCAACGATCCGATCACGATGGGCAACGGCAATCACAGCTTCGGCCAGATCTCGATCGGCGGCGGCAAATCGCTGACGATGGGAACGGGCAATTTCAATCTCGTCGGCGCGCTCACGCTTTCGGGCGGCGCGCATCTGCGGGTGAATACGGCCGCGACCAACACCGTGATCATCGGGAACGACGGCAGTTCCAGCAATCCCAAGGCCATCTCGGTCGATGGCGGCAGCGATGCCTGCTTCACTTCCGATTGCTCGGCGCCGACGGCGGCGGCCGGAACGTTCAGCGCGAGCGGCTATATCAGCACGGCGGGTGGCACCACTATCGTCTTCCCCAAATCGGCCATGCATGTGGTGAAAGGAAATCTGGCGCTGCAGGGCTCGGCGATCATGGGGGACGGCCTCTATGTCGTCGGCGGCGATTGGACGAACGGCACGGGCGGGGCGATGACGGGCGTGAACGTCACCTTCGCGCTGGGCGGCTCGTTCAATTTCGCGGGCGGCACCTCGTTCGATCTTGCCGCACCCACCGCATCCAGCGGCTACGGCATAACGGACATGCTGATCCTGACCAAGACCTCCTCCGCCACGGGCATCAGCGCGGGATCGAACGGCAAGGCCTCGGGCCTGATCTATGCGCCCAATTCCGCGTTCAGCTCGTCCGGCGGCTCGTCCATCTCGGGCAACGGCTCGGCCTGCATGATGCTCGTCGTCAACTCGGTTTCGGTCACGGGGTCCGGCACCGTCAACACCGCCAACTGCTCCAGCCTGTCGAACGGCAGCGGTAGCGGCAGCGCCACCGTGAGCCTGATCCAATGACGCCCCTGACCTCTCTTCTCCGTCGCCTTGGCCGGGACCGGCGCGGCGTGGCGGCCGTGGAGTTCGCTTTGATCTCCACCTTCCTGTTCGCGACATTGATGGTCGGGCTCGATTTCGGCTTCTACATCCAGCAGAAATTGCGCCTGGGCTCCGCCGTCGAGCAGGCGGCGATGCTCGCCTACAACCAGCAGGTGGCGAGCGACACGTCCGCGATCAGCAACTATGTCCGCAATTTCTCCGGCGTGAAGGTCGCGCCCACCGTGGCGATCACCTGCAACGGCACGACGAGCTGCGGCGACGGCAAGTGCAGCTGCATCACCTCGACCGGAACCTTCGCACTGGCCGCAGCCTGCAACACCAGCTGCTCCGCTTATGGTTCGCAGGCCGTATCCGGCAATTATCTGAAGATCGCCGCGACGACGCCCTATAGCGCGGTGATCGTTCCCGATCGCTATCTCGGCGGCAAGACGATCAGCCAATATGCGGTGGTGCGGCTGCAATGAGCCTGCCGCGTCGCTTCGCCGCCGACGCGCGCGGTGCCACCACCGTCGAGTTCGCGATCGTGGCCCCGGCCTTCCTGATGATGCTGTTCCTGCTGCTGGACGGCGGTCGGATGATCTTCGCCAAGCAGGCGCTGAACGAACTGGCGACCGCCTCCGCCCGCTGCGCCGCGCTGAAGCCCACGGGATGCACGACGGCGGCCGAGGTGCAGAGCTGGACCGTCAGCCGCGGCAACACCCGCTCGGCAATGGCGCTGACCACGACGATGGTGGCGGTCGTCCCCTCGACGACCTGCAACGGCCAGAGCGGCATGGCGCAGGCCACCATCTCCGTACCCTTCAAGAAGGGTGCGATGACCTTGCTGCCCCAGTCCGTCGCGCCGGCGAACCTGACCTCCACCTCCTGCTTCCCCGTACCGAACTGATCGGACGATCCGCGCATTAGCGGTGGATAAGTCGCGCGCGGATGCTCGCTTCTGCGGGGCATCGCGCCTACATTCCGCGCATGGCCGTCCAGAGCTTCGTGCCGCTCCGCATCCTGTCCGCCTTCACGATGCTGGAAGGCGCCATCGACCCGAAGGCGATCGCCTCACGGGTGAAGGCGCTCGGCTATCCGGCGGCGGCGATCGTGGATCGCAACGGCCTCTATGGTTCGATGGCGTTCGGCGATGCCTCGAAGAAAGCGGGCGTCCAGCCGATCATCGGCACATTGCTGGCGGTGGCCCGACCGGGAACGGCGGACGGCAAACCGCCGACGATCGACTGGCTCGCGCTCTACGCGCAGGACGCACAGGGCTATGACAATCTCTGTTCGCTCGTCTCCGCCGCGCATCTCGACCGGCCGGTGCAGGAGGATGCCCACGTGCCGCTCGATCGGCTGGAGGGGCGCACCGACGGCCTGATCGCGCTGACCGCTGGCGGCGAGGGCGCGCTCGCCCGGCTGCTCGCGGGCGAGCAGATGGATGCGGCCGCCCGCTATCTCGATCGCCTGCAGGCGCTGTTTCCGGAGCGGCTCTATATCGAGCTGTCCCGCCGTGGCGACGCGGCGGAAGAGGCGGCCGAAGGGGCGCTGATCGATCTCGCTTATGCGCGCGATCTGCCGCTGGCGGCGACCAACCCGGCCTCCTATGCCGAGCCGGGCTTCCACGCCGCGCATGACGCGATGCTGTGCATCGCCGGCTCCGCTTATGTGGATTCGGACGATCGCGTGAAATCCTCGCCGGAGGCGTGGATCAAGCCGGCCGAGGCGATGAACGCTTTGTTCGCGGATCTGCCCGAGGCGCTGGCCAACACGCTCGTCGTCGCCCAGCGCTGCGCGATCGCGGCGCCCTATCGCAAGCCGATCCTGCCCAGCCTCGCCGGCAATCGCGAGGCGGAGGCCGAGATGCTGCGCGAGGATGCGCGCAAGGGCCTCGAGGCCCGGCTCGCGCGCAAGACGCTGACCGAGGAGGAGCGCGCCTCCTATTTCGCGCGGCTGAAGTTCGAGACGGACGTGATCGTCCAGATGGGCTTTCCCGGCTACTTCCTGATCGTCGCCGACTTCATCAAATGGGCGAAGGATCGCGACATTCCGGTGGGGCCGGGGCGTGGATCCGGCGCGGGCTCGGTCGTCGCCTGGGCGTTGACGATCACCGATCTCGATCCGCTCGAACTGGGCCTGCTGTTCGAGCGCTTCCTCAATCCCGAGCGCGTCTCGATGCCGGACTTCGACATCGATTTCTGCGAAACGCGGCGCGGCGAGGTGATCCAGTACGTCCAGCAGAAATATGGACGCGGACAGGTCGCGCAGATCATCACCTTCGGGCGCCTGAAGGCGCGCGCCGTGCTGAAGGACACCGGCCGCGTCCTGCAGATGAGCTATGGCCAGGTCGATCGACTGGCCAAGCTCGTCCCCAATCATCCCACCGATCCCTGGACCTTGCCGCGCGCTCTTAACGGCGTGTCTGAACTGGCCAAGGAAGTGGAGAGCGACGAACAGGTGAAGCGCCTGTTCGATCTGGCCTGCCAACTGGAAGGCCTGCCGCGCCACAGCTCGACCCACGCGGCCGGCGTGGTGATCGGCGATCGCCCGCTCGACCAGCTCGTGCCGCTCTATCGCGATCCGCGTTCGGATATGCCCGTCACCCAGTTCGACATGAAGTTCGTCGAGGGTGCAGGCCTCGTGAAGTTCGACTTTCTCGGCCTGAAGACGCTGTCCGTGCTACAGAAGGCGGTGCAGTTCCTCGCGCGGAAGGGCGTCACCGTCGATCTCGGCGCATTGAGCGTCGACGATCCGGACGTCTATGCCCTGCTCCAGCGTGGCGACACGGTCGGCGTGTTCCAGCTGGAATCGGAGGGCATGCGCCGCACGCTGGCCGCGGTGCGCCCCACCAATTTCGGCGACATCATCGCGCTCGTCTCGCTCTATCGGCCGGGTCCGATGGACAACATCCCGATGTTCGGCGACCGCAAGAATGGCCGCGCCGAGATCGAATATCCGCACCCGCTGCTGGAAGGCATCCTGAAGGAGACCTACGGGATCTTCGTCTATCAGGAGCAGGTGATGCAGGCCGCGCAGATCCTGGCCGGTTACTCGCTGGGCGACGCCGATCTTCTCCGCCGCGCGATGGGCAAGAAGATCCAGGCGGAGATGGACGCCCAGCGCAGCCGCTTCGTCGAGGGCTGCGGCCGGCAGGACATCGGCGCCGAGAAGGCCAACGAACTGTTCGATTTGATCGACAAGTTCGCGGGCTATGGCTTCAACAAGAGCCACGCGGCGGCCTATGCGCTGCTCGCCTATCAGACGGCGTGGCTGAAGGCGCATCACAAGCCGGAATTCTTCGCGGCTTCCATGTGTTACGACATGGCGTTGACGGACAAGCTCAACATCTGGGTGGACGATGCGCGCCGCTCCGGCGTGGATCTGCTGGGCCCCGAGATCAATTCGGCCGAGGCGGAATTCTCGGTCGAGGACGGTGCGGTCCGCTATGCGCTCGGCGCGCTGAAGGGCGTGGGCGAGAAGGCGATGGAGCAACTCGTCGCGGAGCGCCGCTCGAGTGGCCCCTTCAAGAGCCTCGACGATTTCGCCGAGCGCGTGGATCCGCGCCTGATCAACCGCCGCCAGCTGGAGGCGCTGGCCGCGGCCGGTGCGTTCGACGCGCTGGAAAAGGACCGCGCGGGCGTGTTCGCGGCGGCCGAGTCGATCCTGGCCGAGGCCGCCAAGGCGCACGAGCAGCGCGAGACCGGGCAGGGCGGCCTGTTCGGCGGGCCCTCCGAGGCGGCGCACGCGCATATCCGGCTGGCTACCGGACAGCGCTGGTCGGTCGCGGAGCGGATGGGCGCAGAGAAGGACGCGTTCGGCTTCTATTTCTCGGCGCACCCCACCGATCGCTTCCGCCATGTGGCGCAGGGCGAAGGCGCGCGGCCTTATGCCCAGATCATGACGATGTCGGTCTCGTCCGAGCCCGAACGCGACGATCGCGGCCGGCCGACCGCGCGGCCCACCGCCAAGCTGGCCGTGCTGGTGGAAGGGGCGGCCTGGCGCACGTCCGCGCGCGGCAATCGCTGGCTGCTCGCCACCTGTTCCGACCAGACCGGCCAGTTCATGGTCAGCGTGTTCGACGAGCCGGTGGGGATCGAGATGGAGGCCGCCGCCAAGTCGGGCGCGTGCCTGCTGGTGACGGCGGAGCTGGATCGCCGTCCGGGCGAGGAGACTCCGCGTCTCACCGCGCGGGCCACCCGCCCGCTGGACAGCCTCGTCGGCGGGGCTCGGCTGCGGATGGAGGTGGAACTGGCGGATCCGGGCGCGCCCGCCGCGCTGGCCGGTCTGTTCGCCGACGCCAAGGGCGGCCGCAGCGAGATCGATCTGATCGCGCATGTCGAGGGGCAGGAGATCCGCATCCGCGTGGGCCGCGACTATCGCGTCGATGCCGAGCTGGCGGCGCGCGTGGAGCACATGCCGGGCATCGCTGCGGCGCGGCTCGCCCCGCTGGAGCCGCCGAGGCTGGCGCTGGTCAGCTAGAACGGCGGCCTACGACGGTGACGTGAAGGCAAAATCCCTCCCATCGTCATTCCCGCGAAGGCGGGAATCCATGGACAGGGGGGCGATCAAGGACGTGCATTAACAGCGGCGACCACATCCATAGATTCCCGCTTTCGCGGGAATGACGGCTGTGGGCGGGGAACGACCGTCTTCTTCTAGGCGACTTATATGGTTGGTTGCCGTTCAGAATTCTGGATAGAAGCTGCTAATGTCGAACCAAACTTCACGAGCGTCACCGGCCTCATTGGTCGCCTGGAGCATATCAAAAGGCTTCTTTTGAACGACCAATGATTGAGACTGAACTTTCAGTCCTAAGGCGGCGGCTATCTGGTATTCCTCTTTGACGCTGGAAACCTTGAAGGCTGTAGCAGGTGTCAATCCATCACCCTTAGCCATGATCTTCTGGATGTGTTTCGAAGTTGGAACCGGCTGCGCACCGCTCGCCGTTGAAATCAAAAGCGCGACGACAACGGCTTTATGCATTGATACCCCCTACGAAAGCCCAAGTTGACGAGATTACCGGCCAGGGTCAACGATCGCTCGTGGTGCCGGGCTCGCCACCTCTGAACGCCGACTTATGAGGCGAAAGCCGCCGTTGATGATTCCGCCCCCGGCCTGATCCGGAATCACACGTCTTCTTTTGCGGGGCCGCAGAGGAAGCGGGACCCCGGATCAAGTCCGGAGTGACGAGGTTCGGTTTAGGTCCACAAGCGCGCGTCGGCCGCCGCTGATGCGCCTCACCCGATCGCCAGCGACACCGCATAGATCACGAGGCCGACCAGCCCGCCCACCAACGTCCCGTTCACCCGGATATACTGCAGATCCCGGCCCACCGCCGTCTCCAGCCGCGCGGTGACGGTGCTGGCGTCCCAGCCCCGGATCGTGTCCGACACCAGAGCCACGATCCCGTCGCCATAGGCCGCGACGATGCCCACGGTGGCGCGGCGGGCGAAGCGGTTGACGGCGATCCGCAGGCGCTCGTCATTCTGGAGCGTCTCGCCCGTCTGGCGCAGCATCTCGCCGAAGCGGCCCGCCATCGCCTGCTGCGGATCGCGGACGGCGCGCAGGATGGCGCCCCGCGCATTCTGCCACATCCCGTCCAGCCAATGCCCGACCGCCGGATTGGCGACCATCGCGTCGCGGAAGCGGTCGACGCGCTCCTGCATTTCGGGCTCATGCTGGAGCCGCTCGGCGAGGTGCTGGAGCGCCTCCTCCGCCTTCGCACGCAGCGGGTGATCGGGATCGTCGGCCACGTCCGCGAGCAGCTTGAACAGGCCTTCGAGGATCTTGGTCGAGAGCGTCTCGTCGAGCCCGGTCCAGCGCAGGATCGATCCCGCGCGCTCGTGGATCATCTTGCGGAACAGAGGCTCGTTCGCATCCAGCGTGCGGCCGATCCAGTCGATCGCGCCGTCGATCAGCGGACGGTGGCGCCCTTCGGCCATCGCCGCCGCCAGCAATTGCCCGGCGAGCGGGGCGAGTTTCATGTCCTTCAGCCGCTGGACGGCAATACCCTTCACCATCCCGCCCAGCCGCTCGTCGGCCAAGCCCTCCAGCAACGTGACCACCAATTTGCCGCCGCGCATCTTGCCCGAGGGCGGGCGGGCGAGCAGGCGGCCGACGCCGGCGGCGATGTCCAGCCGCTGCATCCGCCGCGCGACGACGCTGGGCGTGAGGAAATTGGAGCGCAGGAAGGCGGCGAGGCTGTCGCCGATCCGATCCTTGTTGCGCGGGATGATCGCGGTGTGGGGTATCGGCAGGCCGAGCGGGTGACGGAACAGAGCCGTCACCGCGAACCAGTCGGCCAGCCCGCCGACCATCGCCGCCTCGGCGAAGGCGCGCACGAACGCCCAGGCGGGATGACGCGGGACGAGCAGGGTGGAGACGACGAACAACAGCGCCATCGCCAGCAGCAGCCCGGTCGCGACCGCGCGCATCCGGCGGAGCGGGGACGGGGTGGCGGTTGCTCGGGCGGGCGACATCATGAGCAGGGAATGGGCGACGGCATGTCCGAAGACAATCACCGTCGCGCCCGAAGGTTCATTCCGCCGCGTGCGGCGCTCCGTGCGGGGGCGCGTGTTCGCCCCCGCTGGTGAGGCCCTTGCTGAGCTTCGGGCCCAGCCATTTCTCTAGCCCGTCGGCCAGACTGAAGCCCGCCGGCACGATCAGCAGCGTCAACACGGTCGAAAGGACCAGGCCGCCGATCACGGTGACGGCCATCGGCTGGTTGAACGATCCGTCGGCGCCCAGCGACAGCGCGGTGGGCATCATGCCCGCCACCATCGCCACCGTCGTCATCACGATCGGCTGCGCGCGCTTGTGCCCGGCGTCCACCACCGCCTCGGTCAGCGATCGCCCCTGTCGCATCTCCTCGATCGCGAAATCGATCAGCAGGATCGAATTCTTCGCGACGATGCCGAACAGCATGAGCAGGCCGATGAAGACGGGCAGCGAGATCGCCATCCCCGCCACCGACAGCGCGATCAGGCCGCCGAGCGGCGCCAGCAGCAGCGACCCCATGTTGACGAAGGGCGGCATCACACGGCGATAGAGCAGAACCAGCACCGCGAAGACCAGCAGCACGCCGGCAACCACCGCCAGCATGAAGTTGGTGACGAGTTCCTCCTGCCACTTGGCCTGGCCGGCCGGCGAATAATGGACGCCTTCGGGCAAATTCTTCATCGCGGGCAGCGCCATGATCTTCGCGCGCTCGTCCCCCGCGATCGCGCCGGGGGCGAGATCGGCGCTGATCACCACGCGCCGCTCCTGATTGAAGCGCTGGATCTGCGACGGGCCCGCCCCGAAGCCGATTTCGGCGACCACGCTCAGCGGCACGCTGCCGCCGCGCGATGTCGGCACCGGCAGGTTCTGGATCGTCGAGAGGCTGCGGCGGCTATTCTCGTTCAGCACCACGCGGATCGGGATCTGACGATCGCTGAGCGAGAATTTGGCGGCGTTCTGATCGATGTCGCCCAGCGTGGCGATGCGGATCGTCTGGCTCAGCGCCTGCGTCGTCACGCCCAGATCCGCGGCGAGATCGACGCGCGGCTTGATCGTGATTTCAGGGCGCGGGAGATCGCCGTCGACGCGCGGCGCGCGGACGCCGGGCAGCGCGCGCATCTCGTCCACCACCTTCGAGGCGGCAGAGTTCAGCAACGCGGGATCGTCACCCGCGAGCAGGATCGAGAGGTCGCGATTGCTGGTCTGGTCGCTGTTCTGCGACTGGAAATAGATGCGCCCGTCGGGGATCTGGTTCAGCAGCGGCGCCACCTCACGCTCGAACTCGAAGCTCTTGCGCGTGCGATCGTCCTTCAGCGTCATCGAGATCGTCGCCTCGCCGACATCGACATAATCGACGGCGGTGGCCACGTCCGGCTGCGCCTTCAGGATCTTCACGACCTTCTCGGCCACGTCGCGGGTCTGCTCCAGCGTCGTGCCGGGCGGCATCGTCACGGTCACGCGGCTGGTGTCCTGATCCTGCGGCGGCATGAAATTCTTGGGCAGCATCACGAACAGGGTGATCGTGGCCAGGAAGGCGACGAAGCCGAAGCCCATCGTCCACCAGCGATGATCGTAGCGCCAGGCGAACAGGCGGCTGAGGCGGCTGCCCTGCTTGCGCGCGGCATGCGCCTTGCTGTCGTCGATCGTCCAGTGGAGGACGCGCATATAGACGTCCATCAGCCAGCCCTCGCCGTGGCTGGCCTCGCCGTGCGATTTCAGGAAATAGGCCGCGATCATCGGCGTGATCAGGCGCGCGACGAGCAGGCTCATCAGCACCGCGACGACGACGGTGAGGCCGAAATTCTTGAAGAACTGCCCGGCGATGCCCGGCATCAACGCGACCGGCAGGAAGACCGCCACGATCGAGAAGGTCGTGCCGACCACGGCGAGGCCGATCTCGTCGGCGGCGTCGATCGAGGCCTGATAGGCGGTTTTGCCCATCCGCATGTGGCGGACGATATTCTCGATCTCCACGATCGCATCGTCCACCAGCACGCCGGCGACGAGGCTCAACGCCAGCAAAGTCATGAAATTGAGCGTGAAGCCCATGATGCTGAGGACGAGGAAGGTGGGGATGGCCGACAGCGGAATGGCCAGCGCCGAGATGAGGGTCGCGCGACGATCGCGCAGGAACAGGAACACGACGGCCACGGCGAGGACCGCACCCTCGACCATCGCGCGCATCGCGCCCTTGTAATTCTCGGCCGTATATTTGGTGGAATTGAAGCGCTGGATGAAGTGAATCTTGGGATTCTCCTTCTCCAGCTGCGCCAGCACCTTCACCGCATTATCGTAGACGGTGAGGTCCGAGGCGCCGCGCGAGCGGAGGATGCCGAAGCTCACCACCGACTTGCCGTTCATGATCGCCAGATTGCGCCGCTCGCCATAAGCGTCGCGCACGTCGGCGATGTCGGCGAGCTTCACCGAGCGGCCATTGGCGAGCTGCACCTGGGTCTGCCCCAGCGCATAGGCGTCGCGCGCATTGCCCAGCACGCGGACCGATTGCTCGGCACCGGCAATCTCGGCGCGGCCGCCGGCGGCGTTCAGGTTCATCGCGCGCAGCTGCACGTTCACCTGGCTGGCGGTGACGCCCTGCGCCTGCATCTTGGCGGGATCCAGCACGACGCGGATCTCGCGATCGACGCCGCCCCGGATCTGGACGCTCTGCATCCCCTCGATCGCCAGCAGGCGGCGCGAGACGATATTCTGGGTGTACCAGGAGAGCTGCTCCATGGTCATGTCGGTCGTCTCGACCGACCAGTTGGCGAGCGCGCCGCCATTCACCTTGGCGCGGATGATCTGCGGTTCGAGAATGCCGTCCGGCAGCTGGCCGCGAATCTGCGAGATGGCGTCGCGCACGTCGGTAGTCGCGCGATCCACCGGCGTTTCGATCGTGAACTGGACGAACGTCTCCGAGCTGCCCTCGGAGATGGTCGTGTTGATTTCCTCCACGCCCTCCAGATTTCGGACCGCCGCCTCGATCCGCTGCGCGACCTGCGTTTCCAGTTCGGTCGGCGCGGCGCCGGGCTGGGTGATGACGACGACGACGCCGGGGAAGGTGATCTCCGGATTCTGGTTGACGTCCATCCGCATGAACGAGACCCAACCGGCCAGCGTCAGCGCGAAGAACAGGACGATCGAGGGAATCGGGTTCCGGATCGACCAGGCGGAGATGTTGCGGAAGTTCATGCGCGTCGCCTCAATGGCCGGCGAGGACGGGGGTCACCTTGTCGCCCGGATTGAGGAAGGCGCCGGCCGACGCGATCACCCGTTCCCGGCCGATGAGGCCGGAGGCGATGCTCACCCCGCGATCGTCGACCCCGCCCACCGTGACGTCACGGCGCGAGACGCGATTGTCGGAGCCCACCACATAGACGAAATTGCCCTTGGGATCGGACAGCACCGCGCTCTCCGGCAGCAGCGGCAACTCCTGGGGGCTCCCGCCGAGATCGATGCTGGCGAAACCACCGGGGCGCAGCTCGGTGCGGAACGGCAGCGCCACGCGCACCGTGCCCTGGCGGCTGTTCGGATCGATCACCGGCGAAATCTGCCAGATCTTGCCTTCGATCTTGAGCGCCGTGCCCACCGGCGTCACGATGGCGGGATTGCCGACAGCCATGTGCGCGAGATCGGACTCGGCGATGCGTGCCTGCACTTCCATCCGGCCGTCCTCGGCGATCCGGAACAGCGCGCCCGAGGCGGCGCCGACGATCTGGCCGGCTTCCACCGTGCGGGTGAGGACGAGGCCGGCCGCAGGAGCGCGGATGTCCAGCCGGCCGATCAAAGCGCGCTGCTGGCCGAGCTGCGCCTGCGCCACCGCGACGCGCGCATTGGCCGAATCCAGCGCGGCCTGCTTGGAATCGATGTCCGCCTGCGAGACGAAACCATTGGAAACGAGCTTCTTGGCCCGATTGAGATTGGCGAGCGCGAGGGCCGCATCGGCGCGGGACTGATCGATCTGGGCGCCCATCGCGGCCGCCTGCTGCGTCTGGACGGAGCGATCGACGATCGCGAGGATCTGGCCGGCCTTCACCCAGTCACCGGCCTCGACCAGGACGCTGCGAACGACGCCGCCTTCGCCGGCGATGCCGACGGGCTGGTCGCGCCGCGCGCCGATCGTGCCGGTGGCGCGCGTGCTGGCCGCGATCTCGCTGCGGCCCGGAACGATATAGGTCACGCGCTGGAGCGCGGAATCGCCGCCCGCTGCCTTCGGTTTGCGGTGGCTGACATAATAGCCGATCGCGATCGCCACGATCACGACCGCGACGAGCGCGATTATCAGCTTCCGGCGCGAGCGGGCCGGATCGAGAGCTTCATAATCGGCAACGCTGCCGCCGATGCCCGATTCCATGTTCATCTGCTTCCATCCCCGCGCCCCGGACCCCCCTGAGGCGCCATAGTGTATTATGGCAATACATCACTTGTCGCAAGCCATCTTTACGCCTGTCGCGTCAGAACCAGCGTGGGCCAGTCGCCGCGCTGGAGTCGTTCCGACAGACGGAAGCCGCACGCCTCATAGGCAGCGACGACGGCCTGTTCCTGGTCGGCGAGCAGGCCCGCCAGCATCACTCTCCCTTCGCGCCCGATCTGGCGCGCAAATCCCGGGGCCAGCTCGATCAGCGGGCCGGCCAGGATATTGGCGATCAATAGATCGAAAGGCCCGGTTCGGGCAATATCCGGATGATCCACTCCGGGGCAGGCATGGAGAGCGATCGCCCCGGCCGGGATCGCATTCACGGCCATATTGGCGCGAGTCACGTCGATCGCGATCGGATCGATGTCCGCCGCGAGGATGGCGGCATCCGGCCAGGAAGCCCGCGCCGCGAAGGCGAGCAGGCCCGTGCCGGTGCCGATATCGGCCACGTTCGCGAACGTGAGGCCGTCGGTCGCCAGCCGGTCGAGCATCTCCAGGCAGCCGGTGGTCGTCTCGTGATGGCCGGTGCCGAAGGCGCGCCCCGCCTCGATCAGGAAGGGGACGGCGCCCTCCGGCGTCTCGCCGGCGTGGGCGCCGGTGAAGACGTGGAAACGGCCGGCGCGGATCGGGGTGAGGAAAGCCTGGCTCTTCGTGACCCAATCCTCGTCCTCCAGCCGGGCGATGGCGGGGGCCTCGGAGGTGCCGGGGGCGAGCGCGCGGACGACCGCGATCAGTTCGGCCGACGGCTCACCCTCGACATAGACGTCGATCAGCCACGCATCGGGCTGTGCCGGGTCCGGTTCGCTCGTCATCAACGTCGGCAGCGGATCGAATGCGTCGAGCGCGGGCGCGTCGTCGATCAGCGCATCGGCCTCGGCGCGGGTGCAGGGGAGGGTGATCTTCCAGCTTTCGGGGGACTGGACCTGCCATTCAACGGACATAGCTGGCTCCATTGATGTCGAGCACCGCGCCGGTCATCGAAGGCGGGGCCGTGAGGGAGAGAAAGCGCACCGTCTCCGCCACCTCGGCGGGCAAGGCGACGCGGCCGAGCGGAATGTCGGCGAGCAATTTGTCGCCGCCGCGGCTGGCGAGATAATCGTCGGCCATGCCCGTCATCGTGAAGCCGGGGCAGACGGCGAAGGCGAGGATGCCCGCGCCCGCATAAGCGCGCGCGATCGTCTTGGTCATCGCGACCATGCCGCCCTTGGAGGCGGCATAGTGCCAGTGGGCCGGGCTGTCGCCGCGATAGGCGGCGCGGCTGGCGACGTTCACGATCCGGCCGCCGGCGGCGCGCTCCTGAAAGTGGCGAACGGCGAGGCGGCACAGTTCGGCGGACGCGGTGAGATTGATCTGCATCGTCCGCTCCCAACCCGAAAGCCAGTCGGCATCGGGCAGGTCGAGCGGCGTGGCTTCGAAGATGCCGGCATTGTTGACGAGGATGTCGATCCGGCCGTCAAGACGATCGAGCGCCTCGGCCCAGAGCGCACCGGCGGCACCCGGCTGCGAAAGATCGGCGGAAATCCGGTCGCTACCGGCGCGCGTGCCGTGGCCGATCACGCGAGCCGAGGGCGCGAGCGCCTCGACGATGGCGGCGCCAATCCCCCGGCTGCTGCCGGTGACGAGAATGTGAGGAGCATCAGACATGGCCGCGCGCATAGGGCCGGCCCGCATTTTCCGCCAGAGAGGGGAATTATCCCACCCGATCCCCTAACGTCCGCTCGCCCTGAGCCTGTCGAAGGGCCGTACTTCTTCTCAGGCATCAGTTGCTCAAGGAAGGACGGTGCTTCGACAGGCTCAGCACGAACGGGAATGAGGCTCAGACCAATTCAGCGTTCTTCCGAAGGGGTGAGGGGATCACCCCAGCCGGGCGATGAACTCGATCGCGTTGGCTTCCAGCGTCGTCAGCTTGCCGTCCACGTCCCGGAAGCCGGTGTCGAGATCGTCGATGCTGCCGGCGAGATTCTCGGTGCCGGAGCGGATCGCGGCGATCGTGCCTGACATGGCATCGGCGGCGAGCGCGGTTTCGTCCACGGCGGCGGTGATCATCGTCACGGTCTGCGCCTGCGTCTCCATCGCGGTGCGGATGCGCTCGGCCGAGGTCTGCACGTCGCCGATCGTGGCGCGGATCGATCCGTTGGCCTCCACCGTCTGGCGCGTGGCGATCTGGATCGCGCCGATCTTGGCGGCGATGTCGTCGGTGGCGCGAGCGGTCTGGTTGGCGAGGCTCTTCACCTCCTGCGCCACCACGGCGAAGCCACGCCCCGCATCGCCCGCGCGCGCCGCCTCGATCGTGGCGTTGAGCGCGAGCAGGTTGGTCTGGCCGGCAATGTCGCGGATCAGGCCCAGGATCGATTCGATCGCATGGGCATGTTCGGACAGCGCCGTGCTGACCTCGACCGCCTTCTTCGATTCGTTGCCCGCGCGCGTGGCGATGCCGGCGGCGACCTCCACTTCGTTGCGCGCATCCTCGATCGCGCGGATCAGGCCGGCGGCGGTCTGCGCGGCCTCGCGCATGGCGATCGCGGACTGTTCGGCGGCGGCGGCCACTTCGGAGGTCTTGCCCAGCATGCCGCGTGCCGAACCGGACGCGTCAGCCGTGCGGCGGCGCAAATCCTTCGATCCGCCCAGCGCGTCGTTGAGCAGGGTGCCGACCGTCTCGCGGAAGGTGGCGCCTTCGGCGGCGCGCGTTTCGCGCTGCTCGATCGTCGCCTTCATGGTGAGGCGCAGCGTCAGGAGATCGAGCTTCACCGCCAGAAGGGTCATGAGTCGATCGGTCGTCATGCGGACGAACTCGGCATCCTCGGCGAACGTCTTGCTCACCGCCTGAGCCGCCGCGGAAATCAGCCGCGACAGGATTCGGCTGGAAACAGCGGCGGGAATGCGCCGTTCCATCGTGCTTTCGTCATCCAGCGCGGCCGCGTAGCGGAACCAGTCGGCATTTACGGGCCGCGTGAACAGATCCAGCAGCGCGCGATCGGTATTGCGGCGCACGTCAGGACCATAAGCCTCTGATTCGGGCTGCATATCGTGGCGGATCAGTTCGCCTTCGGCATAGACGGCGTCGCGCATGACCGGGCCGGCCTTGCTCCAGATGGTCGCGAGATCGGCGCCGAGCCGGCCATTGTCGCCATAGATCGAGCAGCGGCGATCGAATTCCTCCTGCCCGATGTCGCCGATTCCGGCGTGGGGATGCTGGCTCATGTCCATCGTCGAAACCTCTGCGGCGCTGTCTTCCGCTCGTTCCTAGCGCGCCAATGGTAAACGCGCGGTTATGGCTTTGCCGCAGGTGCGAGCAGATGATTGCAGTCCGCTCTCATTGGTCTAAAGGGCACGGGCAGAAAGCCCAAAAGGAGGAATAATGGCGCGCAATCCGGCAAGGCCGCTATCGCCGCATCTGACGATCTGGCGTTGGGGTCCGCACATGCTGATCTCGATCCTGCATCGCGTGACGGGCGACGGGCTGGCCATCGGCGGCGGCGTCCTCTTCATCTGGTGGCTGGCCGCGCTGGCCGGCGGCGAGGCGAGCTATGCGCGCTTCGTCGATCTGATGACCTCCGATGCGACCGGCCGGCTGAACCTGATCCCCGCGCTGATCCTGATCGGCATGACCTGGGCTTTCTTCCAGCATATGTGCTCCGGCATCCGCCACCTGTTCCTGGATACGGGCGCGGGCTACGAGCTGAAATCCAACCGCACCGGCTCGCTGATCGCGATGACCGTCGCACTCGCCCTGACCGTGCTGGTCTGGGGCTTCATCCTGACGCGGGGGCACTGATGGGTTCGGGTACGGGTATCGGCCGCGTTCGCGGTCTGGGATCGGCCAAGAGCGGCGTCCATCACTGGTGGATGCAGCGCGTGACGGCAGCGGCGAATCTGCTGCTGGGCATCTGGCTGGTCGCATCGCTGCTGCGGCTGCCGCTCTATGATTATCGCGCGCTGATGCTGTGGCTGTCCTCGCCCTGGGCGAGCGTGCCGCTGATGCTGGCGATCCTCTCGATCTTCTATCACCTGCGCCTCGGCCTGCAGGTTCTGATCGAGGATTACCTCCACGATTACAGCCGTTTCGGCGCGATCGTGCTGCTGAACTTCTACGCGATCGGCGGCGGTGCGCTCGCCCTCTTCTCGGTTCTCAAGATCGCCCTTGCCGGAGCTTCTGCCTGATGTCCGCCTATCAGATCGTCGACCATGTCTATGATGCGGTGGTCGTGGGTGCCGGCGGCTCTGGCCTGCGTGCCACGATGGGCTGCGCCGAAAAGGGCCTGAAGACCGCCTGCATCACCAAGGTGTTCCCCACGCGCAGCCACACTGTGGCGGCGCAGGGCGGCATCGCCGCCAGCCTGGGCAACAACACGCCCGATCACTGGACCTGGCACATGTACGATACCGTCAAGGGATCGGACTGGCTGGGTGACCAGGACGCGATCGAATATATGGTGCGCGAGGCGCCCGCGGCCGTGATCGAGCTGGAACATGCCGGCGTGCCGTTCAGCCGCAACGACAACGGCACGATCTATCAGCGTCCGTTCGGCGGCCACATGCAGAATATGGGTGCCGGCCCGCCCGTGCAGCGCACCTGCGCCGCCGCCGACCGCACCGGCCACGCCATGCTCCACGCGCTCTATCAGCAGAGCCTGAAGTATGACGCCGACTTCTTCGTCGAATATTTCGCGCTCGATCTCATCATGGAGAATGGCGAGTGCAAGGGCGTGATCGCGCTCTGCATGGAGGATGGCAGCATCCACCGCTTCCGCAGCCACGCCGTCGTGCTGGCGACGGGCGGTTCGGGCCGCACCTATTTCTCCGCTACTTCCGCGCACACCTGCACCGGTGACGGCGGCGGCATGGTGCTGCGCGCGGGGCTCCCGCTGCAGGACATGGAGTTCGTCCAGTTTCACCCGACCGGCATTTACGGCGCGGGCGTGCTCATCACCGAGGGCGCGCGCGGCGAGGGCGGTTACCTCACCAATTCGCAGGGCGAGCGCTTCATGGAGCGTTATGCCCCGTCGGCGAAGGATCTGGCGTCGCGCGACGTCGTCAGCCGTTCGATGGCGATGGAGATGCGCGAGGGGCGCGGCGTCGGCAAGAATGGCGACCACATCTTCCTGCACCTCGACCATATCGATCCCAAGGTGCTGGCCGAGCGCCTGCCGGGCATCACCGAGACGGGCAAGATCTTCGCAGGCGTGGACCTCACGCGCCAGCCGCTGCCCGTCACGCCCACCGTCCATTACAATATGGGTGGCGTGCCCTGTAACTATCATGGCGAAGTCGTCACGCTGCGCGACGGCAATCCGGATGCGGTCGTCCCCGGCCTGTTCGCGGTGGGCGAGGCGGCATGCGTCTCGGTGCACGGCGCGAACCGCCTCGGCTCCAACTCGCTGATCGATCTCGTGGTGTTCGGTCGCGCGACCGGCTTCCGCATCGCGGAGCTGGTCCAGCCCCACGCCAAGCACGGCAAGATCGTGACCGAGGCGGACGAGAAGGCGCTGGCCCGCCTCGATCATTATCGCAATGCGAGCGGTTCGACGCCCACCGCCGAGATCCGCCTCAACATGCAGCACACGATGCAGAAGCATTGCGCCGTGTTCCGCGACAGCGCGCTGCTGGGCGAGGGCCAGACCAAGATCGACAGCATCTACACGACGCTGTCGGATGTCGGCATCAAGGATCGCTCGCTGATCTGGAACACCGATCTGATCGAGACGCTGGAGCTGGACAACATGCTCCCGCAGGCCGTCGTGACGATGCACTCCGCCGAAAACCGCAAGGAAAGCCGCGGCGCGCACATGCACGAGGATTTCCCGAACCGCGACGACGCGAACTGGATGAAGCACACCATCTCGTGGTTCGATCAGGGCAAGGTGACGCTCGATTACCGCCCGGTCCACGATTACACGCTCACCGACGAGGTGGAGTATATCAAGCCGAAGGCGCGCGTTTACTGAGCCGCGACGGACGTTTGCAGAAAAAGGGAAGGGCGCCCCGGTCTGGCCGGCGGCGCCCTTTCTTTTGAGATCGAAAGCGCGGGCGCTCAGTTATTCTGAGGGTCGTGCTTCTGGTGATGGATGTTGGCGCTCGCCGCATTCTGGCGCGCCGTCAGCCGCGCCCGCTCCGCCGGACTCATGCCGCCGGTGACGCGCGCGCGATGCTCGGCATGCGCGATGCGGCCCTGTTGCCGCTCCAGCTTCGCTGCTTCGTGCGGTGTGAGCGATCCGTTGCGGACGCCATTGTAGATGCGGTCCTGCTGGTTGTGCTGGCGGGCATTCACCTGCGCCATTGCGGGCACCGCGGCGGCGGTCATCGCGCCCAGCGCGATCAGGGTGGCAACGGTCTTCATGATCAAGCTCCTCTACGATTACCGAGGGCTTGAACGCACGAGCGGCCGAAATCCGTCGCTTCCTGTCTTCGGCGGCTGCCTTGGAAGCGCGAAGGATTCAGGCCAACTCGATCGGAATAAGCGCATCCCGCCTCTTCGCCAGATCGCGATCGAACGTCACGAAGGCCTCCGATCCACGGGCCGCGACGAGGTGGATCACGTCTGCAATATCGGCACCCGCCCGGTACAACGCGATGGCTTGGCGAACGCCGACCTCGTCCGTGACAATGATTCCGGGGACGTCGAGCAACCGCGAGAGCGTCGCTGCTGTAGGGTCACGGCCCATCCGATAGCGCGAGCTTAGCACCCAGGCGGTTTCCAGCAACACGGTGAGCGGTACGAACACACCTTCGCTAACGATCTTTTCGGCGCATCGGCTTTGATCGGGATCATCGTCGACGATCAACCGAATGAGGATGTTCGTGTCGATCGCCTTCATCAGATATCGGTGCGCTCACGCATCATCTGATCGATCGATTCCTTCCAATCTGCGTCACGATAAATTGGGCCGTCCCATTTGACCGTCGCCCTGAGCCGGGCAACCGCCTCGTCGAATGACAGCTCACTCTTCTTCATGGCACGCCTCAGCACGAGCCCCTCGGCCGTCTCCACCACATCGAGCGTCGTGCCCGGCTCCCACGCCAGACGATCCCGCACATCCTTCGGGATCACCACCTGGCCCTTGGCCGAGAGCTTGGTCCGCGCGTTCATTCCGGTAAGATACGTCTTACCGGGATGAACCGCAACGGATCCTCAGATCGAGAAGCCGCCGTCCACGTCGATCAGCGCGCCCGTGATCAACGAGGCCTCGTCGCTGGCGAGGAAGGCCGCGACATTGGCGATCTCGTCGACATGGCCGTAGCGGCCGAGCGCCATGCGCTCCTTCAGATAGTCCGAATGAGGGCCATCGGCCGGGTTCATGTCGGTGTCGACCGGGCCCGGCTGGATGACGTTGACGAGGATGCCGCGCGGGCCGAGGTCACGCGCCCAGCCGCGCGCCATCTGCGCCACCGCCGCCTTGGTGGCGCCATAGAGCGCGCCGCCCTGACTGGGCATCGTATGCGCGTTGACGCTGCCGATGATGAGGATCCGGCCGCCGTCGCGCAGATGCGGGAAGGCGGCGGTGGTGCCATTGAACACGCCTTCGACATTGACGTCGAAGATTGTCCGATAATCCGTCTCGTCCACCTCTCCGAGCGGCCCCATCACGAGCACGCCCGCGCTGTGGATCAGGATATCGATCCCGCCGAGCACGGCGGCGGCCTGCTCGATCGCGGCCTTCACCGCGGCCGGGTTTCCGGCATCGGCCTGGATGGCGAGCGCCCCGGCGCCGAGATCCGCCACCGTGGCGTCGGCCGCCGCCTTGTTACCCGCATAGGTGATGACGACCCGCGCGCCGTCCGCCGCGAGGCGGCGTGCGATCGCGGCGCCGATGCCGCGCGATCCGCCGGTGACGATGGCGGTCTTTCCCGTAAGACGATCCGACATGAAATCCTCCATTTGCTGCTCGCCCGAAAGCGACGGTCGCTATCTAGGTGTCGTCGAATTTCCACGAAATGGGCATAATGATGGACGATGATTTCGATTATCTAGAAAAGACGGCAGCACCCCTCCCGGCATTTGACGACCGCCGACGCGCTTCCCATGTTTGCCAAGCACGGGGCCAGCGGCTAACCGGCAACCAGCCTTTTCACCCGATCCATCCTGTCCGGAGCCTCGCCCCGTATGTCCGCCCAATATGCCTTCGTCATGAAGGACATGACCAAGTCCTTCCCCGGCGCGCCCAAGCCGGTGCTGAGCAACATCAACCTGCAATTCTATCAGGGTGCCAAGATCGGCATCGTCGGCCCCAACGGCGCCGGCAAGTCGACGTTGATGAAGATCATGGCGGGCATCGACAAGGAGTTTTCGGGTGAGGCGTGGCCCGGCGAGAATATCACCGTCGGCTATCTGGCGCAGGAGCCCGAGCTGGATCCGGCGAAGAGCGTGCTGGAAAACGTCAAGGACGGCGCGCGCGGCGTGGCGGACATGGTCGATCGCTTCAACGCCATTTCGGCCGAGATGGGCGATCCCAAGGACGACACCGATTTCGATGCGCTGATGGAGGAAATGGGCGTCCTTCAGGAGAAGATCGACGCGGTCGACGGATGGACGCTCGACAACCAGCTCGAGATCGCCATGGAGGCGCTGCGCTGCCCGCCCGGTGACTGGCCCGTCGACAAATTGTCGGGCGGCGAGAAGCGCCGCATCGCGCTCACCCGCCTGCTGATCCAGAAGCCCTCGATCCTGCTGCTGGACGAACCCACCAACCATCTGGATGCCGAGAGCGTCCAGTGGCTGGAAGCGCATCTGAAGGATTATCCGGGCGCCGTCCTGATGATCACCCACGATCGCTACTTCCTCGACAATGTGGTGGGCTGGATCCTCGAGATCGATCGCGGCAAATATTTCCCGTACGAGGGCAATTACTCGACCTATCTCGACAAGAAGGCCAAGCGCCTCGACCAGGAGGAGCGCGAGGAGAGCGGCCGCCAGAAGGCGATCAAGGACGAGCTGGAGTGGATCCGGCAGGGTGCCAAGGCGCGCCAGACCAAATCGAAGGCGCGTATCGCCAAGTTCGAGCAGCTGGTGGAATCGCAGAAGAACCGGACCCCCGGCAAGGCGCAGATCGTGATCCAGGTGCCCGAGCGTCTCGGCGGCAAGGTGATCGACGTCGAGAACATCTCGAAGAGCTTCGGCGACAAGAAACTGTTCGAAGGCCTGTCCTTCATGCTGCCGCCGGGCGGCATCGTCGGCGTGATCGGCCCGAACGGCGCGGGTAAATCCACCCTGTTCAAGATCCTGACCGGGCAGGAAACGCCCGACACGGGCACGGTCGAGGTGGGGTCCACCGTGCGGATGGGCTATGTCGACCAGAGCCGCGACCATCTCGACGCCAAGAAGAACGTCTGGGAGGAAGTGTCCGAAGGCCACGATTATGTGAAGGTCAACGGCCACGACATGTCGACCCGCGCTTATGTGGGTGCGTTCAACTTCAAGGGCGCCGACCAGCAGAAGAATGTCGGCAAGCTCTCGGGCGGCGAGCGGAACCGCGTCCACATCGCCAAGATGCTGAAGCGTGGCGGCAACGTGCTGTTCCTCGACGAACCGACCAACGACCTCGATGTCGAGACGCTGGGCGCGCTGGAAGAAGCGATCGAGAATTTCGCGGGCTGCGCCGTGGTCATCAGCCACGATCGCTTCTTCCTCGATCGCCTCGCCACGCACATCCTGGCGTTCGAGGGCGACGGCCATGTCGAATGGTTCGAGGGCAATTTCGACAGCTACGAGGAAGACAAGCGCCGCCGTCTGGGTGACGCCGCCGACCGGCCGGGCTCGAGCGCCTACAAGAAGCTGACGCGCTAAGAGGAGTCGCTCCGATGGCCATTGAAACGCTGTCGGAGTGGCTGGAGGCCGAGGGGATCGTACCGGTCGAGGGGCCGGGCACGATCGCCGACGTGGCGCGGGTGCGGGCCATTCTCGTCGCCGCGGCGAAGCGGGGCGAGGCCGTGAGCTATTCGGAACTGCTGGGGCTGCTCGGCCACCGCTTCACGCGGCCGAAGATGCGCGCCGTCTGCAAGACGCTGGACGCGATCGACACGCAAGCGGCGGAGCGCGGCGAGCCCGAACTGGCGGTGCTGGTGGTGCGCGAGAGCGATCGTCTGCCGGGGCAGGGCTGGTGGACGGGCGCGGTCGAGACGCGCGGCTATCAGGGCGCGTGGACGGGCGCCGAGGCGCAGGCCTTCGTTGCTGGACTCCAACAGATCGCCTTCCATCACTGGGCGCGCAACTGAGCGTGCGGATCACGCCGGCGCCGCTCGCGAATGGAAAGAAAACGGAGAGGGACGCATGAAGGCTTTGCTGTGGGCGTCTGCCGCCGTCGTATTTTCGGTAAGTCCGGCACAAGCTGCCGTCGGTCATGCCGACATGATGATCCGCCACGTCACCGTGATCGATGTCGAACATGGCGAGTCGATCGCGGATCAGGCCGTCGTCTGGCGCGGCGGTGAGATCGTCGCGGTCGGACCCGATGCCGGTGTCGCTAAGGACTGGCGCGCGCGGGGATCGATCGAGGGCAGGGGACGCTTCCTGATTCCCGGCCTGTGGGACATGCATGTCCACTTCGGCGGCGGCCCTGATCTGGTCGACGAGAACAAGGCGTTGCTGCCGCTTTATATCGCGAACGGCATCACCACGATCCGCGATTGCTCGGGCGATCTGCCCGATCAGGTGCTCGCATGGCGCGACGCAATCGCGAAGGGCACGTTGTTCGGTCCCCGGCTGCTCACCTCCGGCGCCAAGATCGAGGGGGTGAAGCCGGTCTGGAAGGGAACGATCGAGGTCGGCACGCGCGCCGATGCGGACGCCGCCGTCGCCCGGCTCCAGCGGGATCGCGTGGATTTCGTGAAGATCACGGACAGCACGCTCGATCCTCAGCTGTTCCTCTATTCGGTGACGCAGGCGCGCAAGGCCGGCTTGCGCGTGTCCGGCCATATCCCGATGGCGCTCACGATCGGTCAGGCCGTCGATGCCGGCATCAGCTCGATCGAGCATATGGATTATGCCTACAAAGCGGGCGTGAAGGACGAGGCGGCGATCGCGGCTGACTTCGCCGCAGGCCGGATCGATCGCGCCGAGGCGAACCGGCGCATCGATGCAGGCTTCGATCCCGCCACCGCCATGGCCTCCTATCATGCGCTGGCCGCGCGGGGCGTGTTCGTCACGCCAACGTTGAACGGCAGCCGGATTCTCGCGCATCTGGACGATGAAGATCACGGGACGGATCCCTATCTCGCCTATATCGGGCCGGGACTTCGCAAGACCTATGACTGGCGCATCCAGCGTGCCGCGCAGGCGACGCCGGCCGAAATCGCCGCGCGCCACGCGCATTTCGATCATATGGCTGCGATCCTGCCGATGCTGCAGGAAGCGGGCGTCACGATCATCGCCGGCACGGATGCCGGCTTCCTCAATTCGTTCAACTATCCGGGCGCTGGTCTGCACGATGAGCTGGCGCTGTTCGTGGAGAAGGGCCTGACGCCCGAACAAGCGTTGTCTTCGGCCACCCGAGCCGGACCGGCATGGTTCGGCCAGCTGGATCGTTATGGTGCGATTGCGCCCGGCAAGGTGGCGGATCTGGTCCTTCTGGATCGCAATCCGCTGAATGAGATCGGCGCGACGCGTGCGATCCATGCCGTCATCCTCGGCGGCAAGCCTTATGACCGTGCCGCGCTGGATGCGATGCTGAGCAAGGCGCGCGCACAGGTCACGCGCTGGAACGCCGCCGACGCGAGTTGATCAGCGTTCCGGCGCGGGTGCCACCGGGGCCAGTTGCTCCGCATCCTCGGCCGCGATCGCGAGCATCGCCGTCCACGCCGCGACATTCTGGCGCAGCTGGGCGGGATCGACCTTGTCGAGCGTGTCGTCGGCGGTGTGGTGGATGTCGAAATAGCGGGTCGCGTCCTGATGGAGATCGATCACCGGCGCCCCCGTCACCTGCGCGATCGGTCCCACATCCGTGCCGCCATGCGCGCGTGCGCTGCCGCGCGTGATGCCGAGGGGCGCGAGTGCGAGCGCGATCCGGTCGGCCAGCGGCGCCTTGGGATCGGCGGCGGTGAAATCCACCTTCCACACGCGATCCGCGCCGCTGTCGCTTTCGCCGACCAGCACATGTTTTTCGCCCGCATGCGCCTTGGCATAAGCGTCGCCACCGAAACCGCCCGGCTCCTCCGCGCCGAACCAGACGATGCGGATCGTGCGCCGGGGTTTGCCCGCCGCCATGATCCGCTTGGCCGCCGCCGTCACGATCGCGAGGCCCGAGGCGTCGTCGATCGTGCCGGTGGCGAGATCCCAGCTGTCGAGATGCCCGCCGACCAGCACGATCCCGGCCTTGGGATCCCGGCCCGGCACTTCGGCGATCACGTTGCCCGACGTGCCCGTGCCCGCCATCCCCGCGCCGATCGAAAGGTGGAGCGTCACCGGCTTGCCGCGCTCCAGCACGCGCGCGAGCTGCTCGGCATCGGGCACGCTCAGCGCGGCGGCGGGGATGGCCTTCGCGCCGTTCACCCAGGTCTGCACGCCGGTATGCGGCACGCGGTGATGATCGGTGCCGATCGAGCGGATCACGATCGCGAGCGCGCCCTTCTGCGAGGCGATCGAAGGCCCCGTGCGCCGGATCGCGCCGATCTCGCCATAGGAGCCGCCATCCTGCTGGGCGGCCATATGATGGTTCACGAACACGATCTTGCCCGCCACGGCCGATGCGGGCGCCTTCACCAGCGCATCGAGCCCGTCGAAGGCCGCCACCTCCGCCGTAAGGCCGCCGGCTGGCGTGCCGCTGCTATTGCCGAGCGCCGCCACCGCCAGCTTCTGCGGGAAGGGAGCGACGATCTCCGCCGTCTCCTCGCCGCGCTGCCAGACGGGCATGGTGAAGGTCTCGACATGGACGTTGGCGAAACCCTGCCGCTTCAGCTCGGCCACCGCCCACTCGCGCGCGCGCGCCTCGGCCGGGGTGGCGGCGAGGCGCTGGCCGACCTCGGTGGTGATGCCCTCCAGGATGTCCCACGCCGTATCGTCCTGAAGGGCGGCTTCCCGCAGCGTCGCCGGATCGGGCGAGGCGGCGATAGCCGAAAAGGCGATGGTGGAGGTGCCGAGCAGAGCAGCCGCCGTGAAGAGAAAGGGAGTGCGGGCGAGAGGGCGTTTGATCATGCCCGCAGGCTCGCCGTTCCGGTTAATAAGTCAAGCTTTTCCGCCACCGAAACGATTGGCGGAAGGCGCTCAGACGGCGGCGATCGCCTCCCGCATCCTCGCCATGTCGCGCACGGGTGGGGCGCCGAACTGCCGTGCATAATCGCGGCTGAACTGGGAGGCGCTTTCATAGCCCACCGCATGCGCCGCGCGCGCGGCATCGGGCTGCGTGGTGAGCAGGCGGCGCGCGGTCTGCAGCCGCAGCGCCTTCTGAAACTGGAGCGGGCTCATCGCCGTCACCGCCTTGAAGTGACGATGGAAGGAGGCGATGCTCATCCCCGCGATCGTCGCCAGAGCCTCGGTGCGCAGCGTCTGGTCATAATGGCGGCGGATCCAGTCGATCGCGCGATGGATCTGCCCCAGCCGGCTATTCTCCTGGGAAAGGGCGCGCAGCATCGGGCCATGGCCGCTGCGGAGCAGGCGATACAGCACCTCGCGTTCGCGCGTGGGGCCGAGATAGGCGATGTCCTCGGGCGCATCGAGCAGCGCCAGCAGGTGGTCCCACGCTTCCAGAAGTTCGCGCGTCACCGGCGCCACCCCGAAGCCGCTGACCGGCGCGGCGGGCGCCGGGGGCAGATCGGCCAGCAGGCTCGCCAGCGCCTCGCGATCCAGCCTCAGGCTCGCCACCACATAAGGCGCATCCGGCGTGGCTTCGACGATGCAGCCGGTCGCGGGCAACTGGATCGAGGCGACGAAGGAGGTGGCAGCATCGTAGCGCAGCACCTGATCGCCGATATGCACCTGCTTCGCGCCCTGCAGCACCATGCAGACCATCGGCTCGTACACCGACAGACTCGGCGGACTTTCCTCGCGCGCGACACCCATGCTGACGCGCGGCAGCGGCGTTTCCAGCCGCATGCCGTCCGTATGGCGCTGCACGCGCCGGCTCATTCGATCGAGCAGATCCTGCATGGCGCCAAGATCATATGCCCGGCGCCATCGCGCAAGCCGCTGATAGGATCGGGCAAGAGATCGATACGATCGGGCGAGGGCCGTGGCCCGCCTTTCCCCATCTGACCGGCGCGGCGGCCGGGCTGCCGCGCCACATGATGAGGAAGCAACATGACCAGCAATTTCGGGGCGACATCGACGACCGATGAGGTGCTCGCCGGGATCGATCTGAAGGGCAGGCGCGTGCTCGTGACGGGCACGTCGGCCGGCCTGGGGATCGAGACGGCGCGCGCGCTCGCGGCGCATGGCGCCGATGTGGTGGGCGCGGCGCGCGATCTCGCCAAGGCGGAGGCCGCGACCGGCGTCGTCCGCGATGCGGCGAAGACAGCCGGCGGCCGCTTCTCGCTGATCGAACTGGATCTCGCCTCGCTCGCCAGCGTGCGCGCGGCGGCGGATCGTCTGGTGGCGGACGGCACGCCCTTCGATATCGTGATCGCCAATGCGGGCGTGATGGCGCCGCCCTTCGGCCATACCGCCGACGGCTTCGAAACCCAGTTCGGCACCAACCATCTCGGCCACTTCCTGTTCGTGAACCGGATCGCCGGGCTGATCCGCGAGCGGCTCGTCAACCTGTCCTCGGCCGGGCATCGCTTCTCGGACGTCGATCTCGACGATCCGAATTTCGAACATACGCCCTATGATCCGTGGGTCGGCTATGGCCGTTCGAAGACGGCCAACATCCTGCTCGCGGTGGAATTTGATCGTCGCCACAAGGATCGCGGCGTGCGCGCGGCGGCGGTGCATCCGGGCGGCATCCGCACCGAATTGGGACGCCATATGACCGAAGAGGCAATGGAGGCGCTGGTCGTCTCGCTCAACGAATCGAACGCTGCCGCCGGCCTGCCACCGTTCGAGTTCAAGTCGATCCCGCAGGGTGCGGCCACCTCGGTCTGGGCAGCGGTGCGGGCCGAGGCGGAGGCCGTCGGCGGCCGTTATTGCGAGGATTGCCACGTCGCCTCGATCACGCAGGGCGAGGGCCTCCGCGACGGTGTCCGCACCTATGCGCTCGATCCCGATCGGGCTAAGGCGCTATGGGCGCTGAGCGAGGAAATGGTGGGCGAGCGCTTCTGATCGGCGCATGACCGGAAAGGCGAGGGGGCGGCCATCCCGCCCCCTCATCCCGATCAATAATAATCGGCGACGCTGGGCGGCGGCGGATCGCAGGCGCGCTGATGCCCCTGCTTGCACTGCTGCACCTGCACGCGCCACACCGCCATCGCATCGGCATAAGCGCGCTGCTGGCGGACATAACGGGCGGCCGTGCGGTCCACCGCCGTGTCATGCTTGACCAGCGCATCGATATAGGCCTGCCGGTCGAGTTCATACTGCGCCTGGTTGGCGGCGGCATTGTTGGTCTTCACCGTCGCCGACACATCGGCCTGCGCGTTGAGCGAGTCGGTGACGGGCGCCTCCTGCGCGTTCACCGCATCGGCGCGCGCGGTCGGCTTGTCATAGCCGCGATCATAGGGAAGTTCCTGCGTGGGCGCGGCGGGATTGGCCGTCTGGGCGATCGCCGGCGACAGGATCGCGGCACCGGCCAGAGCGGCCAGCATCAATCGATTACGCATACTCACTCTCCGAAACAATCTGGTGGCGCCCCAACGCGGACCCGCCCCAGCCTGTTCCTAGAGTCTGTTCCGGAAGAGAGGTCAGACGGTGACGGGGCTGAACTCGCCCGATGCCTCGTCCAGCAGGTGGAGCTGGCCGTCGGCGATCGCGAAATAGGCGCCGCGCAGCGTCAGCTCGCCGGCCGCCTCGCGACCGGGGACGAACGGGAAGGTCCGGAGATTGGCGAGGCTCACCTTCACCGCCGCCAGTTCCATCTCGTGGACGCCCTCGGGACCGTCGCCATGCTCGGCGATGACCCGGTCGCGCGCCTCGTCCAGCAGATCGACCCAATGGGCGATGAAACCGCCTTCGCCGGGCTGCGCCCCATCGAACACGCGGCTGAGCGCCGCCTTGCAGCCACCGCAGGCGCCGTGGCCGAGCACGAGGATCTCGGCGACCTTCAGCTGCGTGACGGCGAATTCCAGCGCCGCCGAGACGCCGTGACGCCCGCCATCATTTTCGAACGGAGGCACGAGATTGGCGACATTGCGCACTACGAACATCTCGCCGGGCGCCGTATCGAAGATCACGGTCGGATCGACGCGGCTGTCCGAGCAGGCGATGATCATCACCTTCGGGCTCTGCCCCTCGGCCAGTTCGGCCCAGCGCGCGCGCTCGCTGGCCCAGTCGCCCTTCCGGAAGCGATGATAGCCGCCCAGAAGGCGGTCGAAATCGATGGACTCGGTGCTCATGCGGCAAGCGTAGAACGCGCGTCGTGGGGGTGGCAAGCGCGGGCAGACATCGCTATCTGGCGGACATGACCGAGCCGCTTCCCACCACCCCCTCCATCCGCACCCGCAAGCCGGACTGGATCCGGGTGAAAGCGCCCACCAGCAAGGGCTTCTCCGACACGCGCGCGATGATGCGCCGTCTGAACCTGAACACGGTCTGCGAGGAAGCGGCCTGTCCAAACATCGGCGAGTGCTGGACGAAGAAGCACGCGACCGTGATGATCCTGGGCGACGTCTGCACGCGCGCCTGCGCCTTCTGCAACGTGAAGACGGGCATGCCCCGTCCGGTCGATCCGCTGGAGCCGCAGCATGTGGCGGATGCGGCGGGCGAACTGGGCCTCGAGCATATCGTGATCACGTCGGTCGACCGTGACGATCTGAAGGATGGCGGCGCTTCGCAGTTCGTGAAGGTGATCGAGGCGATCCGGAAGGCCGCGCCCGCCACCACGATCGAGATCCTGACGCCGGACTTCCGCAACAAGGCCGAGGCCGCCGTCGAGGCGATCGTCGCCGCGCGGCCGGACGTGTACAACCACAATCTGGAAACCGTCCCCCGGCTCTATCCCACGATCCGGCCCGGCGCGCGTTATTATGCGTCGCTGCGCCTGCTGGAGCATGTGAAGAAGCTCGATCCCTCGATCTTCACCAAATCCGGCCTGATGACGGGCCTCGGCGAGGAGCGCCTGGAGGTCCATCAGGTGATGGACGACATGCGCTCGGCGGGAATCGATTTCCTGACGATGGGCCAGTATCTCCAGCCCACGCCCAAGCATGCGAAGGTGCAGGAATTCACGACGCCCAAGGCGTTCGACGCCTATGCCGCCATCGCGCGCGCCAAGGGCTTCCTGCTCGTCGCGGCGAGCCCGCTGACGCGGTCCAGCTATCATGCCGGCGACGATTTCGCGAAGATGAAGGCCGCGCGCGACGCGCAGCTGGCGAAGGTTCGCGCCTGATGCTCTTCCCCACGCCCGGCGTGGGGAAGGGGAGGATCTAGCTTTGCCCAAACATTCCGAAACACGCGCGCTGCCCTACACGCCCGAGCAGATGTTCGATCTGGTCGCCGATGTCGGCCGCTATGCCGAATTCCTGCCCTGGGTGGTCGGCGTGCGCGTGAAGTCCGACAATGAGACGGAGATGGTCGCGGACCTGCTGGTCGGCTTCAAGGCGCTGCGCGAGAAGTTCACGTCACGCGTCACGAAGGAACGGCCGCACCGCGTCCATGTCGATTATCTGGAAGGCCCGCTCGCTTACCTGACCAACGACTGGACGTTCCGGCCGGACGGGAAGGGCGGCTGCCTCGTCGATTTCTCGGTGGATTTCGCCTTCCGCAGCCGCATGTTCGAGGCGCTGGCGGGGCAGGTGTTCGATCGCGCGCTCCGCAGGATGATCGGCGCGTTCGAGGAGCGCGCCGCCGTGCTTTACGGAAGCACCAGCGACGCGGGTTCCGGCAGCATCAGTTCCAGCGCGCACAGCGCCGCCTGAAAGCGGATGCCCGATCGGCCGAGATCGCCGAACGCGCGCTGATCGACCTTCGCCTTCTCCGGATTTTCGCCCGCGATCGATCGCGCGAAGACGACCGTTCCCACCGGCTTGCGCTCGCTGCCGCCCGTCGGCCCCGCAATGCCGGTGATCGATACGGCCAGATCGGCGCCGGTCTTCTCCATCGCCCCGTTCGCCATCGCCCAGGCGGTGGCGAGGCTGACCGCGCCGAACGTCTCGATCACGTCGCGCGCCACCGACAGCAAAGCCATCTTGGCCTCGTCGGCATAGGTGACGATGCCCGCCACGAACACGTCCGACGATCCCGGTATCTCGGTGAGTGCCGCGCTGACGAGTCCGCCGGTGCAGCTTTCGGCGACGGCGATACGGCGCCCGGCCGCGCGATTCTCCTCGATCACGCGGCGGGCGAGATCCACCAGTTCGGTCGGCAGGATCGAATCGCTCACGGCCGGATCTCCGGCCTGCAGATGTGAAGCACGCCCGCTATCCCCTTGTCTTTTCTATCGGCCAGCATGATCGCCACGATCGCGAGCCGCCCCACATTGCGCCCCGGCAGCACGGCCGCCGCCGATATGGCGCTGTCGGCCGCGACGCAATCCGTGGTGCTGATCCGCTTGGCGAGCAGATTGCCCAGCAGCGGCTCGGCCAGCTGGCGGACCAGATCGCTGTTCATCTCCGGCGGCATCTCCTGCCCCAGAAACTGGGTGAAGATGCCGGCGATGGCCGTGCGCGCGGCCGGCCACGCCGCCGCCGCGTCGGGGCGGTAGCGATCGGCCAGCGCACCCGCATTCGCCATCAAATAGGAATTGCTCCGCAGCTCCGGCCCGCAGCGCTGGGCGAGACCCTGCACCAGCGAGGGCAGCGCGAACGTCACCAACGCGGCGGCCTGATCCTGCTGGATGCAGCGCAACGTCTGCGCGGAGACGGCGGAGGGCAGCGCGAACGCCGCCAGCGCAAGCGCGAGTCGCTTCATGCCGCATCGCTTTCGGGCACGCGCACGGTCGCCACGGCCTGCGCGGCGATACCTTCGCGGCGGCCGGTGAAGCCCAGCCTTTCGGTCGTCGTCGCCTTCACGCTCACGTTCCCCTCCCCGATGCCCAGGATCTCCGCGATACGGGTCCGGATGGCAGGACGATACGGGCCGACCTTCGGTTCCTCGCAGATAAGCGTCACATCGACATGATCGATCCGCCCGCCAGCCTCCACGATCAGCTTGCGCGCATGATCGAGGAAGCGCCACGAGGCCGCCCCCCGCCATTGCGGATCGGATGGTGGGAAGTGCGTGCCGATGTCGCCCGCGCCGATCGTGCCGAGCAGGGCGTCCGTCAGCGCGTGCAGCGCCACGTCCGCATCCGAATGCCCGGCCAGCCCGCGCGAATGGGGGATCAGGATCCCGCCGAGCCAGACGCCATCGCCCTCGGCGAAGCTGTGGACGTCGAACCCCATGCCGGTGCGTGAGACGAGGTTTGCGCCCAGCCTCTGTTCGGCCGCGGCGAAATCGGAGGGGAAAGTGAGTTTTTCGAGCATGGCCGATCCTTCCACGATCGCCACCGTCCGGCCGATCGCACGTATCATCTGGGCATCGTCGGTCGCCTCGCGATCCGTGGGCCAGGCGGCATGCGCCGCGCGGATCACGTCGAGGCGAAAGGCTTGCGGGGTCTGGACCCGGCGGAGCGCCTCGCGCGGCACGACATCGCCGGCCCTGTCCGTATCGACGCGCACGATCGTGTCCGCCACGGGAAGAACGGGGAGGGCGCCTTCATGATCGTCCAGCGCCGCCAGCAATCGGTCGACCACCTCGGCGGGCAGGAACGGCCGCGCCGCATCGTGGATCAGCACGCGGCCGTCGCCGATCGCGGCCAGCCCGTTGGCCACGGAGTCGCGCCGCGTCGCGCCGCCGATCACGGGGGGAGGCAGGTCGCGCCCGCCGATCGCCTCGGCATAGGCCTCTTCCTGGCCGGCACCGATCACGACCTGCACCGCGTCCACGCGAGGATGCGCCGCCAGCGCATCGATCGCGTGGGCGAGCACGGTCTTGCCGGCGAGCATCCGATATTGCTTGGGGGCGCCTGCGCCAGAGCGGGTGCCCTGGCCCGCGGCGACGATCAGGGCGGTGACATGGTCGGCCATTTCGCCGCCCCTATCGCGGTCCGCGCCGAAAGAGAATGGTCGATTGCTGCCGCATATCCGCCACACCAGCACGATTTATGGTCACGTGCCTCTTTTTTGGGCAGCAGAAATGATGCAGAGTCGAATTGTGTCGCGCCTCAAGCCTATCCAGATCGGGAATGTCCGCATCGAAACGCCAGTGATCCTGGCGCCGATGACGGGCGTGTCGGATCTTCCGTTCCGCCGGATCGTCCGCAGCTTCGGCTCGGGCCTCAACGTAACCGAGATGATCGCCAGCCAGGCCGCGATCCGCGAGACGCGCCAGTCGCTCCAGAAGGCGATGTGGGATGCGATCGAGGAGCCGGTCTCGATGCAGCTCGTCGGCTGCACGCCTTACGAGATGGGCGAAGCGGCGAAGCTCTCGGCCGACAAGGGCGCCGCGATCGTCGACATCAACATGGGCTGCCCGGTCCGCAAGGTCGTGAACGGCGATGCTGGCTCGGCGCTGATGCGCGTGCCGGATCTGGCCCGCTCGATCATCGAGGCGTGCGTGAAGGCGGTCGACGTGCCGGTCACGCTCAAGATGCGGATGGGCTGGGATCATCAGAGCCTCAACGCGCCCGAATTCGCGCGCATGGCCGAGGATCTCGGCGTGCAGATGATCACCGTCCACGGCCGCACCCGCTGCCAGATGTACAAGGGCAATGCCGACTGGGCGTTCGTCCGCAAGGTGAAGGACGCCGTCTCGATCCCCGTGATCGTCAATGGCGACATTTGCGGGATCGAGGATGCCGATCGCGCGCTGGAACTGTCCGGCGCCGATGGCCTGATGATCGGCCGTGGCAGCTATGGCCGCCCGTGGCTGCTCGCGCAGGTGATGCACTGGCTGGAAACGGGTCAGGAGCGTCCCGATCCCTCGCTCGATCAGCAATATCGGCTGATCGTCGGCCATTATGAGGCGATGCAGGAGCTGTACGGCAAGGATGTGGGCGTCAACATGGCGCGCAAGCATCTCGGCTGGTACACGAAGGGCCTGACCGGATCGGCCGAATTCCGTAACCGCGTGAACCAGGTGCCCGATCCCGCGACCGTGCTCGCCATGCTCGCCGAATTCTACGCTCCGTGGACCCAGCGCGCGGCGGCCTGAGCGCTGTCTTCGGTCGGCCGGGTGCCGATCGGCGCAGGCCCGCGCCTTCGGAAGAATTGCTCGCGGCGTTGCCGACGCCCGTGATCGCGATCGATGCCGAGGGGGTGATCCAGGAGATCAACGGCGCGGTCGAATCGCTCCTCAATCTGTCGCGTGTCGCCGTCGTGGGCCGGACGGTGCTGGACGTGATCGGCCATTCGCTGAACTCGCTGCCGAACGAGACGGTGGTGACGGCCTATGATCAGGAAATCCTGTTTCCCGGGGGGCGCCTGCAGGCCGATCTGCTGGTGGCGCCCTGGCCCGAGCGGCCGGGCTGGCGGATCGTGACGCTCCATCCGCACCCTGCCGCCGGACCGATCGCACGGCGCAGCGGGCGGGAAGGGGGCAGCCGCACCGCCGCCGGTGCCGCCGCGATGCTCGCGCACGAGATCAAGAATCCGCTGTCCGGCATCAGCGGCGCGGCGCAATTGCTGGAGCATAGTGTCGAGGCCGACGCCCGCCCGCTCACGCGGCTGATCCGCGAGGAGGTGGACCGTGTCGCCGCGCTGATCGATCGGATGGAGAATTTCACGGATACGCGCCCGCTGGATTGCGGGCCGCAGAATATCCACGCCATCCTCGAACATGCGCGCGCCGTCGCGGTGCGCGGCATGCATCCGACGATCCAGGTCCGCGAGATTTATGATCCCTCGCTGCCGTCCGTCCTGGGGCATCGGGATTCACTGGTGCAGGTTCTCATAAATCTTATCAAGAATGCATCCGAAGCTCTTGGTCCATTGGGGGGAACTATCACGCTCACTACCGCCTATCGCCACGGCATCCGGATGCTGACCGAAGACGGCTATGGCCGCCGCGCGCTGCCGATCGAGGTGTGCGTGGTCGACGACGGCCCCGGCCCCCCGCACGACATCGCCGAACATCTGTTCGATCCGTTCGTGACGTCGAAGCCCACCGGGCGCGGTCTCGGCCTGGCGCTGGTGCAGAAGCTGATCGTCGATCAGGGCGGCATGGTGGAATATGCGCGCGAGGGCCGTCCCGAACGGACCGTGTTCCGCTTGATGCTTCCCCGTGCGGAGCGCCGGAATTGAACGCGCCGCGCGCGGGGCGCATCCTCGTCACCGACGACGATGCCGCGATCCGGACCGTCGTGCGGGAAGCGCTGCGCCGCGCCGGCCATGTCGTGGAGGTGGCGGGCAGCCTCGCCGAGCAGAAGCGTGCCTTCGCCCATTTTCGGCCCGACGTGCTGGTGACGGACGTGGTGCTGCCCGACGGCAACGGGCTGGATGCGGTCGCGGATCTGCGCATCAGCCAGCCGGGCCTGCCCGTGATCGTGCTGTCGGCGCAGAATACCTTCACCACCGCCCTGCGCGCGAACGAGCAGGGCGCCTTCGATTACCTTCCCAAGCCGTTCGATCTCGGCGAACTGGCGCGCACCGTGGCCGATGCGCTGAGCGCGACGCCGAGCACCGGCGACCCGATCGAGGAGCAGGCGGGCGAGGATCTGCCGCTGATCGGCCGTTCCTCCGCGATGCAGGAAGTCTATCGGACGATCGCGCGCGTGGTCTCGAATGACCTGACCGTGCTGATCCTCGGCGAATCCGGCACCGGCAAGGAACTGGTTTCGCGCGCCATCCACGATTTCGGCGCGCGCAAGGACGCGCCGTTCGTGCCGGTCAACATGGCCGCGATCCCGCGCGAACTGATCGAGAGCGAGTTGTTCGGGCATGAGCGCGGTGCCTTCACCGGCGCCGCCCAGCGCAATGTCGGCCGGTTCGAACAGGCCCAGCGCGGCACTTTGTTCCTCGACGAGATCGGGGACATGCCGATCGAAGCGCAGACCCGCCTGCTGCGCGTGCTGCAATCGGGCGAGTTCACGCCGGTCGGCTCGGCCCGCGCGATCAAGGCCGATGTCCGCATCATCTCGGCCACGCATCAGGATCTGCCGCGCCTGATCGCGGAAGGATCGTTCCGCGAGGATCTCTATTACCGGCTGAACGTCGTGCCCGTCCGCCTGCCGCCGCTGCGCGAGCGCGGCGGGGATGTCGCCCTGCTCGCGCGCTACTTCCTCGATCGTGCGGCGGCGAGCGGCCTGCCGCGCAAATCGCTGGACGATGCCGCCGCGCTCCGGCTCGAACGTCATGTCTGGCCCGGCAACGTCCGCGAACTGGAAAATCTGATGCGCCGCCTCGCCGCGCTCAGCCGCGATCCCGTGATCGGGGCGGCGCTGGTGGAGCAGCAACTGGCGGAGGGGCAGGGGAGCGTCGCGCAACTGGCCGAGGCGGGCAATCTGGCCGAGGCGATCGAGCATCATATCGCGCGCCACCTCGCCAGCTATGGCAACGCTCTGCCGCCGGACGGGCTCTACGATCGCGTGCTGGCCGAAGTGGAGCGGCCTCTGCTCCGGCTCGTGCTGGCCGCTGTGCGCGGCAATCAGCTGAAGGCCGCCAAGCTGCTTGGGCTCAACCGCAATACGCTGCGCAAGAAGCTGACCGACCTCGGGGTCGGCCCCGCCGTCCGGCGCCCCGAATGACGACTCCGCCGAGCAATGCTTCTTAACAAACTGTAAAGTTTCTGCCGCACAACGGCACTAGCCCCCGTCGGCGGCGATCCGGGGATCGCTGCGCCGGTCCCGTACCGGCGCCCCGTTCGTTGTTTCAGGGGTGGATATGAAGAAGATCGTCGCAGCTCTGCTGCTTTCCGTTGCCACGGGCCTTGCCATGCCGGCGGCCGCCACCGTGGTGGGCGTCGCGGATACCAGCAGCGCCTTTCCGTTTGGCCCGAACGCCTATCTGGGCGGCTATTATTACCAGCAGATCTACAGCGCCGCGAGCTTCTCGTCCGCCACGACGATCCAGAATCTGACCTTCTACAGCTCAACGCCGAACGGCACCGCCAACAGCGGCACCTATCGCTTCTCCCTGTCGACCTCGACCGCCGCGATCCCGACGTTCGATACGAGCACGACCGTTCCGTGGACCGATCCGGCCTACACGCAGGACTATGAGGGCACGCTGGGCTCGATCGTGGACGGCAAGCTGCAGATCAACCTTTCGACCGCGTTCAATTATGATCCGGCCGCCGGCAATCTGCTGCTGACCATCTACAATCCGGGCCTGTCATCGGACGGGACGGCCTATTTCGATGCCGACATCAACAACGGCATCACCAACATGCGCTATTCGGCTTATCCCTATGACTCGAACCGCGGCCTCGTGACCGGCTTCAACGAAGGCGCCAGCGCCGTGCCGGAACCGGCCAGCTGGGCGATGATGATCGGTGGCTTCGGCCTGGTCGGCGCCGCGATGCGCCGTCGTCGCGTGTCCGTCCGCTTCGCCTGATGGTTCGCCCGGCCGGTTGATCGCCGGCCGGGCTTTTCCCGACGCGGGAGGGGCACCCCGCGCTTGCCACGCCGTAAACATTGCGACGAACCGTGCGTCCCTGCGGCGGGCTGTGTTTGCCACGCAACGCGCCTGTGGTATCGAAGCCACTATGAAGGCGTCCGCCCCGCAGTTCGGCCAGCGGTTCGGCACGAGCGCCCCGCGCTGGCGCCGTCGGCTGGCGCTATGGATGCGGGGTCCGCAGGCGGGCCTCGTATACGAACTCGGCACCCTGCTTCTGGTCCTCGCCATGATGGGCGTGGCCTATGCCACGCTCAACCATGCCGGCGCGCCGCAGAAGCTGCTGACCCCGGTGGTGGTGGCGCTGCTGCTGGTGGGAACTTTGGTGCCCGCCATGGGCCTGCTCGTGCTGCTCGCGCGCCGGATCGCGCGCGCCCGCGCCGAGCGTTCTCCGCTCGGTGGGCGCGGCCAGCTCCATGTCCGCCTCGTCGCGCTCTTTTCGGCCATCGCCGCACTGCCGACCCTGCTGGTGGTGATCTTCGCGTCGCTGCTGTTTCAATATGGCGTGCAATTCTGGTTTTCGGATCGCGCGCGCGTCGTCCTCCAGAATGCCGACAAGGTCGCCCAGACCTATGTGAACGAACACAGCAAGCGGCTGGCGGACGACAATGCCGCGATGGCCGGCGATATTCTCCGCGCGCTGAACGATGCGCGGCCGGACGATCCGCGCTGGGACAGTTATTTCGCGAGCCAGGTCTTCTATCGTCTGCTGGATCAGGCGGCGATGATCCGCGTCGCCAAGGACGGCAGCGAGCAGTTGATCTGGGGCGCGAACCTCGACAAACGCGCGCTGGAGCAGCGCCTCTCACCCGCCATCCTGCCCAGCCTCGCCGACGATCAGCCGCATACCCGCGTGCTGCGCGATCGGCTGGAGTCGGTGCTGCGCTTCGACAAGAATACCGGCACCTATCTGTGGGTGGCGCGCAACGCCGATCCGCTGGTGCTGGCGCAGGCGGGCCGCGCCAACAGCGCGATCAACGATTATACGCAATTGCTCGATCGCTCGCGCACGTGGCAGTTCCGCTTCAATCTCGCCTTGTTCGCCGGATCGCTGCTGATCGTCGCGATCGCGATCTGGGTGGCGCTGGCGGTCGCGGATCGCCTCGTCCGTCCGATCGGCGATCTGGTGGGGGCCGCGCGCCGGGTGGCGGGCGGCGATCTGTCCGCGCGCGTGGCCTCCAGCGCCAGTCATGACGAGGTCGGCACGCTCGCCGCCGCCTTCAACCGCATGACCCGTCGCCTGCAGGAGCAGACGGGCGCGCTCGAAAATCGCCGTGCGCTGACGGAGGCCGTGCTGTCGGGCGTGTCGGCGGGCGTGATCGCGGTGAATGCGGAAGGGCTGGTGACGATCATCAACCCTTCGGCCAATCGCCTGCTGCATGCGGAAGGCCGCGATCCGATTGGCGCGCGCCTCGCCGATATCGCTCCGGAGCTGGCGGCGCTGATGGAATCGTCCCAGCGCGAAGCGGTGATCCAGCTGGCGGCGGGCGGCGAGGTCCGCACGCTGGCCGTGACGATCGGCCGGGCGGGCGCGGGCCCGGAATCGCCGCATGTTCTCACCTTCGACGACATCACCCAGCAGCTTTCGGACCAGCGTCGCGCCGCCTGGGCCGATGTCGCGCGCCGGATCGCGCACGAGATCAAGAATCCGCTGACCCCGATCCAGCTCGCCGCCGAGCGTCTCCAGCGTCGTTATGGCCGCGACATCGTCGACGAGACGGGCACGTTCGAGCGCCTCGTCTCCACGATCGTGCGTCAGGTGGGCGATATCCGCCGCATGATCGACGAATTCTCCGGGTTCGCGCGCATGCCGAAGCCGAGCTTCGCCGAGGAACCGATCGTCGAGATCGTGCGTGAGACGTTGCTGCTCGCCGAGGTCGCCAATCCTCACGTCACCTTCTCGTTCGATGCGCCGCATCCCGGCCCGCTGATCGTCTGCGACCGGCGCCAGCTGGGGCAGGCCTTCACCAACATCGTGAAGAACGGGGTGGAGGCGATCGAAGGGCGGCTGGGCGACGAGCCCGGCGGCCAGATCTGGCTGGCGATGGGCTGGACGGCCGAAGGACGCCTGTCGCTGACGGTGGCGGACAATGGCGTCGGCCTGCCCGCCGAGCGCGAGCGCATCACCGAACCCTATATGACGACGCGGGCCAAGGGCACGGGGCTCGGCCTCGCGATCGTCGAGAAAATCGTCGAGGATCATCTGGGGCAGATGAGCTTCGCCGACCGTGAGGGTGGAGGCGCCGTGGTGCGCCTGATCCTCGATCCCGCGGCGCTCGCGCCGCTCGCCGGCGGTGAGGGGGCTCCGCCGGCCGAGCGACGGATCGCGGCAGAATGACTTTCTCTTTCGGAGCGATCTGAGCCTATGGCCCTCGATATTCTCGTCGTCGACGACGAAGCCGACATCCGCGAGCTGGTGGCCGGCGTCCTCGAGGATGAAGGCTATCAGACCCGCACGGCAGCCAATGCCGATGCGGCGCTGGCCGCCATCGCCGAGCGGCGTCCGAGCCTCGCCTTGCTCGATGTGTGGCTGCAGGGCTCGCGCCTCGACGGGCTGGAACTGCTGGCCGAGATCAAGCGGCGCGATCCCTCGCTGCCCGTGATCGTCGTCTCCGGCCACGGCACGCTGGATACGGCGGTCGCCGCCGTCCGGCAGGGCGCGATCGACTTCATCGAGAAGCCGTTCGAGAGCGAACGCCTGCTCCATCTGGTCGCGCGCGCGACCGAGACGGACCGCCTGCGCCGCGAGAACGCCTCGCTGAAGGAGCGTTTCGGCGAGGAGGCGGAACTGACCGGCACCTCCAGCGCGATCAATTCGGTGCGCGCCACGCTGAAGCGCGTCGCCGCCACCGGCAGCCGCGTGCTGATCACCGGCCCGGCCGGCGTCGGCAAGGAAGTCGCCGCGCGCCTGCTGCACGACTGGAGCTCGCGCGCCTCGGCCTCGTTCGTCGTCGTGGCCGCCGCGCGCATGACGCCGGATCGCGTCGAGGAGGAATTGTTCGGCGTGGAGGAGGGCGGCGAACTCGTCCGCCCCGGCCTGCTGGAGGCCGCGCATGGCGGCACGCTCTTCCTCGACGAGATTGCGGACATGCCGCTCACGACGCAGGCCCGCATCCTGCGCGTGCTGACCGATCAGAGCTTCAGCCGCGTCGGCGGCACGCGCACCGTGAAGGTGGATGTGCGCGTCGTCTCCGCCACCGCGCGCGATCTGTCGGAAGAGATTGCCGCCGGGCGCTTCCGCGAGGATCTCTATTACCGGCTCAACGTCGTGCCCGTGCATCTCTCGCCTCTGGGCGAACGGCGCGAGGACGTGCCGCCGCTGGCCGAACGCTTCGTCGCGCGCTTCGCCGCCGAGCGTCGCGTGGCGACGCCGGTGCTGGGGGCGGAGGCGCTCGCCGCGCTGCAGGCCTATGACTGGCCGGGCAATGTCCGCCAGCTCCGCAACGTGATCGAGCGGACGATCATCCTCGCGCCCGGCGACAGGCTAGCGACGATCGAGGCCGACATGCTCCCGCCCGAAGTGACGAGCGGGCAGAGCGAACTCGTGTCGGGCAGCGCCGCCCGATCGATCATGGGCACGCCGCTGCGCGAGGCGCGCGAGACGTTCGAGCGCGAATATCTGCGCGTCCAGATCCGCCGTTTCTCGGGCAATATCAGCCGCACCGCCACCTTCATCGGCATGGAAAGATCGGCGCTGCACCGCAAGCTGAAGACGCTCGGTCTGGCCGATCCCCGGTCCGAGGATGAGTGACATTCGCACGTTTGAAACAGCGCGGGGGTAACAATCGTTCACGTTGCGCTCTTGTGCTGCGCTGCAAAACGAATACATTCCCGCCCGTCCCGCAGCCGGCGGGGCGCATGACTCCCATGAAGGGCGCCTAGCGGGCCACGACCCGCCAAGACCGGAGAACCGGACCATGGCCGACAAGGTCAACAATCTTCAGGACGTGTTCCTGAATACGCTTCGCAAGTCCAAGACGCCGGTGACGATGTTCCTGGTGAAGGGTGTGAAGCTTCAGGGCATCATCACCTGGTTCGATAATTTCTCGGTGCTGCTGCGGCGGGACGGCCAGAGCCAGCTGATCTACAAGCACGCCATCTCGACCGTGATGCCCGCGCATCCGGTGGACCTTGCCGAGATCGACAAGGCGTTCGAGGACAAAAAGTCCCAGCTGCTGCAGGAAATCTTCCTCGCGGCCGTCCGCAAGTCAGCCGATCCGGTGACGATGTTCCTCGTCAATGGCGTGATGCTGCAAGGCGAGATCGCGGCCTATGATCTGTTCTGCATGCTGCTCCGCCGCGACGGGATGAGCCAGCTCGTCTACAAGCACGCCATCTCGACCGTGCAGCCGATGCGCCCGCTCAACCTGATGACCGGCGACGATGACGAGGATGACGGCGAGGAATAAGTCCTCGCTTTCCCGTTTCGTTTCCACTTCGTCATCCTGAACTGGTTTCAGGATCCATGTGCCGAGGTTTCGTCGAGCGTACCGCTCGTGGCTTCCGGTTCGCATGGATCCTGAAACCAGTTCAGGATGACGTCTGTTTGTACTCCATGATGATCGAGACCAGCCCATGAGCGGCTTTCAGCGCGAGACGGTGGACGAGGTGACGCGCGGCGCGCGTGCCGTCATCGCCTTGCCCGAGCGCAGCGACGTGCTGCGCGATACCGAGGCCCGGCTGGAAGAGGCCGCGGGCCTTGCGGGCGCGATCGGGCTCGACGTGGTCGATCGCCTGTCCTTCCGCGTGCGCCAGCCCAAGCCGGCCACCCTGTTCGGCTCGGGCCAGGTGGAGCAGATCGCCACCGCCGCACGAATGGCGGAGGCTGAACTGGTCGTGGTCGATGCCGCGCTCACGCCCGTCCAGCAGCAGAATCTGGAAAAGGCGACCGAGGCGAAGGTGATCGACCGCACCGGGCTCATCCTCGAAATCTTCGGCGAGCGGGCCGCCACCGCCGAAGGCCGCCTGCAGGTGGAACTCGCGCATCTCGATTATCAGGCCGGCCGCCTCGTCCGCAGCTGGACCCACCTCGAGCGTCAGCGCGGCGGCTTCGGCTTCCTCGGCGGCCCCGGCGAGACGCAGATCGAGGCCGACCGCCGCATGATCCGCGATCGCATGGCGAAGCTCCGCCGTGAACTGGAACAGGTCCGCAAGACGCGCGGCCTTCACCGCGCCCGCCGCGAGCGCGCGCCGTGGCCCGTCGTGGCGCTGGTCGGCTACACCAATGCGGGCAAGTCCACCTTGTTCAACCGGCTGACGGGGGCCGAGGTGATGGCGGAGAACCTGCTGTTCGCCACGCTCGATCCCACGATGCGCCAGATCGCCTTGCCCGGGCTCGACAAGGTGATCCTGTCGGACACGGTGGGCTTCGTCTCCGATCTGCCGACGCAGCTCGTCGCCGCGTTCCGCGCCACGCTGGAAGAGGTGACCGCCGCCGACCTGATCCTCCACGTGCGCGACATCGCGCACCCGGACAGCGATGCGCAACGCGCCGACGTGCTGGCCGTGCTGGGCGAGATCGGTGTCGGCCCGCAGGCGGAGCGGGACGGGGAGGGCGGCGATCCGCCCGCGCCGATCCTCGAGGTCTGGAACAAGCTCGACGCGCTCGATCCCGAGGAAAAGGAGCGCCTGCTGGCCGAGGCCGAGCGGCGCGACGATGTCGTGGCGGTGTCCGCGCTCACGGGCGAAGGGGTCGAGGCGCTGCGCCGCATCGTCTCCGACGATCTGCTGGCGGGGGCCGAGGTCCATCAGGTGACGCTGCCGCTCGCGGACGGCGCCAGCCTGGCCTGGCTGCACGAGCATGGCGAGGTGCTGGAGCAGGACGTGGATGCCGAAGAGATGCGGCTGGACGTGCGCCTGTCGCCGGCCGAATGGGATCGTTTCCGCGCCCGGAGCGCCGCCGCCAGGGATTGACGGATCGTTACGGCCATGCCGGCTTGACCGGCCTGCGATCCTGCCGCACCTCTGTTTCGCAAATGTATATCTCCGGATAAGACATTCATGAGGGCAGGGGGTGTGGTGGCGTCCAAGTCTTTGAAAACCCGCGCGATGATCGCGCTGGTGCTGGGTCTGTTCGCGGGTCGACCCGCTGCGGCGCTCACGTTCAACCTGATCGATACGGGCGGTGCCGGCATCGACACGCAGGCGCGCGCCGGGTTCGAGGCGGCGGCGGGCTTCTGGTCCTCCGTCCTGACCAACGACGTCACGATCAACCTGAACATCGGCTTCCAGGCGCTCGGCGCCAATATCCTCGGCTCCACCAGCAGCAGCCGCACCCTGTTGTCGATGTCGCAGAGCTACAGCGCGCTGGCGGCCGCCAGCACGAGCACGCTGGATGCGATGGCCGTGGCGGGGCTCCAGCCGCTGTCGGCCAGCACCGCGGTTCGGGGCAACAATGCGCTCGTCGTCACCGCCAATGCCCTGAACGCCACCAAGACCGGTTATGTCGACACCGCGACGCGGATCGACAATGATGGCGGCGTCAACAACAGCGCGCTGGCGATGACGAGCGCCAATGCGAAGGCGCTGGGCATCGCCACCGATGTGAACGGCAATCCCGTCCTGGCCGGCGGGATCGATGGCAGCATCACGTTCAGCAGCGATTTCTCGTTCGATTTCAATCCGATGGATGGCATTGATCCGTCGGCCTACGATTTCATCGGCGTCGCCATCCACGAAATCGGCCACGCGCTCGGCTTCACCAGCGGCGTCGACACCTATGACGCGCACACCAGCCCCAATGGGCCGACTGGCGGTTCGGTGGAAAATCTGGTGGTGGCCAGCACACTCGATCTGTTTCGCTACAGCGCGCCGGGCGTGCTCGACTGGTCGACGAGTGGCGATCCCAAATATTTCTCGCTCGACGGCGGCCAGACGGCCCTGTTCGGCGACGCCTATTTCTCGCTCGGCGCCTTCAACGGGGATACCCATCAGGCGTCTCACTGGCTGGAAAGCCCGGCGGGCGAGCCGCAGCTCGGCATTCTCGATCCCACGTCGGCGCCCGGCCAGATGCAGGCCGTCACGGGCCTCGATCTCGCCGCGTTCGATGCGATCGGCTGGACCGTGAATCGCAACCTGCTCAACAATCCCTCGATCCGCTTCACCACCGCGCAGCTCAATGCGATCGACGGCGTGCCGGAGCCGGCGAGCTGGATGATGATGATCGTCGGTTTCGGCGCGATCGGCGGCGCGATGCGGCGCAGGAGCGGCATGGCGGCTGCGGCCTGACCAGCCCGCAGGTCCGTCGAACCGGCGCCGATCCTCTTCGGATTATTGCAGCCCGCACATCCTGTCGTCGCGCCGACCATAATAGTCGATCGCGTCGAATGCCGTTCCACCCTCTTTCCGGACGACGTTCCGCAAGCGAAGCAGCGTCGCGCGGATCGCGGCGGGGTCGAGCGCGAAGGTCACCACGTTCGTGTGTGCCGCGTCCTGCTTCACGGCGTCCACGATCGTTACATCGATCCGGGCGCCCTTCAACGCGGCCCGTAGCTGTTGCCCGGCCTGCCCCGCGGGAAAGTCGAACCTGCCGACGATTCTACGCAAGCCGCTGTGAAAGAAGCCCTGAGTTCGGCCGATTTCTTTGCCATCGGCGCGCCATAGGAACGGAAATTGCTCGGCACCATAGACCGATGTGTTGACGATGCCGCCCTCCGCCGAAACCCCGAGTCCGACCAGGTTCATATCCTCGTCCACGAACAATTCGACATCGGCATTGGCCCCGCCCAAAGTATTTTCGATCTTCGCGTTGAAGATATGCGCGAATACCGAGCCGGCTCCGGGACCAAGCAATACGCCTTTCCGGCCAGCCAACGAAAATCGCTCCGTATATTCCAGCGGTGTTCGGTCGTCGTTGTTGGATGCGGAGCAGGAGACGACGTGCGATCCCGCCAGTTTCTTTTCCGTAGCCGGCAGGGCTGCGGCATAGGTCTTGCGGTTTTCCTTGCTCATCGTCGAGATGGCGGCCTCTAGCGCCGTCGCCAGCTTCGCGCGGATCGCATCGCGCCGGATGCTCTGGCGGCGATTCGCAGGGTCGGCCATCACGCGCAGGCAGATGGCGGCCGTCCCGGCTGCATCTTGCGTGTAGAACATCGCACCGCCGATATCCGCGCTGGCCCGGCTGGCGACACTCTGAAGATCGGCCTTGCAGACCGGCAGGAGCTGATCGATGTCCGGCACGGTTTCACGCACGGCATCGGTCGCTTCCTTGATCTGCCGCTCGACGATCTGCCCTTCGAATTCCGTGAAGCGGGCATCGATCGCCGCCTGCAGGCCATTCCTGTCCCTGATGCCCGCCTTTTTCAGAACGTCGGTACATAATGCGGAGACGGCCGGCGGCGGCAGGGGCATTTCATATCCCTTGGCGACACTTGCCCTGTAGCGGGCGGCGACATCCCCCGGGCAGGCCTTGAGGAGGCTGGCCGGGGACATAGCGGCCCTCGCGCCACTCGCCGGCAGAAGCAGGCCCGCCAACCCGATCAGGACTATCGCGATGACCAAGACCGGCAGCTTGCAGCGCATCGGACCCGCCCCCTGACGTTCCGACGCATGAAATCACAGTGCGCGTCACGCCTCAAGGCCAAGAGCATCTCGCGGCCGCTGTCAGCCCAGCTTGACCCTCTGCCAGAGCGCTTCCTTGTCAGCCAAAGAGAGCGCCTGGAACGCATCGTCCAACGCCTCCATCGCGCGGAAGCGCCGCTCGAACTTGGCATTGGCGCCGCGCAGCGCCGTCTCGGGATCGATGCCCAGCTTGCGCGCATAATTGACCGCCGAGAACAGCAGGTCGCCCACTTCGTCCTCGCGCGCCGCCTCATCCTCGGCCGCCGCGATCTCCTCCAGTTCCTCGAAGATCTTGTCGCGCGCGCTCTCGGCATCGGGCCAGTCGAAGCCGGTGCGCGCGGCGCGCTTCTGGAGTTTCTCGGCGCGCATCAAGGCGGGCAAAGCGGTCGCCACGCCCGCCAGCGCGCTCGGATCGGCGGGGCTGGCCTTGCGCTCCTCGGCCTTGATCGTCTCCCACTGGCCGTGACCGCCCGTGCGCGGCGCATCGCCGAACACATGCGGATGGCGGCGGATCATCTTGGCGGAGATGGCGTCCGCCACGTCGGCGAAAGCGAACGCGCTTTGCTCCTCGGCCATGCGCGCATGGAACACCACCTGCAGCAGCAGATCGCCCAATTCGTCCTTCAGCGCGGGAAGATCGCCGCTTTCGCACGCATCCGCCACCTCATAGGCTTCCTCGATCGTGTAGGGCGCGATCGTCGCGAACGTCTGCTCGATATCCCACGGGCAGCCCGTCTCGGGGTCGCGCAATCGGGCCATGATGTCGATGAGGCGGCCGAGCGCCGCAGCGGTGTCGGCGTCGATAGCAGGGGCGGGGGCGGAGCTGGTGTCGGTCATGGTCTGTCGCTGTCCTGAAGGTCGCGACGGTCTTGCGACAGGCTCCCGCGCTTGTCACCTGCCCACCGCAACGCCGGGACAGCGCGCAAATCCGCCTCTATAGAAGGGACGATGTCGAACCGGCCGAAGGAGATCGCCGCATGACCGTCTATATCGTTGCCACGCGCGAGAAGACGACCGATCCCGCCGAGCTGGCCGAATATGGCAAGGCCGCCGGCGCCGCGCGCGGGGATCATCCGCTCACGCCGCTGGCCTTCTACGGAAAGCTGGACGTGCTGGAAGGCGCGCCGATGGAAGGCGCCGTGATCCTGGCTTTTCCGGACGAGGCGGCGGCGCGCGGCTGGTATGAGAGCCCTGAATATCAGGCCGCGCGCGCGCATCGGCTGAAGGGCGCCGAGTATCGCTTCTTCCTGATCGCGGGCGTCGATGAGCCGGCGGCAGGATGATCCTCCGGTTCATCCTGTAACCTTTCGCGGGCGCCGGGCGAACATGCTGATATGCCGCCGCGCGCGCCCTCGAACGTGTCCCTGATGCCGACACGTCCCTCCGCCGAGACCCGGCCGACCGACAGCGTGTCCGGCGGCTGGGATCGGCTGATGGCCGAGGCGCAGGACGGCAATGGCGGCGCCTATCGCCGGCTGCTCGGCGAACTCGCCGCGTGGCTGCAGCGTTATTTCGCGCGCCGCCTGCCTCCCGCCGAAGTCGACGATGCCGTGCAGGAGACGTTGCTCGCGCTCCATCGCCGCCGCCATACCTATGATCCGGCGCGCCCGTTCCTGCCATGGCTGGCCGCGATCGCGAAGAACAAGTGGATCGATCAGCTGCGCGCGATCGATCATCGCCGCTTCACGGAGCTCGAAGACGATATCGCGGTGCCCGATCATGGCGCCGCCGTTGCCAGCGCCTCGGTCCTCGCCAGCCTGCTCGGCGAGCTGCGCCCGGCCCAGTCGCGCGTGATTGCGCTGGTCAAGCTGCAGGGTTTCAGCACCGAGGAAGCCTCGCGCGAAACCGGCCAGTCCGTCTCCGCCGTCAAGGTGAACATCCATCGCGGGCTGGCCAAGCTGTCCGCGCTCATCATGAAGAATGACGATGTCGAGTGAACGCCTGATCCAGGATCTCTCCGCCAATCTGGTGCCGGTGCGCCGCCGCAACGTGGCGCGCGAATGGGCGCTCGTGCTGGCGCTCGCCGCGATCGAACTGGTGCTGATCCTCGCGATGGGCGCGATGCGGCCCGACATGGGGCGGGCGATCGGCCATCCTTTCATGTGGTGGAAGCTCGGCAGTCTCGCGCTGATCGTGGCGGCCAGTGCGATCACCGCGATCGGCTCCTTCACGCCCACCGGCACGCCGCGGCGCGGGCTGGCGATCGTCGCGGGGCTGGCCGGGCTGGCGGCGATCACGGGCATGATGGTGCAGCCCGCCATGCCGGCCGACATGCCCGTGATGGAGCGCCTCGCGCCGCTGCACGGGCTCGGCTGCATGGTCTCGATCATCCTGCTCGCGCTGCCGATGGCCGCCTTGCTCGCCTTTATCCTGCGGCGGGCCGCGCCCACCCATATCGGCGGGAGCGCGCTGGCGGTGGGGCTCGCCTCGGCCAGTTGGGGGGCCTTCGCCTTCGCCTTCTGCTGCCGGGCGAACGATCCGCTCTACATCGCCGTCTGGTATGCGCTCGCCGGCGTCGTCGTGGCGGGCGGGGCGAGGGCGCTCGTCCCCAGGGGATACCGGCTCTAGGCCCCACGCGCCGACCGGCGCCCGACATTCCAGTTTCGGACGACGCAGCGGGATCGTGTGATCCCGATCGATGACGCACGTCCGCTCTCCATCACGAAAGGATGACGACCATAACCACCCCATCCACCGGCGCCACGGATCATTGGTTGCGCGGCTATTATCTCACCCGCGCGCTGGTTTCGGCCGTCTGGGTCGGTCTGGCCTTCACGATCGGCAAGACCTCGCCGCCCGCCGCGATCGCCTTGCTGCTGCTCTATCCGGCGTGGGACTGCGTCGCGAATATCTATGACGCGCGCCGCAATGGCGGATTCGGCGCCAATTCCACGCAGGCGTTCAACGCCGTGGTGAGTGCGATCGTGACGATCGCCATCGCCGTGACCGTCCGCTCCGCACCCGATTTCCACGCGGCGATCGGCGTGATCGGGGTGTGGGCGGCGCTGGCCGGGCTGCTGCAACTGGCCACGGGCGTCCGCCGCTGGCGCTCGACCGGCGCGCAATGGCCGATGATCCTGAGCGGTGGCCAGTCCGCGCTCGCCGGCGCGCATTTCCTGATCCAGGCGATCGATCCGGCGGCCCCCGTCGGTGTCGCCACGGTGGCGCCTTATGCGGGCTTCGGTGCCTTCTACTTCGCCATCTCCACGATCATTCTCACCGTGAAGGTGAACCGCGCACCACGCGCCAGTCGCATGGCATAACATCATCGACAGGATCGCGACGGCCGCCATCTCCGGGCAGCCGTCGCGTCGTGCCGACATGCCCGCTCAGGCGTGGGCGTTCGCCTTGGCGCGCCGGGCGATGCTCTCGGCAAACATCGGGGTTTCGCGACGATTGTGATCCGCGCCGGCTTCCTGACGCGCGGCGGCCGCATCGGCAAATGCGATGCCATGCTGGTCGAGGAAGTCCATGAACGCATCGGTCGGGTGGGCCGTCACGCGATTGGTGTAGAGCGTCCGCCCGTTGCCCGCATCCTCGGCGATCAGCTCCCACACGACGTTCACCTGCGTGCGCCCGTTGGTGGTGAACACGTCCGAAATCGAGTTCATCCGCACGTAGCTCGGCGTCGCCTCGTCCGCGACATAATGCTGGACGACCAGCCCGGACCCGATCTGCTCGACATTGATCGACATGCGCCGGCCATCGTCGGTGGTGGTGGTGCCCGCCGCGATATGATCGGGCACGCAGCAGCGCAGATATTCAGCCTCCGGCAGCGTGAACAGCCAGTCGGCGATATCGATCTGCGCCAGCGGCACGTCGATCGCGTGCGAATAAGCGGACTGGGAGAGGATCTGGTCGAGGATTTTCATCGTCATGTCCTTTGGCTCGGGGAGCGGGGAGGCGGGGTGCCTCGTCGCTGGACAGGAGATGGCTCGACAGGCGGGCGATGATAACGCACGCTCTTTCGCAAACGGCTTTGCGCTTTTGGCAAAGATGGAGCGCATATGAAGGATGTCCGCTTTGCCGAGCATCTCGCGGTGTTCGTCGAGGTCGTGCGGCATGGCAGCTTTTCAGGAGCAGGGCGCAGGCGAGGGCAGACGCCCTCAGCCGTGGTGCGCCAGATCGACGCGCTCGAATTTTCGCTCGGCGTGCCTTTGCTCGTTCGCTCCACGCGCGCGCTGACGATGACGGAGGCGGGCGAGCGGCTGCTGGAGCGCGCGCAACCCTTGCTCGATCAGCTGACCGATACGCATGCGGAGGTGTCCGCCTTCAGCGGCACGATCGGCGGCACGCTCCGGCTGGCCTGCTTCCCGACCTTCGGCAAGCGATACGTGATCCCCGCGCTGGAGCGGGTGATGGCCGATCATCCGCAGCTGACGGTCGAACTGGACCTGACCGAGCGGCTGGCGGATCCCGTGCTGGAGCGGCTGGACGCCGTCATCCGCATCGGCCGGCTGACCGACAGTACGTTGATCGCGTCCAAGCTGGCCGATCAACGCCGTTTGCTCGTGGCCACCGGCGATTATCTCGATCGCGCCGGCCGCCCGCAGACGGTGGCCGACCTTGCCGGGCATCGCCTGATCGACAAGCTCCACGGCGCCGATCTGCTGGGGTGGAGCGATGTCGCCTGCAAACCCGGCGGCGCGGAGGCGATCAGCCCGGTCATGTTCCGCTGCGATGATTTCGAGGCGATGCGACTGGCGGCGCTGGCCGGCATGGGCATCGCGTTTCTGGCGGACTGGGTGGTCGGGCCGGATGTGCAGGCCGGGCGCCTGCAGCGGCTGGACCTGGATGGCGAGCCCTGGAATGCCGAGCCCACCGGCGTCTGGCTGTTGCGCGCGCTGGCCCAGCCATCGGCGCGGCTTCGCATCGTCGGCACGGCGCTGCGGGACTTTATCGGCACGCCGCCGGTCTGGAGCTAATCGGAGTTATCGAAACCCGCTCGTACTGAGCCTGTCGAAGCACCGTTCTTCTTATTCGACGGCACAAAGAAAGGACCGCACTTCGACAAGCTCAGTGCAAACGGACTGAGAAAGACGGCAGGGGCGACATCGGCGTATCGACAGACGAAAGCGCGCCTCCAGCGCGATCTTTCATCTCGATAATATATATTATGTAAAATCCGGATCAGAGTTGGCGCTGGATCAGCGTCACCGCCACGGTCGCCACTCCGATGATCGCGATCCAGATCAGCGCCAGCTTCAGGCTCTCGCCCGGTTTCATGTTCCGCCGCGTGAGATTGCCGACCAGCAGCACGAGCACCATCGCGCCCGCGATCAGCGACAGGATCATGCTCTCGTTCACGCCGCCACCGCGACCAGCCCGTCATGACCGGGCTCGACGCCGGTCGGCAGTTCGGCCGCCAGCGTTGCATAGTCCATGCTCTGGTCCATGTGCGTCAGGATCGCGCGACCGGGCTTCAGCCGCTCGATCGCCTCCAGCGTCATCGCCAGATGCGGATGCGTCAGATGCGGCTTGCGGCGCAGCGCGTCGACGATCCACACGTCGAGCCCTGCGAACAGCGCGTCCATCTCCGGCGTGATGACATGAAAATCGGTGGCATAGCCGATGCTCCTGCCACCATGTTCGAAGCGCAGGCCCAGCGTCATGATCTCGCCGTGCGGCATTTCCACGCTGCGGATGCGGATGTCGCCGATCATCGCGTCGGGCTCCAGCAGGTTCGCGCTGGCGGACGCCGGATAGACCGATCGGCCCGCGAACACATAGCCGAAGCGCTCCTTCAGCGTCGCCAGCGTCTCGGCATTGCCATAGCCCGGGATCGGCGCGCCGCGCGCATGGAAGAGCTGGCGCAGATCGTCGATGCCGTGCGTGTGATCGGCATGTTCGTGCGTCCAGATCACCGCATCGATCGCGCCGATGTCCGCCGCCAGCAGCTGGATCCGCATGTCCGGCCCGCTGTCGACGAGGATCGTCGTCGTCGCGCTCATCACCGCGATCGACGCGCGCGTGCGCCGGTTGCGCGGATCCGTGGGATCGCACGCGCCCCAATCATTGCCGATGCGCGGAACGCCCGAGGACGTGCCGCTGCCCAGCATGACCGCCTTCACGCCGCAGGTCCTGAGGTGGCTTTCGTGAACAGGCGGAAGAAGTTGGCCGCCGTCGCCGCGCTCAGGCTCTCCGCGTCGGTGCCGCGCAATTGCGCGAGGAACGCCGTCGTATCCACCACGAAGGACGGCTCGCCGGTCTTGCCCCGGTGCGGCACCGGCGCCAGGAACGGCGCATCGGTTTCCACCAGCAGGCGATCTTCCGGCACGATCGCAGCCGTGGCCTGCAAATCCTTGGCATTCTTGAAGGTCACGATGCCCGAGATCGAGATATAAAGGCCCAGATCCAGCACTTTGGCGCCGAAATCGGCGTTCGCGGTGAAGCAGTGGATCAAAGCGGGGAAGGCCCCCTTCCCCATTTCCTCGCTCAGGATCGCGAACGTATCCTCCTCCGCATCGCGCGTGTGAATGATGATCGGCAGGCCCGTCTCGCGCGCGGCCTCGATATGCGCGCGGAAGCTCGCTTTCTGGCGGTCGCGATCCGAATGGTCGTAATAATAATCGAGCCCGCTTTCGCCGATCCCGATCACCTTGGGGTGTGCGGCCGCCTCGATCAGGCGCCGGGCGTGCATGTCGGGATGCGTATCCGCCTCATGCGGATGGATGCCGACCGAGGCCCACACGTCGGGCTCGCGCTCGGCCGTCGCGATCACGTCGCCCCATTCGCTTTCGCGCGTCGAGATATTGAGCATCCCCGTCACGCCGCGCGCACGCGCGCGCGCCAGCACGGCGGGCTGCTCCTCGATCAGGCCCTTATAGTTCAGGTGGCAGTGGCTATCGATCAACATCGCCAGCCGAAATAAGGCGGACGACGCCGAACGTCACCCGCCTTCTTGGCGTTTTGATCCACTTCGTGGGAGGCCGCACCAGCCCGCTCCCCCACCCGGCCTCCCAACGGCAGTATCTTATGGGAGGTCGGGTGGGGGAGCGGGCTGGTGCGGCCGCTGCTTCAGCTCCGCTGAAGCAGCCTCCAAAAGACTCAGGCGCCGGGAAAATCCGGGCGTTCCGCCAGGGCCAGCACCTGAGCCACGGTCAGATTGCCCTGCCCCACCACGTCCACGATCACGCGCGCCCGCTCGGCGGGGCTCATCGCGACGACCTTGGCGACCATCTCCGAAAGCGGGCCTTCACCCAGCGTCTCGAAATCGAAGAACATTTCCGATCCGACGTCGGACCGGGCGTGAAGGACGCACGGGCGCGTCCAGTCGATAGCCTCAATCATGATATGACGAACAACCCCTCTCGCAACATCCGCCCCTCGAGCATCACGCCGGTGAGGTCGGCTCCACCCAGCGCGGAAAGATGCCCTGCGGCGGCGGCAAAATAGTAGCCGAGGCCAGCGGGCGCGCCAAGGCCGCGAAATCGCGGGCATCTTCGGGCTGGGCGAGCTGATCCAGCATCGCATCGGCGCTCGCCGGAATGGCCCAGCGCACGAGGATGGCGAGTTGGCGGATCGCCTCGGCCGTCACGTAAAGGACGCGATCGGCGGCAGCCGGATCGGTCTTCCGCAGCGACCAGGGCGCCTGCTCGGCGAAATAGACGTTCGCGGCCGACACGCCGCCCCAGATCGCGGCCAGCGCATTGTGGAGCGCGAACTCCTCCATCGCCTTGCCCGCTTCCTCGGCGGCCGTCCGCAGATCGGCCAGCAGCGCCTCGTCGGCAGGTGTCAGTGCGCCATGCTCGGGCACGATGCCGCCGCCATTCTTGGCGATGATGCTCAGGCAGCGCTGCGCCAGATTGCCGAGACCGTTGGCGAGGTCGGCGTTGCAGCGCGTGACGATCGCCTCATGGCTGTAGCTGCCGTCCTGCCCGAAGCTCACTTCGCGCAGCAGGAAATAGCGCAGCTGATCGACGCCGTAGGTTTCGGCCATGCCGATCGGATCGACGACATTGCCGACCGACTTCGACATCTTCTCGCCCCGATTGAGCAGGAAGCCGTGGCCGAACACCTGTTTGGGCAACGGCAGATCCGCCGACATCAGGAAGGCCGGCCAGTAAACGGCGTGGAAGCGGACGATATCCTTGCCGATGATGTGCGTGGCGCCCGCATCCCAGAAGCGCGCATGGGGTGCGCCGCGATCGGGGTAGCCGGTGCTGGTGAGATAGTTGGTCAGCGCATCGACCCACACATACATCACATGGCCCGGCGCATCCGGCACCGGCACGCCCCAGTCGAAGCTGGTGCGCGAGACGGAGAGATCCGCCAGCCCGCCCTTCACGAAGCTCATCACTTCGTTGCGACGACCTTCGGGACGAATGAAATCCGGATTGTTCTCATAGAGTTCGATCAGCTTGTCGCCATAAGCCGAGAGCTTGAAGAACCAGCTTTCCTCGACCGTCCATTCGACGGGCGTGCCCTGCGGCGAGAGCTTCACGCCGCCCTCGCCTTCGGTCAGTTCCTCCTCGCCATAGAAGGCCTCGTCGCGGATCGAATACCAGCCCTCGTAGCGGCCGGCATAGATGTCGCCCTTGGCCACCATCGCGCGCCAGATCGCCTGGCTGGCTTCGTAATGATCGGGCTCGGTGGTGCGGATGAAGCGATCGAACGAGATGTTCAACATCTCATCCATCCGCCTGAATTGGGAGGACATTTCATCGGCCAGCGCAAGGGGGGTGATCCCCCGGTTGCGCGCCGCCTGCGCCATCTTCAGGCCATGCTCGTCCGTGCCGGTGGTGAACAGCACGTCGCGCCCCGCCAGCCGCTGGTAACGCGCGATCGCATCGGTCGCGATCGCCTCATAGGCATGCCCGATGTGAGGGGCGCCATTGGGATAGCTGATCGCGGTGGTGATGTAGAAAGGGTCTGCCATCCGCGCGCTCTAGAGGCTGATGCGCGATCGGGGAAGGTGGAGCGTGCGCCATCATCCTCGTCATCCCGGACGTGATCCGGGATCCCGCTTCTTCTTCTCGTCCCGGTCCGAAAGGCAGCGGGACCCCGGATCAAGCCTGTCCTGAGCCTGCCGAAGGATCCGGGGTGACGGCTTCGGAAGACTATCCCGCCAGCTTCGCCAGCAGCCCCGCCACCTCGAACACGGTCGTCTGCGGATCCATGCTCAGCCGCACCGCGCCATCGGCGATCCCGCGCGCCTGAGTCCACAGCGCCACCTTGCCCTCAATATCGCCGCCCTCGCGCGCCGCCGCCGCGATCCGGCCCGGCGCGCGCTCCAGAAAGGCCTCGTAGCGCGCCTGCGCGGCCTTGCCCGAAAGCTGCTTGGCCAGCGCCAGCCGCTGGAGGCCGGTCGCGTCCCCTTCCCGCGCAATCCGGTCGATCGCGCGATCCAGCCCGGCGATATCGAGCCCGGCGAAGCGCAGCGCCTGTCCCGGCGCGCCCTGCGCGATCGCGGTCAGCGTCGTGATCTCGCCGCTGTCGCTCTCCGGCAGCGCCGCCCGCAGCACGCGCGCGCTGTCGGCATCCTCCAGCGTGGAGAAGCGGAGCAGGCGACAGCGCGATCGGATCGTCGGCAGCAGGCGGCCGGGGGCATGGCTCACCAGCAGGAAGATCGTGCCGGTGGGCGGCTCCTCCAGATTCTTGAGAAGGGCGTTGGCGCCCGACCGCTCCAGATCGTCGACCGCGTCGATCAGCACCACGCGCCGCGCCGAAAGGCTGGGCGAGGTGGCGAACATCGGCTGGAGCGTGCGGACCTGATCGATCGAGATGGAGCGCGCCAGTTCCTCCAATTTATCTTTAGTCAGCCGCGCCAACATCCTGAAATCCGGATGCGATCCCGCCTCGAACAGATGCGCGACACGGTGCTGGGGATCGACTTCGAACCCCGCACCCACGGGTTCGGGCCCGGCCGCGCGCGCCAGCATCCAGAGCGCCGCCGCGCGCGCGAACGTGCCCTTGCCCACGCCCTCGGGTCCGGTCAGCAGCCAGGCATGATGCAGCCGATCGGAGAGCACCGCCTCGCGAAACGTCTCCACCTCGGCCTGATGCCCGAACAGGCTCACGCCAGATCCTCGATCGCATCCACCAGCCGCGCCGTCACCGTCTCGGCCGTGCCGGTGGCGTCCACGATCCGCCAGCGCACCGGATTGGCCTCGGCCAGGCGCCGAAAGGTCTGCGCCACCGCCGCATGATAGCTGGCGTCGCGCGCGCCGAAGCGATCGGGCTTGCCCGCGTCGCGCGCGGCCTCGCGCGCCGCTGCCTCCTCGCCCGGCAAGGCCAGCAGCAAGGTGCGGTCGGGCAGATACCCGCCGCTGCCGATCCCGTGCAGCGTGCGGATCGCCTCTTCACCCAGGCCGTCGGCGCCGCCCTGATAGGCGATCGAGCTGTCGACATAGCGATCGCAGATCACCCACGCGCCGCGCGCCACCGCCGGCCGGATCGTGCGCGCGATATGGTCCGCGCGCGCCGCCGCGAACAGCAGGGCTTCCGCCTCGGCCGTCCAGCGGTCGCCCGCGCCCTCCAAGAGCAGCGTGCGGATCGCCTCGGCGCCGGGGCTGCCGCCCGGCTCGCGCGTCTCGATCACCTCGAGCCCACGCGCGCGCAACGCCGCCGCCAGCGCACGCGACTGGGTCGATTTGCCGACCCCTTCCCCGCCTTCGAGGCTGATGAAGCGTCCGGGGATCACTGTCCCCCGAACAGCCGGTGCACGCCGTTGCCGATATGGCCGAAGAAGCCCGCCGCGCCCACGTCGGAGGCGGCGACCAGCGGCATCACCTGCGGCGGCCCGTCGCCGGTGCGCGCGATCAGATCGGCGACATGATCGCCCTTCTTGATCGGCGCCTTAAGCGGGCCGGTATAGGCGACCGACAGCTTCACGGTGGAATCGAGCCCCGCCGGGATCGTCACGGTCAGATCCTTGGGCGCGACCAGCCCCACCTCGTTGGCGTCGCCCAGCTGCACCGGCGCCTTGTCCACCTGCTTGCCCGCCGCGAACAGCGGCTTGGACTGCCAGGCGCGGAAGCCCCAGTTCATGAACGAGACCGATTCCGTGATGCGCCCATTGAACGAGTTGAGCCCCGCCAGCACCATCACCAGGCGGCGCCCGTTCTGGATCGCGGAGCCGGTAAAGCCGTAGCCCGCTTCCTCGGTATGGCCCGTCTTCAGGCCATCGGCGCCCGCCACGCGGCCGAGCAGCGGATCGCGGTTCGCCTGCGTGATGTCCGCGCCCGATCCCAGCGTCTTGCCCCAGGTGAAATTGGGGCGGCTGTAGAAGGTCTTGTACATGTCCGGGAAGTTCTGGATCGTCGCCGTCGCCAGCGTCGCGAGGTCGCGCGCGGTGACGTAGGTGACGCCGTTATCGGGCCAGCCGTTGGACGTGCCGAAATGGCTGTTGTTGAGGCCGATCTCCTTGGCCTTCTGGTTCATCATCGCCACGAACGCCGGCTCTGTGCCCGCGATATGCTCGGCCAGCACGACGCAGGCGTCGTTGCCGGACAGCGTCACGATGCCGAACAGCAGGTTCGCGACCGACACCTGCTCGCCGGCCGACAGGAACATGGTCGATCCCGCTGCGGGCCCGTGCCACTTGCGCCACGTCTCGGGCGCCACCGTCACCATGTCGGAGAGCTTGAGCTTGCCCTGCTTCACCAGATCGAAGGTGACATAGACCGTCATCATCTTCGCCAGCGACGCCGGCGGCATCTTCAGATCCGCCTCCTTCGAATAGAGCGTGGCGCCGGATGACAGATCGACCATGTAGGCGACCTTGGCCTGCGTATCGAAGGGCGGCGCGGCCGCCTTGCCGGGCAGGACGACGAGGCCGCTCGCGGCGATCAGGAGGGCGGCTTTACGGAGACGCTTCATCGGCAAGGGGGCATCCTGTGGTTCAAGTCGTTGGGTCGGTTATCGGATGGGAGCTTAGTGCCCGATTTCGATCGAGGCCAGCGCGACGGGCGGGTGACGGCCTATCGCACGCGCCGGAAAGACCAGCCGAGCGCGGCGCCGTCGGGCGGCGTCTCGCCCGCGATCGCCAGCGCCTGCGTCACGCGTGGGCGGCCGAGCGAATCGATCCAGACGCTGGGCTCCAGCGAGAGCGTCCCCGCCTCGGCGCGGAATTGCCAGGCGCCGCCTTCGGGCGGGCGGATCAGCGCACCGTGCGCGTCGGCGGTCAGCACCGTCTCGAGCCCGAAGCCGAGATGGAAGCGGATCACGAACGGCGTCGCCGCCAGCCCGCGCCGGCGCCCCTCGGGCACCAGCCGATCCTCGCCCGCCAGCGTCCGCCCGTCGGGCGACAGCAGCAGGGTGCGCTCGTGGCGGAAGCCGTGGCGGCGAACATAGCCGTCATGCGAGGCGCTGAGCATCAGCCCCTCGCGCGCCTCGCTCCGCTCCAGCTCCACTTCGGCGACACCGCGCCCGAGCGAGCCATCCTCGTGCAGCGCGGTGCTGTTGGTATCGGCCAGCGTCAGCGTGGAATGGGCGGCGGTCGTCCGCAGCCCCTGCGCCAGCTCGGCCGGAAGGCCGGGTGATCCCCCGCAATTGACGACGATCCGCTGCGCGCCCTCCGAAAATTCGAAGGCCAGCGTCGAGGCGCAACCGCCCCGGATCATCGCGCCCGAAGGCGGAGGGGCCGCATCCATCACGAGGCGAGCCTCGCCCGCTTCCAGCCGCTGATAGCCCCAGTCGCGCGCGGGCGTGGCCGTGTCGGGACGCACGCCCGTCGCCACGATCGCGGATGCCACGGCGCGCGCGCCATTGGGGCCGCCGCCCTGCCACGCGGAGAGCGCACCATCGCCCAGCACCACACTCGCCAGCGCCGACACCGACTTGGCGATCGGGCCGGAAATCACCTCGGGCATCGGCCGCGCGCGCACTTCATAGACCGCGCGCAGCTGCGCCATCAGCTCGACCAGATCGAGCTGCATCGCCGGCACGCGCGCGGCGAGCCCGCCATCGTCGTGCAGCGCCTGCGTCAGCGCGCGGGCCAGCCCCGCCTCGCCATGCGCCACGCGCAGATCGCCGCCGGGAATCAGCAGGCCCGCCGCGATCACGCCGCACCAGGCGGCGATGCGCGGCACGCCCTGCGGCACGCTCTCGGCCGCGCGATCCAGATGCCGCGCGCCCCGCGCCAGCGTGTTGAGCAAGGATGTCCGCAGCGCCTCGTCGCGCGAGCTGAGCAGATAGGGCGCATAGGCCGTCCACATCAGGATGCGCCGCCCCCACAGATCGGGGCGCCACGCCGGATCGGCGACGGTGCGCGCATGCTCGGCGAGCCAGCCTTGCGTGATCTTTTCCGCGATCTCCGCCCCGTCCTCGCGCGGCACGGCGGCGGCGAGATCGCGCAGCCAGCCGAAACCGTGGCGATAATCGACGAAGCCCGCGCTGTTCCCGCCGCGCGACAGGCCATCCAGCGGCACGCGCTCCTGCCCGAACAGCATCGCGCCCTCGATCAATGCCTTGCCCGCGCGCGGGCGGCCAGGGATGGGATCGGCCGGCACGTCGATCAGCTGGAGCGGATAGCGCCCGTTCAGCCGCATCTTGTGAAGCGGCGAACGCCAGGCGAGCCGCTGCAGCCGATGGTTCATCCGCTCCGTGAGCGAGAGCCCGCGCGTGCCGTCACCGCGCAGCCGTCGCTTCTCGACGTCGCGCCCGCTCTCGCCGTCATCCTTGCCCTTGGCCATCAGGCCCCGCGAAGGCCCGCAATGTTGGCCGCATAGGCGTCGGGACCGCCGCGGAAGGTGGCCGTGCCCGCCACGAGCGCGTCGGCGCCGGCCGCGATCACGCGCGGCGCGGTCCTGGCGTCGATCCCGCCATCCACTTCCAGGTCGATCGGCTTGCCGAGCTTGTCGATCGACTTCCGGATCGCCTCGATCTTGCGGAGCTGGCTCTCGATGAAGCTCTGCCCGCCGAAGCCGGGATTGACGCTCATCACCAGCACCAGATCGATATCCTCCAGCAGATAATCGAGCATCTTGGCGGGCGTGGCGGGATTGAGCGAGATGCCCGCGCGCTTGCCGAGCGACTTGATCCGCTGGACGGTGCGATGCGCGTGCGGTCCCGCTTCGGGATGGAAGGTGATCGTGTCCGCGCCGGCCTCGGCAAAGGCCTCCAGATAGGAATCGACCGGCGAGATCATCAGGTGGACGTCGAACGGCTTGGTCGTGTGCGGGCGCAACGCCTTCACCACCGCCGGGCCGATCGTGATGTTGGGCACGAAATGGCCGTCCATCACGTCGACATGGATCCAGTCCGCGCCGGCGGCGTCGATCGCGCGCACCTCCTCGCCCAATCTGGCGAAATCGGCGGAAAGGATCGAGGGGGAGATGCGGACCGGCTGTTGCATCCCGCGCCTGTAGCCGAGCGGAGCGGCTTCACCAACGCCATCCCGCGTCGGCACGTCACGAACCTGTGTATATCTGTCGTTTGGGGAGGGTCGGTTGCCACTTTCATCATCCTCCCCCGCCAGGGGGAGGTGGCAGGCGTAGCCTGACGGAGGGGGAGGAAGCAGAGCGGTCGCTGACCGCCCCCTCCGTCGCCTTCGGCGCCACCCCCGCCTGGCGGGGGAGGATGAAGCAGTTCAGCGGGAAGACGCCTCGTTCAGCGAGACATCGGGCGCGCCATTGTCGTCGGCCGAATCCGCATCCGCCTTGGCAGGCGCGGCCTTGTCAGCGGCCTCCACCACCTTCGCCTTCCGCGCGGATACCGGCAGCGGTGAACCCGCCGCCTGCTCCGCCGCCGCGATATCGGCCTGCGCCTTGGCGGAGGTGCGGGCCTGCGCCTCGGCGGCCGCGTCGGACGGGATCGCGTCGGTCTTCGCGCGATGACAACCGCCGATCAGCAGCAGCGCCAGACCCAACGAAAGCGGACGGATCACTTGGGCGGTTCGGCCGGTGCCGTGGGAGTGGCCGGGGCGATCGGGGCCGGCTCGGCCGGGGTCGGCGCTACGGCCGGCGCCGGTTCCGAAGGCGTTCCGGCGGGAGACGCGGCCGGTGCCGCCGCGTCGACCGGATCGGCCGGCCCTGCCGCATTGGCGTCCATGGCGGAGGCGGCCGCATCGTCGTCCGGCGGCCCCGCGTCGGCCGAATCCTCCTGATCCAGGATCGCCGCGCGGCGACGCTGGAGGTAGGCCGAACGCGCCGACGCATAGGGATCGAGGCTGCTCTTCAGGAACGCGTCGCCCCCGCTCTCGGTCAGCTGCGTGCGCGCATTGACGATGTAGGCGCCACGATAGGCGAGCGCGGCCGTGTTCGGGATATCCGCCTCGCGGATGCCGATATTCACCGGATCGGCGCCCCAGGCCACGACCGATCCCACGCCGTCACGCAGCGTAGATGGCCCCAGCAGCGGCAGCACCAGATAGGGCCCGCCATTCACGCCCCAGCGCGCCAGCGTCTGCCCGAAATCCTCGTAAGCGGGCGTGATGCCCTTCTTGCTCGCCACGTCGAACAGGCCGCCGAGACCCAGCGTGGTGTTCAGCGCGAAGCGGCCGAGATTGTGGACCGCCCGCTTCGGCTTGCCCTGGAGCATGTTGTTCACGAACGACCAGGGCTCGGTCACGTTGTTGAAGAAGTTGCTGAAGCCGCTGCGCAGCGGCTTGGGCGTCACCGTGCGATAGACGGTCGAGGCGGGTTTGATGATGACCTTGTCGGCCGCCATGTTGACGCCCCACACGCCGCGATTGAACTTTTCGAGCGGGTCGCGCTGGGCGAGCCGGTCCTGTCCCGGCACGGTGGCGCAGCCGCCGGCCAGAAGCGAAAGGGAAAGCGCTGCGATCAGCGGAGTCGGGCGGGGGGAGCTCATGCTCCGGCGCTGCCATAGCCCTCGTCACCGGACAAGCTCTTGACCACATATAAAGAAATCTTTATGTCTTGATTTCAACGAGCTTTTCAACGGATTTTCAGGACGATGCCCGCGCCCCTCGCCGTTTTCCGCGCGCTCGCCGATCCGACAAGGCTGCGGATCGTCGCATTGCTGCGCCAGATGGAATTGTCGGTCGGCGAATTGGCGCAGGTTCTCGGCCAAAGCCAGCCCCGCGTTTCGCGTCATGTGAAGATCCTCGCCGATGCCGATCTGTGCGATCGCAGGCGTGAGGGCAGCTGGATCTTCCTCGGCCTCGGCTCGGCCGCGCGCGAAAGCCCGCTGCTCGCCGCGATCGATGGCTGGGACGATCCCGCCGCAGAGCGCTGGGCGATCGCCGATGCCGCGCGCCTCGCCGCCGTCCGCGCCGATCGCATGGCCTCGGCCGAAGCCTATTTCGACAGCCGCGCCGCCGATTGGGACGCGATCCGCTCGCTCCATGTGGCGGAGGCGCAGGTGGAAGGCGCGATCCTCGATCTGCTCGGCGATCATCCGCTCGGCCGCCTCGTCGATATCGGCACGGGCACGGGCCGGATGATCGAATTGCTGATCGATCGCGCCACGAGCGCGGTCGGCATCGATCGCAGCCCGGAGATGCTCCGCCTCGCCCGCGCCAAGGTCGCGCCCGACGGCCAGTCGCGCGCCGAGCTGCGCCAGGGCGACATGTATGCCCTGCCCGTCCCCGATGGCGGCGCCGATACGGTCGTGCTCCATCAGGTACTCCATTATGCACAGGCCCCCGCCGCCGCGATCGCCGAGGGCGCGCGCACCCTGGGCGATGACGGGCGCCTGCTGATCGTCGATTTCGCCGCGCATGACCGCGAGGACCTGCGCGAGCGCGATGCCCATGTCCGTCTCGGCTTCGACGACGGGCAGATCGAAGGCTGGTTCGCCGCCGCCGGGCTCGCTCTGGCCGCCTCCCGCGAACTGGGCGGCGGGGAGCTTACCGTGAAACTCTGGCTCGGGCAGCGTCGCCCGGAGAGCCGCCACCTGAAGGCCGTTGCGTGATGGGACTTTCGTTGAGCCAGCTGCACGAGGCGCAGAGCGCGCTGTCGGCGCCGCTTTATGCCGATGTCGCGGGCGATATCGGCGTGTCGTTCGAATTCTTCCCGCCCAAGACGGAGAAGATGGAAGAGACGCTCTGGAGCGCGATCCAGACGCTCGCACCGCTCGGCCCGCGCTTCGTCTCCGTCACCTACGGCGCGGGCGGCTCCACGCGCGAGCGCACGCACCAGACGGTCGCGCGGATCGTGCGCGAGACGGGCATTCCCGCCGCCGCGCACCTCACTTGCGTCGAGGCCACGAAGGACGAGATCGACCAGATCGCGCGCGATTATTGGGATGCCGGCGTGCGCCATATCGTGGCGCTGCGGGGCGATCCGCCGCGCGCGGGCGAGAAGTTCGCCAGCCATCCCGGCGGCTATGAGAATGCGGCCGCGCTGACGGCCGGGCTCAAGGCGATCGCCCCGTTCGAGATTTCGGTCGCGGCCTACCCCGAATGCCATCCGGATTCGGCCGATCCGCAGGCCGATCTCGACAATCTGAAGCGCAAGATCGATGCGGGCGCGGATCGCGCGATCACCCAATTCTTCTTCTCGCCCGAAACCTTCTTCCGTTTCCGCGATGCGGCGGCGGCGGCCGGCATCGATGCGGAGATCGTGCCCGGCATCATGCCCGTCTCCACCTTCGCGGCGACCAGCCGGATGGCGGCGATGTGCAATACGGACGTGCCCGAATGGATGGCGCGCCTGTTCGACGGGCTGGAGGATCATGCCGCCGCCCGCCAGCTGGTGGCGGCCACGATCGCGGCCGAGCTGTGCCGCAAGCTCTATGCGGGCGGCGTCCGCCAGTTCCACTTCTACACGCTCAACCGCGCCGAACTCGCTTATGCGATCTGCCACCTGCTGGGGAAACGCCCGGCCAAGGCGGGCGGAACGCTGGAAGCGGCGGCGTAAAACTCACCTCCGTTTGCTTCGAGCGGAGATCGAGCCTGCCGAGATCGTAGTCGAGAAGTTCTCGACGGACGCTTCTCGGCTTCGCTCGAAGCTGCTCGAACCAAGCGGTGACAAGGAAACGGACCATGACCCCCTCCCCCGCCTCCGCCGTCTTCCGGGCCGAAGCCGCCAAGCGCGTGCTGATCACCGATGGCGCGTTCGGCACGATGATCCAGACCTACAAGCTGCAGGAGGCCGATTATCGCGGCACCTACGATCTGAAGCTGGATCAGAAGGGCAATAACGATCTGCTCGTGCTGACCCGGCCGGACGTGGTGGACGCGATCACGCGCCAATATCTGGATGCGGGTTCGGACATCGTCTCCACCAACACGTTCAACGCGAACACGATCAGCCAGGAGGATTATGCGGCGGTCCATCTCGTCCGCGAGATGAACCTCGCCGCCGCCGCGATCGCGCGCAAGGCGGCCGACGATTATGCCGCGAAGGATGGCCGTCCCCGCTTCGTGGCGGGCGCGATCGGGCCCACCAACAAGACGCTGTCGCTCTCGCCCGACGTGAACGATCCGGGCTATCGCGCGATCGAGTATGATGTCCTCAAGGACGTGTACAAGGATCAGGCCGGCGCCCTGCTGGATGGCGGCGCCGACTTCATCCTGATCGAGACCGTGTTCGACACGCTCAACTGCAAGGCCGCGATCATGGCCGTGAAGGAGGTCGAGGAGGAGCGCGGCACAGAGATCCCCGTGATGATCTCGATGACCGTCACCGACATGTCCGGCCGCAATCTCTCGGGCCATTCGGTCGAGGCTTTCTGGTCGAGCGTGCGCCATGCGCGCCCGCTCACGATCGGGCTGAACTGCGCGTTCGGTGCAGACTTGCTCCGCCCGCACGTGCAGGTGATCTCGCAGATCGCGGACGCTTTGGTGATGATCTATCCGAATGCGGGGCTTCCCAACGATCTCGGCGCCTATGACGAATTGCCCGAGACGACCGGCGGCTTCATCCGCGAATGGGTGGAGCAGGGTCTGGTCAACGTCGTCGGCGGCTGCTGCGGCTCCACGCCCCCGCATATCGCGGCGATGGCGAAGGCGGTCGCGGGCTTTCCGCCGCGCAAGATCTCCAGCCCGAAACCGGCGATGCGCCTCGCCGGCCTCGACCCGTTCGAGGTCGCGGCCTGACCTGATTCTCCCCTCCCGCTTGCGGGAGGGGCCGGGGGTGGGCATCCACCCCTACCGTAGCAAGCCCACCCCCAACCCCTCCCGCAAGCGGGAGGGGCGCGAGAACAGAATGACCGACACCACCGTCTCCCGCGCCACCTTCGTCAATATCGGCGAGCGCACCAACGTCACGGGCTCCGCGGCGTTCAAGAAGCTCATCATGGCCGGCGATTACACCAAGGCCATCGATGTCGCCCGCGCGCAGGTGGAGAATGGCGCGCAGGTGATCGACGTCAACATGGACGAGGGCCTGCTCGACGCGCACCATGCGATGACCACCTATCTGAAGCTCATCGCCGCCGAGCCGGATATCGCGCGCGTGCCGGTGATGATCGACAGCTCGAAGTGGAGCGTGATCGAGGCGGGGCTGAAGTGCGTCTCGGGCAAGCCGATCGTGAACTCGATCAGCATGAAGGAGGGCGAGGCCGAATTCCTCAAATATGCCCGCAAGGTGATGAATTACGGCGCCGCCGTCGTCGTCATGGCCTTCGACGAGACCGGCCAGGCCGACACCAAGGAGCGCAAGATCGAGATCTGCGAGCGCGCCTACAAGCTCCTGATGGGCATCGGTTTCCCGCCGGAGGACATCATCTTCGATCCCAACGTGTTCGCCGTGGCGACGGGCATCGAGGAGCATAACAATTACGGCGTCGACTTCATCGAGGCCACGCGCGAGATCCGCGCCCGCTGCCCGCACGTCCACATTTCGGGCGGTCTCTCGAACCTGAGCTTCTCGTTCCGCGGCAATGAACCGGTGCGCCGCGCGATGCACTCGGTGTTCCTCTACCACGCCATTCCGGCGGGCATGGACATGGGCATCGTCAATGCCGGCCAGCTCGACGTCTACGACCAGATCGATCCCAAGCTGCGCGAGGCGTGCGAGGATGTGATCCTCAATCGCGATCCCGATGCCGGCGAGCGCCTCGTCGCTTTGGCCGAGAGCTTCCGCGGCACCGATGCCGTGGCGGAGAAGGCCGCCGAGGAATGGCGCGGCTGGGATGTGGTGAAGCGCCTCGAACATGCGCTGGTGAAAGGCATCGACGCGCATGTCGTGGCCGATACCGAGGAGGCCCGCCAGCAGATCTTCGATCGCGGCGGCCGCCCGATCGAGGTGATCGAAGGCCCGCTGATGGACGGGATGAACGTCGTCGGCGACCTGTTCGGCTCGGGCAAGATGTTCCTGCCGCAGGTGGTGAAGTCGGCGCGCGTGATGAAGAAGGCCGTTGCCCACCTCCTCCCCTATATCGAGGCGGAGAAGCAGGAGGGCGCGCGCGCCAAGGGCCGCGTCATCATGGCGACCGTGAAGGGCGACGTGCACGATATCGGCAAGAACATCGTCGGCGTCGTGCTCCAGTGCAACGGCTATGACGTGATCGATCTCGGCGTGATGGTCCCCTGGCCCGACATCCTGAAGGCCGCGAACGAGAATGACGCCGACATGATCGGCCTGTCCGGCCTGATCACCCCCTCGCTCGACGAGATGGTGACGGTGGCCGAGGAGATGCAGCGCTCGTCGATGACGATGCCGCTGCTGATCGGCGGCGCCACCACCTCGAAGGTCCACACCGCGCTCCGCATCGCGCCGAAATATACGGGGCCGGTCGTCCATGTTCTGGACGCCAGCCGCGCGGTCGGCGTCGCCTCGACGTTGATGAGCGACACGCAGCGCGACGCGTTCGTCCTCAAGACCGCCGAGGACTATGAAGCCGTCCGCATCGCGCGCGAAGGCAAGCCGCAGAACGCCCTGCTCACGCTGCAGCAGGCGCGCGACAACAGCTTCACGCTCGACGAGAGCCTGAAGCCCGGCCGCCCGCGCATGCCCGGCGTGCATGTGTTCGAGGATTGGGATCTGAAGGATCTGCGCCAATATATCGATTGGACGCCTTTCTTCCGCGCGTGGGAACTGGCGGGCAACTTTCCGGCGATCCTCGAGGATGAGATCGTGGGCGAAAGCGCGCGCTCGCTTTATGCCGACGCGCAGAAGATGCTCGACAAGGTCATCGAGGATCGCTGGCTGGTCGCTAAGGGCGTCTGCGGCCTCTGGCCCTGCCGCCGCGAAGGCGACGACGTGATCGTCCACATGCCCGACGAGAGCCATGTGAAGCTGCCCTTCCTGCGCCAGCAGATCGCCAAGCGCGAGGGCCGCGCCAGCATGTGCCTGGCCGATTTCATCAGCCATGACGGCGACTGGATCGGCGGCTTCGCCGTCTCGATCCACGGCATCGAACCGCACCTCGCCCGCTTCCGCGCCGCGATCGACGATTATTCGGACATCCTGCTGAAGGCGCTGGCGGATCGCCTGGCCGAGGCCTTTGCCGAGCGGCTCCACCATTATGTCCGCTCCGCGCTCTGGGGCTATGCCGAGGGCGAGCAGCTGACCAACGAGGCGCTGATCAAGGAGCAGTATCGCGGCATCCGCCCCGCGCCGGGCTATCCCGCCTGCCCCGATCACAGCCTCAAGCCGACCCTGTTCAAGATGCTGGACGCGCACCACGCGACCGGCATCTCGCTCACCGAGAGCTTCGCGATGCTGCCGACGGCGGCCGTCTCCGGCTTCTATTTCGGCCACCCCGACAGCCAGTATTTCGGCGTCGCACGGATCGGGCAGGATCAGGTGGAGGATTATGCGGCGCGGCGCGGCGTCGATCTGGCCACGGCCGAGCGCTGGCTGCGCCCGAACCTTGACTGATCGGACGAGGCCGGAAAGGAAGCGCCGCGATGATTGATCCGTCCCTGATCGTCGAGGAATTCACCGCCAGCCTCGGCACCAATCTGCTGACGGCGTTCGTCGTCGCGCTGGTGATGCTGGGTGCGGCGATGCTGATGCCCGCGCGCTGGAGGATGTGGGCGGCCTTTTCGCTCGCGGTGGCGATCGGCCTGTGCCTCACCATCGCGTTCATCCTCGTGGGGCTGCGCGTGCTGAACAAGGTCGGCCTCGCCTTCCCCGTCCAGTTCGGCCCGATCCACCTCGTCCTCGCGATCCTGCTGAGCGGCGCGGCCTTCGCGCTGATCCGCCGGCAGCGTGGCGCGCGCGCCGATACGGACATGCCGAAACCCGACGACTGGTACGATCGCCCGCCGGCCTGAATCGGCGCCACTCGAACGCCCGTCCCCAAAAACCGTCGCCTCATGGAGCCAGCCCCCCGCTCCTCCCGCGCCGCCCGTTCAGCGCCCGGCAATCCGCCGCCGGACACAGTCTCCGCATGCTCCGGCTCGTCGCCCTGCTCGCGCTTTTTCCTGTCGCCGCCTCCGCGCAGGCCGTGGAGGATGAGGCGCACCGGCTCGACCGCCTCCGCACCGAACAGCTCAACAAGCAGGCGCTCAGCGCCACCACGAAACGCGATCGTCACGGCTCCGACGATGCGCGCGTCGATTACGACAATGCCCGCGCCGATTATGACGATGCGCGGGCGGATTATCAGCGCCGGCTCGCCCGCTGGCGCGCGCAGGTCGATGCCTGCAATCGCAGCATCTACGAGGCCTGCGACCGGCGCTGACCTGCTGCCGTTCGTGTCACCGCCCCGTCTTTTCCTTTTCGGCCGTCAAGAAAAGCCCGCATTCCGCAGCGCCCGCAAAGCCCGCCTCGCCATCGCGCTCTCCGCCCCGCTCATGCTAGAGGCGCAGACATGATCCGCGCTCTGCTCGCCCTCCTGGCCCTCGTCTCCGCCGCGCCGCTCTGCGCGGAGGCGCTCGGGACCACCAATCACATCACGCCCACGCTCGTCGCCGAGAGCGCCACGCCCGCTCCCGGCTCCCGCATCACGCTGGCCTTCGCGATGAAGCCGGACGCCACCTGGCACGGCTATTGGAAGAATCCGGGCGACGCGGGCATGGAAACGCTCGTCGACTGGAAGGCGGACAAGCGCCTCGCCTTCGGTCCGCTGCAATATCCGGTGCCCGAGACGCTGATGATCGCGGGCATCATGAACTATGTGTACGAGCATGATTATGCGATGCTCGTCACGCTCGATGTGCCGAAGGGGATCGCGCCCGGCACGACGCTGCCGATCGAGGCCAAGCTGGACTGGCTCGCCTGCAACCCGTCCGTCTGCGTTCCCGAAACCAAGACGCTGACCATCACGCTGACGGTGGGCGACGGCCATGTCGATCCCGCCGAGGCGGCGCGCTTCGATCATTGGCGCGCGGCATTGCCCCGCCCGCTCGGCAGCCCCGCCCATTTCCAGATTGCGGGCAAGAGCTTCCGGCTGGAGATCCCGCTTCCCGCCGCCGCCGCGACCGACAAGCCCTATTTCTTCCCGCTGACCGACAAGGTCGTCGATTATTCGGCGCCCCAATCCGTGACGCGCGAGGGCGATCGGCTGGTGGTCGAGGCGACCGCGAAGGACGGCGCGAAGCCCGGATCGGTCGAGGGCGTATTGCGTCTCGGCCCGCAGGGCGGCGTGGCCTTCACCGCCACCCCCGGCACGGTCGCCGCCGCCACGGCGGTCGGGGCGAGCGAGGGACGCGACCAGAGCGTGATCGTCGCCACGTTGGTGGCGCTGGGCGGCGCGATCCTCGGCGGACTGCTGCTCAACATCATGCCCTGCGTCTTCCCGATCCTGAGCCTGAAGGCGCTGAGCCTCGCCCGCTCGGGCAAATCGGAGGCGGATGCGCGCGGCGAGGCTGTGGCCTACACAATCGGGGTCGTCGCGGTCTGCGTGGCGCTCGGCGCGATCCTGCTGGTGCTGCGCGGTCTCGGCCAGCTGGCGGGCTGGGCGTTCCAGCTGCAGGACGTGCGCGTGATCCTGGCGCTGCTGGTGCTGGTCAGCGCGATCGCCTTCAACCTCGCCGGCCTGTTCGAGCTGCCCGCCATCACCGGCGGAGACTCGCTCGCCGCCAAGGGCGGCAAGGCGGGCGCCTTCTGGACCGGCGCGCTCGCCGCCTTCGTCGCGACTCCCTGCGCCGGCCCCTTCCTCGGCGTCGCGCTCGGCACGGCGGTGCTGCTGCCCGCCCCCGCCGCGATCGCCGTTTTCGCCGGGCTGGGCTTCGGTCTGGCGCTCCCCTTCCTGCTGCTGGGTTTCGTGCCCGCGCTCCGCAATCGCCTGCCCAAGCCCGGCGCGTGGATGGACCGGCTGCGGCGCATCCTCTCCATCCCGATGTTCCTGACGGCCCTCGGCCTCGCCTGGATCGCCGGGCGGCAGGCGGGCGTGGACGGCATGGCGGCGGCGCTGGCGGCGGCTCTGGTGTTCGTCTTCGGCCTGTGGTGGGTCGGGCGGCGGCAGGCCGCGTTCAAGACCGGCGCCTGGTGGCCGCTCGTCCCGGCGCTGCTGATCGCAGGTGCCATCGCCGCCGTGATGCCGCACACCGCACCCGCCGCCGCGACGGTGGCGGAGGCCGGGCACGAGCCGTTCGGCGAACCCCGTCTCGCCGCGCTGCGCGCCGAGGGGCGTCCGGTGTTGCTCTACTTCACGGCCGACTGGTGCCTGACCTGCAAGGTCAACGAGAAGGTCGCGATCGAGCGCCCCGAAGTGGCGCAGGCCTTCGCCGCGAAAAAGGTGGCGGTGATGGTCGGCGACTGGACCAACGGCGATCCCGCGATCAGCCGCTTCCTCTCCGCCCACGGCCGCTCGGGCGTGCCCTTCTATCTCTGGTATCCGGCCGGCGGCGGCGAACCCAGGGAATTGCCGCAGGTGCTGACACCCGGCATGCTGGCGGCCCTGCCCGCCTGACGAGTCGGCGGGACCAGAAGAGAGGAGAGCTTGCGATGCGTACTCCGATCCTCGGCCTCGCCATGCTGGCGATCGCCGCTCCCGCCGTCACCTCCGCCACCGCCGAAGTCCCGATCGGCGCGCTTGCGCCCGACTTCACGCTCGCCGATGCCGCCGGCAAGCCCGTCACCCTCGCCGCCTTCAAGGGCAAGACGGTGGTGCTGGAATGGAACAATCCCGGCTGCCCCTTCGTGCAGAAGCATTATGGCAGCGGCAACATGCAGAAGACGCAGCGCGCCGCCGGGGCGCAGGGCGTCGTCTGGCTCACGATCAATTCCGGCGCGCCCGGCAAGCAGGGCCATATGAACGGCACCGAGGCCGCCGCCTTCGTGAAGGCCCAGAAGGCGAGCCCGAACGCCTATCTGCTCGATCCCGAGGGCAAGGTCGGCCACCTGTACGCCGCCAAGACGACACCACACATGTATGTGATCGATCCGGCCGGCCGCCTCGCCTATCAGGGCGGGATCGACGACAAGCCGACCGCCAACCCGGCCGATATCGCCTCTGCCCGGAATATGGTGCTGGCCGCGCTCGGCGACATGAAGGCCGGCCGCAAGGTCGCCGTCACCGAGAGCCGGGCCTATGGCTGCACGGTCAAATATGCCGGCTGAAGGTTAAGCGACGCCACCGCGCTCGATACAAGAGCGCGCGGGGCGCTCCGTCAGTTCTTGCGAACCCAGGCGCGGTGCCCGCCGACCCAGGTCTCCGTCACCTTCGTCTCGCGCAGCGCCTGCGGATCCACGACGAAGGGGTCGCGGTCGACGAAGATGAAGTCGGCATAATGGCCGGGCTCCAGGCTGCCGATCCGGTCCTCCGCCTTGGCGGCAAAGGCCGCGCCGGTGGTGAAGGCGGCGAAGGCCTGCTGGAAGGTCAGCTTCTGCTCGGGTAGCCAGCCGCCGGGCGGGTCGCCCGCCGCATCCTGGCGGGTCACGGCATCGGCCAGGCCCGGAAACGGATTGGGGCTCTCGACCGGATAGTCCGATCCGAAGGCGAGCGGCACCTTTTCGTCCAGCATCGTCTTCCAGGCATAGGCCCCGGCCAGCCGGTCCGGCCCCAGCCGCGCCACCGCCATCTTGTGATCGGAAGTGGCATGGCTCGGCTGCATCGAGGCGATCGTGCCGTGCTGGGCGAAGCGCGGCAGATCCTTCACGTCCACGATCTGGGCATGCTCGATCCGCCAGCGCCGATCGCCCTTGTAGGTCTCGGACAGTTCGTTGATCGCATCCAGCACCTCGGCATTGGCCGCATCGCCGATGGCGTGCACCGCCACCTGGAAATCGTCCATCGCCGCCCGGCTCATCAGATTCTTGAGCTTGGCGTCATCGTTGAACAACGCGCCATTCTGCCCCGGCGCATCGGCATAAGGCTGCTTCAGCGCCGCGCCGCGCGATCCCAGCGCGCCGTCTGCGAACAGCTTCACGCCCACCATCCGCAGCCGCCCGTCATAGAGCCACGGCGTCGGCCCGGTGCCGGCCACCGCCAGCAGGGGATCGATCCCATAGGCATAGCTGATCACGCGCAGCCGCAGCCGGCCGGCATCGCCCGCCCGGCGCATCGCCTCCCAATCCTCGATGCTCGTGCCCATGTCGCACGTCGCGGTGATGCCGTCGGAGAGGAGGATGTCCTGCGCGGCGGCGAAGGCCTGATCGCGTTCGCGGGGCAGGCGCGCGGGTGCGGCGCGCTCCACCAGCGCCCGCGCCGCATCCACGAACAGGCCGGTGGGGTTGCCCTTCGCATCGCGCTCGATCCGGCCGCCGGCGGGGTCCTTGGTTTTGGAGGTGATTCCCGCCGCCTCCATCGCCGCGCCGTTCGCCCAGACGGCATGGCCGTCGATCCGCTCCAGCAGGATCGGGCGATCGCGCACCACCGCATCGAGATCGGCCGCGGTCGGGAAACGGCCGAGCTTCCACGCTTCCTGATTCCAGCCCCCGCCGCGGATCCACGCCGATCCGGTATGGGCCGGCGCATAGGCCGCCAGCTTGGCCTGCGCCTCGGACAGGCTCTTCGTGGCGGAGAGATCGAGGCTGAGCGCGGAATCGCCCAGCCCCTGCACATGGCCATGCGCGTCGATCAGCCCGGGCAGCAAGGTGTGGCCCTGCCCGTCCAGCTTGAAATCGGGGCGCTGCGGGCGCGCATCCTCCTTCTTCAGCAGGCGCGCGACCTTGCCCTGGCGATTGATCAGCAGCCCGGTGAAGCGGACGATCGCGCCCTTGTCGTCCAGCGTATAGCCGTTGACGTTATCCACCAGCCCCTGTTCGGTCAGCGGAATTTCGGGCGGTGGTGGCGCCTTCTTTTTCGCGTCGGCCGGGAATGCGACGGCCGCCACCAAGGTCGCGGCCGCAAGGAGCGACGCCCGGAAGGCTCGGCTCACCGCCCCAGCCTGCGGACGAGGCTGCTCGTGTCCTGACGGCCGCCGCCCATCGCCTGCACCTCGGCATAGAATTGATCGACGAGTGCTGCGAGCGGCAGCGTCGCACCATTGCCGCGCGCTTCCTCGAGCGCGAGGCCGAGATCCTTGCGCATCCAGTCCACCGCGAAACCGAAGTCGAAGCTGTCGGCGGCCATCGTCGCCCAGCGATTCTGCATCTGCCAGCTGGCGGCGGCTCCACCCGAAATCGCCTCGAACACCTTGTCCGTATCCAGACCCGACGCCTGCGAGAAGCGCAGCGCCTCGGACAGGCCCTGCAGCACGCCCGCGATGCAGATCTGGTTCGCCATCTTGGTCTGCTGGCCCGCGCCCGCGCTGCCGCAATGGACGATCCGCGCGGCATAGGCCTCCATCAGCGGATGCGCCTTGGCCAGCGCCTCGATCGTGCCGCCGCACATGATCGAAAGCGCGCCCTTCTCGGCCCCCGCCTGCCCGCCCGACACCGGCGCGTCGATCACCAGCAGGCCGCGCGCCTCGCCTTCCCCGGCCAGCCGCCGCGCGATCCTGGCGGAGACGGTCGTGTGGTCCACGAACAACGCGCCCTCGCGCATCGCCGCGAAGGCGCCGGCCTCGCCCAGCGTGACGTCTTCCAGATCGGCATCCGCGCCGACGCAGCTGAACACCGCATCCGCGCCCTCGGCGGCGGCCGCCGGAGTCGGCGCCGAGCGACCGCCGTTGGCGGCGACCCATTGCTCGGCCTTCTCGGCGGTACGGTTGTAGACGGTGACGTCGTGGCCCTTGGCGAGGAGGTGGCGCGCCATCGGCCCACCCATCACGCCGAGGCCGATATATGCGATCTTGGCCATGGACAGAGCGCATAAAGCGGGCCGGAGCCGGGCGCCAGCGTCCTTCGTCGCGCATCAGGGTTCAAATCACCCGAAAGAGCCTGTAGGGCCCGACAATGGCTACGCTGCAGAAATCCGACCCTCTCCCCGCCCCCCTGGTGTCGATGGAGGATATTCGGGCGGCGGCGATGCGCGTCCAGCCCTCGATCGTGCGCACGCCGACCCTGCTCAGCCGCACGCTTTCGGAGCTGACGGGCGCGACCGTCTATCTGAAGTTCGAAAATCTCCAGTTCACCGCCGCCTACAAGGAGCGCGGCGCGCTGAACAAACTGCTCCAGCTGGACGAGGCGGCGCGTGCCCGCGGCGTGGTGGCGGCGTCCGCCGGCAATCACGCGCAGGGCCTCGCCTATCATGGCCGCCGGCTCGGCATCCCGGTCACGATCGTGATGCCCAAGCCCACCCCGACCGTGAAGGTGCAGCAGACCGAAAATCACGGCGCGACGGTGATCCTCCACGGCGAGAGCTTCGACGAGGCCTATGCCCATGCGCGGCTGGTCGAGGCCGAGCAGTTGCTGACCTTCGTCCATCCGTTCGACGATCCGCACATCATCGCCGGTCAGGGCACGGTCGCGCTGGAGATGCTGGAGGAAATCCCGACGATCGACTGCCTCGTCGTGCCGATCGGCGGCGGCGGGCTGATCTCTGGCTGCTCGACGGTCGCCAAGGCCTCCGATCACGCGATCGACGTGATCGGCGTGCAGGCCGAGCTTTATCCGTCGATGATCAACCGCATCAACGGCGGCCACCTGCCCGTGGGCGGGGACACGCTGGCCGAGGGCATCGCCGTCGCCCAGCCCGGCACGCTGACCTCCGAGATCGTGCGCGACAAGGTGGACGATATCGTCCTCGTCTCCGAACGCGACATGGAGCGCGCGCTCTCGCTGCTGCTGCAGATCGAGAAGACGGTGGTGGAGGGTGCGGGCGCGGCGGGCCTTGCCGCTCTGCTCGCGCACAAGGAAAAATTCGCCGGCAAGACGGTCGGCCTCGTCCTCACCGGCGGCAATGTCGACACGCGCCTGCTCGCCAATGTGCTGCTGCGCGATCTGGCGCGCTCGGGCCGGCTCGCCCGGCTGCGGATCCGCCTGCAGGATCGGCCGGGCGCGCTGTTCAACGTGGCGCGGATCTTCGATCAGGAAGGCGTGAACATCCTGGAGCTGTCGCACCAGCGCATCTTCACCAATCTGCCGGCGAAGGGCCTGAGCCTGGATGTGGAATGCGAGACGCGCAATCAGGCGCATCTCGATCGCCTGATCGCCGAGTTGCGCGCCGCCGCCTACGAAGTCAGCCCGGTGGAGCTGGCCTGACCGGAACGCCTGACGCGACCGGGTGGAAGGAAAGCATCGCCGCGTACCGCGCTGGGCAATGCTGGTGCCGGTGAGGGCGGAAAGGGTTGGCCGGGGACTACGCGGGGTGGGAGATGCAGAGCCCCCGACCATGAGGTCCGGTCTTGCGACCGGGTCAGATCAGATGTCGGGCGGCGATTTCCAGCATCCACATCGCGAAGCCACCGCAGAGTGCGAAAGGCATCATATTGGGGCGTGCCGGACCGTTCCGTACATCAAACACTTCACTCAACTCCTTGATGCGACCGGGTTGCCCCGTCCGCTGGGAAGCCTCTGACCCGACCCGCCCGAACCTCCGAGTAAACGAATGTAACGGCGTGACGGAAAAGCGGATCGGGCCCTCGGAGCCCCGATGCTTCCCCCGCGCGCGATCAGCTTCTATGCGGCGCGCATGCTCGTTCTCGGCCTCGAATCCTCCTGCGACGAAACGGCGGCGGCGATCGTCGACGATCAGCGCCGCGTCCTCGCGCAACGCATCGCCACGCAGGAGGACCAGCACGCGCCTTATGGCGGCGTGGTGCCGGAGATCGCCGCGCGCGCGCATGTCGAGCGGCTGATCCCGCTGGTGGAAGCCGTGCTGGCCGAGGCCGGGGCCAAACTCTCCGACATGGACGCGATCGCCGCGACCGCCGGGCCGGGCCTGATCGGCGGCGTGATGGTGGGCCTCGTCACCGGCAAGGCGCTGGCTTTGTCCACCGGCAAGCCACTGGTCGCGATCAACCATCTGGAGGGGCATGCGCTGTCGCCCCGGCTGGCCGATCCCGATCTCGCTTTTCCCTATGCGTTGCTGCTCGTCTCGGGTGGCCATTGCCAGTTGCTGGAGGTGCGCGGCCCCGGCGATTACCGGCGGCTGGCGACCACGATCGACGATGCGGCGGGCGAGGCCTTCGACAAGACCGCCAAGCTGCTCGGGCTCGGCTTCCCCGGCGGCCCGGCGGTGGAGAAGGCCGCGCTCCTGGGCGATCCTTTCGCCGTGCCGCTGCCCCGCCCCCTGCTCGGCTCGCCCGAGCCGCATTTCTCCTTCGCCGGCCTCAAGAGCGCCGTGCTGCGCGCGCGTGACGCGGGCATCCACCGGCCCGAGGATATCGCCGCCTCCTTCACGCAGGCCGTGATCGATTGCCTGATCGATCGCACGGCGCGCGGTCTTCGCCGGATGGACTCGCCCAATGCGCTTGTCGTGGCTGGCGGCGTGGCGGCCAATCGCGCGATCCGCGCCGCGCTGGAGCGGCTGGCGGCGGACAATGGCCTGCCCTTCTTCGCGCCGCCCGGCTGGCTCTGCACCGACAATGCCGCGATGATCGCCTGGGCCGGGATCGAGCGTCATGCGTTGGGCTGGGATGACAGGCTCGATGTGGCGGCGCGCGCGCGCTGGCCGCTCGACCCTTCCGCAGAAAAAGCGCGTGGCGCCGGAGTGAAGGCATGAAGCATATCGGTGTGATCGGCGCGGGCGCATGGGGCACCGCGCTGGCACAGGTGGCGGCGCAGAACGGCCCCGTCACGCTCTGGGCGTTCGAGCCCGACGTGGCGGACGCGATCAACGAACTGCACGAGAACAGCGCCTTCCTCCCCGGCATTCCGCTCTCGCAGGATATCCGCGCCACCGCGCATATCGCCGAGCTGGACGGCTGCGACGCCCTTCTGGTGGTGACGCCCGCCCAGCACATGCGCGTGATCCTGAAGGCCGCGCCCGTCGGCTCCACGCCCTTGCTGCTCTGCTCGAAGGGGATCGAGGCGCGGACGATGGCCTTGATGTCCGACGCGGCCACAGAAACCTGCCCCGATGCGCCGATCGCGGCGCTCTCCGGCCCCACCTTCGCGAGCGAGGTCGCCGCCGGCCTGCCCACCGCCGTCACGCTGGCCTGCCCGGACGAAGCCTTGGGCGCGGCGCTGGCGGAGCGGCTCGCTCTGCCCTCCTTCCGTCCCTATCGCTCGACCGATCTGATCGGCGCCGAGATCGGCGGCGCGGTGAAGAACGTCCTCGCCATCGCCTGCGGCATCGTCGAGGGTGCGGGGCTCGGTCGCAACGCGCGCGCGGCGCTGATCGCGCGCGGCTTCGCCGAGATGACGCGCTTCGGCATCGCGCGCGGCGCCCGGCCCGAGACGCTGGCGGGCCTCGCCGGCATGGGTGACGTCGTGCTGACCTGCACGTCCGAGCAATCGCGCAATTTCTCGCTCGGGCTTGGGATCGGGCAGGGCCAGAGCGCGGCGAGCCTGCTCACCGATCGCCGCACGATCGCGGAGGGAGCCTTTACCGCGCCCGTCCTGGCGCAGGCGGCCAAGGCCGTGGGCGTCGAGATGCCGATCGCGGAGGCGGTGGCCGCGCTGATCGCGGGCGACTGGACCGTGACGCAGGCGATCGAGGCCTTGCTGGCAAGGCCGCTGAAAAGCGAGCGGGACTGAAGCCGCCTCCTCCTGTCACCCTGAACTTGTTTCAGGATCCATGTCCCGAATCTCCGTTCGCACTGAGCCTGTCGAAGCCTGCCCTGAGCGCCTGCCTTGGCAGGCAGCCGAAGGGTGCCGTTCTTCTTTCTCCCTGCCGTCTAACAAGGACGGTGCTTCGACAAGCTCAGCACAAACGGAAGACTTTGGGCGATCCCCTCCAAACGGCGCATCTCATGGATTTGGAAAAACGTTTGGGATGACGGTCTGTTCGGCCGTTGCGGCGTGATCTGCTCCATGCCAGCTTCGCCCCTCGATCGGGGGACATCATGCGCACCAGCCTGTTCGCACTCTGCCTGCTCGCCACGACGCCGGCGCTCGCCAAACCCGCCCCCTCTCCCACCGAGCCCCTGAAGCAGGCCATCGCCCGCTTCGCGCCGCTTGCGCCCGGCCATCTCGGCGTCGCCGCGATCGATCTGGAAAGCGGCGCCACGCTCTCGTTCGCGGGCGACGAGCGCTTCCCGATGGCCAGCACGGTGAAGATCGCGGTCGCCGCCACCTTTCTCCATCAGGTCGAACAGGGGAAACACAGCCTCGACGAGATGATCCCGCTCGACGAGGCGATGCGCGCGCGATCGGAGGGCATCACCGAGACATTGCCCCACCCCGGCGTCGCCCTCTCCACGCTCAACCTGCTCGAACTGATGCTGACCGTCAGCGACAATACCGCCGCCGATCTGCTGATACGCGCGGTCGGCGGCCCCGAGGCGGTCACGGCATGGCTGAAGGCATCCGGCATCGAGGGCCAGCGCGCCGATCGCACGATCGCGCGCCTGATCCTCGACGACGGCAACAAGCCGATGACGCCGGGCCTCACCGACGCGCAATCGCTCGCCCAATTTTCCCCGGTCGAGCCGTGGAAGACGGACGACGAGATCTGGCCACCCAACCCTGCCTTCGATGCCGATCCGCGCGACAGCTCCACCCCGCTGGCGATGGCGGCCCTGCTGGCGAAGCTCCATCGGGGGCAGTTGCTGTCAGCCGATCACACGAAATTGCTGTTCGACATCATGGCCCGCTGCAAGACCGGCAAGCCCCGCGTGGCCGCCCTTCTGCCGCCGGAGACGCCGTGGGCGCACAAGACCGGCACGCTCGCCGGCATCTCCGACGATGTCGGCGTGCTGACCCTGCCCAACGGCCATCATCTGGTGGTCGCGCTGTTCGAATATGGCGTGGCGGATCCGGCGAAGCGCAACCGCGTCCTCGCCGATGTGGGACGGCTGCTTTACGACGGGTTCCTGCTGATGCCGGCGGGGCGGTAGAAGCCGCCCCATTATGATAAACTAGCTGCCATATATTTGATCGTCATCCCGGCCTTGAGCCGGGATCCCGCTTCTTGTTTTTCTGGCCATGACAAAGATGGCGGGACCCCGGCTCAAGGCCGGGGTGACGGGGTTATGTAGATAACCGCTATGGGTGGTGAGCGGTCATAGCAATCAACAAGAAGTATCTGCAAACGGATATGCCACCACCTGATAATCATCTTCGTAGATGATGTAACCGGGTCTGCGCGTCTTCAACACCTCGGTCTGAATTCCATTCTCGCCGAGAACCCGAGTGTAGTCGCGCATCCTCGCGATGTGGTCCACGGCCGTCGACCGAAACCAGCTTATCGCCTGAGCCTTGCGGTTTGATCGCCCCGACAGCGAAAAGCGATTAGGATGTGGAAGATTGGCGTTGAACCAATCGAACGTGTCTTGAAGCGTTGCTGCGGCACGATGTGAAAGGTCATTATTGCTCATCAATGCGTCGCCCGCATGGAAGACGCCTTGCCGCTTGCCGGACCCTAGATCGATTTCCGAGATAACAAAGCGGAGAAACATGCTGGCCGGGCTATTATCGGACAAACTTTGAATGACCGTAAACGGGTCGAAAGCCACCCCCCCGCCTCAAATCGACCGCAACTGATCCAGCCACAACGCCGCCACGCCATCGGACGGAGCGCGCCAGTCCCCTCGCGGCGAAAGGCTCCCCCCCGCCGACACCTTCGGCCCGTTGGGAATGGCCGATCGCTTGAACTGGCTCGTCTGGAAGAAGCGCTTCAGGAATTCCTCCAGCCAGCGCGTGATCGTGGCGAGATCGTAGGCGTTGCGGTCCTCCTCCGGGAAGCCGATCGGCCACAGCCCAGCCTGCGCGTCCTTCCATGCGTGCCACGCCAGAAACGCGATCTTGGTCGGCGCGAGGCCGTGGCGCACCGTATAATGCAGGAAGAAATCGTGCAGCTCATAGGGGCCGATGCGCGATTGCGTACTCTGGATCGCGCCGCTCGCATCGGCCGGGATCAGTTCGGGCGAAATCTCCGTGCCGAGGATCGCCTCCAGCACGCGGTCCGTCGCGGGATCGAACTGGCCGGTCTTCACGCTCCAGCGGATCAGGAACTGGATCAGCGTCTTCGGCACGCCGGCATTCACGGCATAATGGCTCATCTGGTCGCCCACGCCATAGGTGCACCAGCCCAGCGCCAGCTCGGACAGATCGCCCGTGCCGATCACGAAACCCGCGCGATCATTGGCGAGGCGGAACAGATAATCGGTGCGCAGCCCCGCCTGCACATTCTCGAACGTCACGTCATAGACGGGCTCACCGCGACCATAAGGATGGCCGATGTCGGTGAGCATCTGCTGCGAGGCGGGCTTGATGTCGATCTCGCCGCCGGTGATGCCCAGCGCGTTCATCAGCGCCCACGCATTGTCATAGGTGGCGTCGCTCGTGCCGAAGCCCGGCATCGTGAAGCCCAGGATCGTATCGCGCGGTCGACCCAGCCGGTCGCACGCCTTGGCCGCGACGATCAGCGCGTGCGTGGAATCGAGCCCGCCCGATACGCCGATCACAAGCGTGCGCGCACCGGTGGATTCGATCCTTTTGGCGAGGCCTGCCACCTGGATGTTGAACGCCTCGTAGCAATCCTCGTCCAGCCGCGCCGGATCGGCGGGCACGAACGGGAAGCGCGCCACGTCACGCCGCAGCCCGACATCGGCGAAGTCGGGCTGGTGCGCGAAGGTCACGCGCCGGAACGCCGTCTCGGGATCTCCCTCGGCGCGCGCGCAATCGTTGAACGTACCGAAGCGCATCCGCGCCTGCCGCAGCCTGCCGACATCCACATCCGCGATCGTCAGCGCGGGCGACGGATCGAAGCGCGCCGAGCGGGCCAGTTGATAGCCCAGTTCGTGGATCATCGCCTGCCCGTCCCATGCCAGATCGGTCGTGCTCTCGCCCGATCCCGACGCCGAATAGACATAAGCCGAAGACGTCCGCGCCGACTGCGACGCGCCATAGAGGTCGCGCTCGCGCTCCTTGCCGACGACGATGTTCGAGGCGGAGAGGTTGCACAGGATCAGCGCCCCCGCGAGCGCCCCGCGCGACGAAGGCGGGATCGGCGCCCAATAATCCTCGCAGATCTCGGCATGGAAGACGAAGTCGGGCAGGTCCTCCGCCGCGAAGATCAGGTCCGTGCCGAACGGCGCCACCTGCCCCGCCAGCGTCATTTCCAGCCCGGCGACGGCCACGCCCGGCGCGAACCAGCGCTTCTCATAATATTCGCGATAATTGGGCAGATAGCTCTTCGGCACGATGCCGAGGATGCTGCCGCGCGCGATGGCGATCGCTGTATTATAGAGCCGCCCGTTGCGACGGACCGGTGCGCCGACGAGCAGTACCGGCTTCAGCCCGGCGCTCGCCTCGACGATGCAAGCGATGCCCGCCTCCACCGCATCCAGCAGCGCGTCCTGCAGATGCAGGTCGTCGATTGCGTAGGAAGAGACGCACAATTCCGGATAGACGATCAGGTCCACCGCCTCGGCATCGCCATGCCGCGCCAGATCGAGGATCGCGGCGACATTGGCGGAAACGTCGCCCGCCGAAGCGGTCGGCGTCGCGGCCGCCACCCGCACGAAGCCCTGGGCGTGGATCGAGGCAAAACGGTCGCTCATGATTTGCCCATAAACCGTTCGCCCCGAGCTTGTCGAAGCCTGTCCTGAGCGCCTGCATTGGCAGGCAGCCGAAAGGGCCTGTTCTTCTTCGATCGTCGAGCTGAAGAAATACGGTGCTACGATCCGCTCAGCACAAACGGTGTGGAGGCAAGCTCAGATCCTGAGCCGCGCCCAGATCGGCAGATGATCGGAGGCCGTGCGCGCCGTCAGCGAACTGTGCACCCCCGCTTCCTCCACGCGTACGCCGCCCCCCACGAACATCCGGTCCAGCTTGCCCACCGGACGCCGCGCCGGGAAGGTATGCCCCAGCGGCACATTGTCGTGATGCAGGCCGAAATCCTGCAGACAGCCCTGGCGCGGGCGCCATTCGTTGAGATCGCCGCACATCACGATCGGCGCGCCGTCCGCCGGATTCGCCACCTGCGACAGGATCGCCTGCGCCTGCCTCCGCCGCCACAGGCCGGACAGATCGAGATGCATCCCCACCACGCGCAGCCGATGCCCCCTGATCCGGAGATCCGCGCACACCGCGCCGCGCGGCTCCAGCATCGGGATCGTCAGCGCGTCGCACGCTTCGATCTCCACCTTGCCCTCGCGCACGAGAATCGCATTGCCATGCCAGCCCATGCTCGCCTGCCGCCGCGCGATCGGCACGGGGCGGTAATGGCCATGCTCGGCCAGCATGTGGAAGGGGATCGCCGCCTCCCGCTCGCCGAAGCGGCGGTCGGCTTCCTGCAGCACGACGATATCCGCATCGATCTCGGCCAGCACCTCCAGGATGCGCTCCGGCCTGCGCCGCCGGTCGGCGCCGATGGCTTTGCGGATATTGTAGCTCGCGATCACAACCATGATTCGCATAGCCGTGCCCGCTGGAAAATGTTCCCGCAAGCCGCATGATCGACGCGCCCGTGTGACACTTTGGTGAGGCGATTGCGCAACATATGACAAAAACATGACATTGCTGGACGATGAACGGGTCCGGTCCGGACCTCATTTGTTGCAGCGCCGCACCGCCCGTTTTAGAAAGTTTCCATTCAGGCGCTTGGGGGGCCGGGCCGTCATCGTTTCGTCATCGGTGACTGACATGCGCCCCGCAGACCAAGTTCAAGGGGGATTCAGTTACATGAGGAATTTGTTCGTCGGCTGCGCGGTTGCCGCGCTCGCCACCAGTGCGGTCTACGCACAGGAGACGACGTCTACGATCCAGGGCTCGGTGACGTCCGAGAGCGGCCCGGTTGCGGGCGCCACGGTCACGATCACGCACGTCCCGTCGGGCACGATCTCGACGACGGTGTCGAAGGGCGACGGCGGCTTTTCCGTCTCCGGCCTGCGTCCGGGCGGCCCGTTCACCGTTGCGGTGAACGCTGACGGTTATTCGTCGGCACAGATCACGGACGTCGCGACCGTCGTCGGTCAGGCCTTCTCGCTGCCGGTCGTGCTCGACAAGGCCGGCCAGGAAATCGTCGTCAGCGCCAGCCGTGTGAAGGGCGCCCGCATCGTCTCGATGGGGCCGTCCACCGTGCTGAACGCCAACCAGATCAGCAAGATCGCCTCGGTCAACCGCGACATCCGCGATCTGATGCAGCGCGATCCGTTCGCCACGCTCGACAGCTCGCAGTCCACGGGCCGCCAGGTTTCGTTCGCGGGCGTCAATCCGCGCTTCAACCGCTTCACGATCGACGGCGTGCCGATCACGGACAGCTTCGGCCTGAACCCCGATGCGCTCCCGTCGCGTCGCGGCCCGGTGCCGCTCGACTCGATCGGCCAGTTCGAAACCAAGGTTGCGCCGTTCGACATTCGCGAAGGCTTCTTCCAGGGCGGCGTCATCAACGCCACGCTGAAGTCCGGTACGAACGATTTCCACGGCACCGGCTTCTACACGTTCAGCTCGGATGAGCTGCAGGGCAACCGCACCAAGCCTTACCTGGTCGGCTCGTCCGGCGGCACCGATGCCCGCGGCAAGGTGACCGTGCCGAACTACACCAGCAAGGATTTCGGCGCGACGCTGTCGGGTCCGATCTGGAAGGACAAGGTGTTCTTCATGATCTCCGGCGAGCGCGTCCGCGCCAGCACGCCGCTGACCTATCCGAACAACTTCAACATCACGGATGCGAGCCTCGCTCGCGTCACCGCCGCCGCCCAGTCGGTGTACGGCGTCGACACCAAGGGCATCCAGTCGAACAACGGCGACAAGGACGACCGCCTCGTCGGCCGCCTGGACTTCAACGTCGCGCCCAGCCAGCGTCTGGCCCTGACCGGCATCTACACGAAGGACTCGATCCTCACGCTCGGCAGCACCAGCACGGGCAACCTGCCGACCGGTTCGAACGACTATATCAAGCCGAACCGCGTCTTCGCAGGCGTGGCCCAGTTGAACTCGGATTGGTCGTCGACGGTCTCGACCGAAGCCCGCGTCCTCTACAAGGATTATAAGAGCGGCCAGAACCCGCTGAATCCGAACACCGCCGGCGCCACGATCTGTAGCCAGAGCGCGGACGCCGCGGGCATCGCCGCCGGCACGTTCACCAACACCACCAACGCACCCGGCGTGACGCAGAATAACGCGACGTCGTGCGCCTCGAACAACGGCTCGATCCTCGTCGGCCCGCCGGGTTCGGCGCAGGCCAACGTGCTTCGCGTCAAGACGTTCGAAGCCTCGCTCGTCACGCGCTTCACCTTCGGCAACCACCGCGTCCGCCTGCTGCTCGATGGCCAGAACAGCGACAACTACAACCTGTTCGTGAACGGCGCGCGCGGCACCTATTATTTCGACACGATCGACGCGTTCGAGCGCGGCATCGCCCAGACCGTCAGCTATACCAATGCGACGACGGGCAACCAGAACGACGCCGCCGCCCGGTTCAGCTACCAGACCTACACGTTCGGTCTGCAGGACGACTGGAAGGTCAGCCCGCAGCTGACCGTGTCCTACGGTGCGCGCTACGATATGTTCGCGGGCAGCACCTTCCCGCTAGTGAATAACAACTTCATCGCGCGCGAAGGCTTCTCCAACACCTATTACATCAACGGCAAGGGGCTGTTCCAGCCGCGCTTCGGCATCGATTACACGCCGACGCCGCGCCTGAACTTCCACGGCGGTGGCGGCATCTTCGGCGGCGGCACGCCGGACGTCTATGTCGGCAACAGCTTCTCGGCGAGCGGCGTGCAGCCGGCGACCGTGACGCAGAACACGTCGACGCTTTGCGCCGCCAATCTGCGGGGCGTGAGCCTCACCAACCTGCCGGCAGGCTGCGTAGCCGCGCTCGGCAACGCATCCGCGACGTCGGCAGGCGCCGTCTCGGCCCTCGCCAAGAACTTCAAGGTGCCGTCGCTGTGGCGCGCGACCTTGTCGACCACCTACAAGGCCGATTTCGGCCGGCTGGGTGATGGCTGGGTGTTCGGCGGCGACGTGCTGTTCTCGAAGACGCGTGACGCCCTCCTGTATCAGGATCTCCGCAACCGGCCGATCACCGGCACGAGCGCTCTGACCCCGGATGGCCGCCAGCGTTACTTCGACGTGGTCTGCAACAACAACACGACGGCCTGCTCCGACACCCAGGGCGATTATGTCCTCGGCAACACCAGCAAGGGCCGTTCGTGGGTGTTCGTCGCCCGTATGAACAAGCACTGGGATTTCGGTATCGATGTCGGCGCGAGCTTCACGTACCAGAATGCCAAGGACCAGCAGGCTCTGACCTCGTCGGTCGCTTCGTCCAACTACGGCAACGGCGCGTATTTCGATCCGAACGGCGGCGCCTATGGCCACTCGAACGACGAAGTCCGTTACAGCTTCAAGTATAACGTCTCGTTCGAGCATTCCTTCTTCCAGGACTACAAGACGCGTCTCGACATCTTCGGTCAGACCCGTATCGGCTCGCCCTACAGCTACACGTTCCAAGACGGCAGCTGCTGCAACTCGGCGCGCAGCACCGTGTTCGGCACGGTGGGCTCCAACAGCCGCTACCTGTTCTACGTGCCGACTGTGAACGATCCGAAGGTCATCTATGCGGATGCGGCGACGCAGACGGCGATCGAGAACCTGATCAACTCGAGCGGACTGAGCAAGTATCGCGGCAAGGTTGCGCCGCGTAACGCGTTCAACTCGAAGTGGTTCACGAAGATCGATCTTCACCTGGAGCAGGAAATCCCGACCTTCGTCGGTCGCTCGCGCATCTCCGTGTTCGCGGACGTCGAGAACTTCCTGAACATCCTGAACCACGATTGGGGTCAGACGCTGCGTTCGTCCTTCCCCTATTCGAAGTCGGTGGCTCAGGTCGCTTGCGTCGCCAGCGGCGGCAACAGCTGCGCCCAGTATCGCTACTCGGGTGCCACCACCCAGCAGAACCTGGCCGACCAGCTGGTGCTGTTCAACGGATCGTCGCTCTACACGGTCCGCGTCGGCGCTCGCTTCACCTTCTGATCCGTGGAGGGCGGGGCTTCGGCCCCGCCCCGAACGCCGGAAGTGCGGCACGCAAGAAAAAGGGCGTCGCGACCTCGGTCGCGGCGCCCTTTTTCTTGTCCCGATCGGCGGATCGCCGGCGGTTTGCGCTCGGCCTCTACTCCACCCGCTCCGCCGGATCCGTGCCCCAGAGGCCGCTCTGCTCGATCCAGCCGGCCCGATCGCCGATCTCGATATGGCACCAGTTGCCGTCGCATTTGGTGATCCGGCCGACCACACCCGATTCCGCCTGCCACAGCAGCCGCGCATCCTGGCTCGGTTCGGACCGGATCGGGTGGAAGCCGCCGGAGACCATCGCGGTGCGCCGGGCGGAGAGCAGGATCGCCAGCATCCAGCCGGTCGCGCCGTCCATGTCCTGCACGCGCCGCCAGGCGCCGTGCACCTGCACGACGCGCACCGGCAGATCGCGCCTCTTGTAGAGCCAGATGCCCGGATAGGAGCGATCGGGGCCGGAGCGCATCATCGCCTGCCCAGCCGTCACGGACGCCCAGTAAGGCACGGGCCGTTCCTGCGCGATCGCCGGCGCGGACAGACTGGCTGCCAGCGCGATCCCGACCATCATTTCCCCAGAACGCCGCATGTCGCCTCCCGTCATGCCCACCCGCTAACAGGATCGGCGGATAGGGGAAAAGCCCATCTTCTCAAGCGGTCTATCGCCTGGCGCGGGCGATTTTCTCAGGCCGGATGCGTTTCCAGCCAGGCGAGCAGCTTTTCGGGCGCGGTCTCGCCATACGGATCGTCGTCCAGACCCTGGTCGTTGATGCCCGGCTCCTCGAACCAGGCGGTGACCTTGCCGTCGTCGACGATCATCGCATAGCGCCACGATCGCTCGCCGAAGCCGACATGATCCTTGCGGATCAGCATGCCCATGCGGCGCGTGAAATCGGCCGAGCCATCCGGCAGCAGGCGGATCTTGGTCACGCCCAGATGCTTGCCCCACTGGAACATCACGAAGGCGTCGTTGACCGAGATGCAGTAGATGTCCGTCACGCCATGCGCGAGAAACCGGTCGTGCAGCCGCTCATAGGCCGGGCATTGCTCGTTCGAGCAGGTGGGCGTGAAGGCGCCGGGTAGCGAGAAGACGACGATGCGCTTGCCGGCGAAGATCTCGCCCGTCGCCACATCCTGCCAGCGGAAGGGATTGGGCCCTTCCACCGTCTCGTCGCGCACGCGGGTCTTGAACACGATATCGGGAACGTCCCGTCCGATCATGACTGCTTCTCCCGCCTGGGCGTGATCTCAGGTGATCGGCCCCTCGGCTCGCCCCTGAACGAACTGATCCACATAGGGGTTGCCGCTGTCGTACAGCCGGTCGCGCGGTCCGCGCCAGATGATCTTGCCCTGATAGAGCATCGCCACGCGGTGCGCGATCTTGCGGGCGGAGGCCATGTCGTGCGTGATCGTCAGCGCGGTCACGCCCAGATCGTCGACGAGGCTGACGATCAGATCGTTGATCACGTCGGCGCGGATCGGATCGAGGCCCGTCGTCGGCTCGTCGAAGAAGATGATCTCCGGGCGCGGCGCGATCGCGCGGGCCAGCGCCACGCGCTTCTGCATGCCGCCCGAAAGCTCGCTCGGCCGCAGATCCAGGATCTTGGAATCGAGCCCCACGCGCTCCAGATTCTCCTCGGCGATCTTCCGCATCCGCGCGCCGTCCTTGCGCTGCCCGTGCGTCAGCGCGAACGTCACGTTGCGCCAGATCGGCATCGAATCGAACAGGGCCGATCCCTGGAAGAGCATGCCGAATTTGGCGCGGATCCGCTCCAGCTTCGCCCCCGACGCGCCGACGACCTCCTCGCCGTCGACCAGAATCGATCCGGCATCCGGCTGCATCAGGCCGAGGATGCACTTGAGCGTCACGGACTTGCCGCTGCCCGACTGGCCGATGATCGCCAGGCTCTCGCCCTTCTCCACCGACAGGTTCATCCCGTCGAGCACGCGCCGCCCGCCAAAGGCCTTGCAGACCCCGTCGAGGATGATCTTCGCGTCGGCCATCAGCCGAACACCATCGCGGTGATGAGGAAGTTGGAGCCGAGGATCAGCATGAAGGCCGACACCACCGCCGTGCGCGTGGCATTGCCGACGCCGGCCGCGCCGCCCCCCGCGCGATAGCCCTGATAGCAGCCCATCAGCGCGATGAAGAAGCCGAACACCGCCGCCTTCACCAACGCCATCTGGAAATCGTCCCAGCTGACGAAACGGCGCGTGACCGCGAGATAATTGGCCGAATTGAAGCCGAGTTTCTGCACCGCCAGCAGCCAGCCACCGAAGATGCCGATCGCATTGGCGACGACCACCATCAGGGGCAGCGCGATCACGGCGGCGAACAGGCGCGGCGCCATCAGATAGCGATAGGCGTCGGTGCGCAGCGTCGCGAGCGCGTCCAACTGCTCGGTCACGCGCATCGTGCCGATCTCGGCGGCCATGGCGGAGGAGACGCGCCCCGCCACCATCAGCCCCACCAGCACCGGCCCCAGCTCGCGCACGATGCCGATCACGACGACGGCGGGCACGGTCGACTGGGCGGAGAAGCGCGAGCCGGCCGTATAGATCTGCTGCGCCAGTGCCGCGCCGGTGAAGATGGCGGTCAGCCCCACCACCGGCAGCGAGAACCAGCCGATATGCGCGATCTGCTCGGCGAAGCGCGCCGGATAATAAGGCGGCGTCAGGCCGCGCACGATGATTTTGCCCGTGAAGGCGGCGGCACGACCGATCCCGGCCATCAGGCCGATCACGCTGCGGCCGATCGCAGCGAAGAAATAGATCAGGGCTTTGAGCGGAGCGGAGATCATGAGCGTCCGCGCATAGCGGCGCGCGCCACGCCACCGCAACAGCTTATCCCAAAAGCGCGACCGGCCGCGCCCATCTTCAGCACCAGCGGCGCTCGAAACGGCTGCCCAGGCCGGTCAGCAATTCATATTGGGAGAGGCCGCTCGCCTGCGAAACGCGCGGCAGATCGAAATCCAGCGCCACCCAGTCCCCCTCGCGCGCATCCGGCGCCCCGGTCGCGTCCAGCGTGAGCAGGTCCATCGAGACGCGACCGATCACGGGAAGGATCGCGTCGCCCAGCCGCCCGAAGCCGGACGCGCCGAGCGCGCGGAGGAAGCCATCGGCATAACCGACGTTGAGGATCGCCGCCCGCGTCGGCCGCCCGGCCGCCCAGGTGGCGCCATAGCCCACGTCCTGCCCTTCCGGCACGTCGCGCATCTGCAGGATCTGCGCCATCGGCCGCACGACCGGCGTCACGCTTTCACCGCCCGGCCCGGCAACGCCGCCATAGAGCGCGATGCCCGGCCGAACGAGATCGAAGCCATAGTCGGCGCCCAACAGGATACCCGCCGAGTTGGCGAGGCTGCGCCGCCGCGCGCCGACCCTGCCGGCCAGCGCCGCGAAATCGGCCAGTTGTCGCGCATTGAGCGGATGGTTCGGGTCATCAGCGCAGGCGAGATGGCTCAGCACCGTCTCGATCGCGAGCCCGTCGAGCAGCCCGGATGTCGCCTCGGCCGCGCTGATCCCAAGCCGGTTCATGCCCGTATCGACCATCACGTCGCACGCGCCACCGCCCGCTTCGCGCCAGCGCCGCACCTGATCGACGCTGTTCAGCACCGGCCGCGCCGGATGCGCGAGCGCCACGCCCATATCCTCCGCGCGCACGCCGTGGAGAACGGACAGCGTCACGCCCTCGGGCAGTGGCCCGAGCCGCTCCGCCTCGGCCCATGTCGCCACGAAGAAGTCGCGACACCCGGCATCGGCCAGGCGCCACATCACGGCCGCAGCCCCGAGCCCGTAACCGTTGGCCTTGATCGCCGCTCCGCAGGCGGCATCCGGAACGCGCGCACCCAGCCAGCGCCAGTTGGCGACGAGCGCATCGCCGTCGAGATCGAGACGCAGGGGAGCGGACACGCGGCTGTGAATAGCCGCCCGTTCCGCCACCGTCACCGTCGCCGTCACGAGGTCCGGATCGGCCCGGCGCGCGCTCAATGCTTCTCGCCGCGGCCCTTGCGGAAGCGCTTCTCGGTATAACGCTGATAATAATCCTGCACGTGCGCCCAGCCTTCCTCGGCCGTTTCGCAATAGTGGATCAGGTCCAGATCCTGCGGCGCGACCACGCCCTCTTCCACCAGCACGTCGAAATCGACGACCTTGGTCCAGAAGTCCTTGCCGTAGAGCAGGATCGGCACCACCGCCATCTTGCCGGTCTGGATCAAAGTCAGCAGCTCGAAGAATTCGTCGAACGTGCCGAAGCCACCCGGGAACACCGCCACCGCGCGCGCGCGCATCAGGAAGTGCATCTTCCGAAGCGCGAAATAGTGGAAGTTGAAGCTCAGGTGCGGCGTCACATAATCGTTCGGCGCCTGCTCGAACGGCAGCGCGATGTTGAGGCCGACCGTCTCCGCACCGACATCGCGCGCGCCGCGATTGGCCGCTTCCATGATCGAGGGGCCACCGCCCGAGCAGACGACGAACTGCTTCTTGCCGTCCTCCTCGCCGCCCTCGCGGCTGGCGATCTGCGCCAGCTCGCGCGCCACCTCATAATAATGGGACTTGGCCTTCAGCCGCTCGGCGATGCGGCGCTGGGTGTCGGTCTTGGCGGCCTCGACGATCGCGTCCGCCTTGTCCGGCGCCGGAATGCGCGCCGATCCGTAGACCACGAAGGTCGATCCGATGCCGGCCTCTTCCAGCAGCAGCTCCGGCTTCAGCAGTTCGAGCTGGAAGCGCACCGGGCGCAGATCGTCGCGCAGCAGGAATTCGCTGTCGGTATAGGCCAGGCGATAGGCGGAGTCGGAGGTCTGCGGGAGCACGCCGGCCGAGCGTGCGGCATCGGCATCGTCCTTCGCCTTCGTGAAGACGCGCTGGGGCAGGTCCTGCTTTTTCTTGGCCATATCGAAACCTCTCGGGGCGGCGTGTCGCTCCGCCGAAAAACGGGCGTGGTTAGCGGCAATATGGCCCCTTGCCCATGTCAAAATGCAGATGGTCGCGATGATAGGCGTTCGCGTCCGGCCCCAGCACCACCGAGAAACGGCGGCAGGCGGCCTGATGCACGGCGCGCAGGAAGGCGCGCGCCTTGGGATCGGGCCCGTTCCAGTCTTTCAGCACGGTGATCCGCTGGCCGCCCTGCAGCACGAAGGCGCTGATATCCACCGCATTGGCGCGGCCATGCTCCGACAGATCGGCTCCTTTCACGCCATTCTTCGGCCGGCAGGCGAAGGTGCCGAAACTCTCGATCTTCACCACCGGCTTGCCGAGGATCGCCTGTGCCTGTCGTGTCACCGTATCGCGCACCCAGAGCGTGAAGGGCAGCGCCGTCATGCACTTCATCGCCCCCAGATTGGTGACGGGAATACCGATCGCGACCAATTTCACCGCATGAGTCGCGGAGCAGCCACTGGCGAAATTGCGATCGGGCAGCGGATCGATCTTCACGTCCAGCTTGCCGAATTCCGCCATGCACTGGCGATAGGCGCGCGCATCGTCGGGCGGCGCGGAGGCCCCGCGAATCTTCGGCCGGCCACCGCAGCCCGCCAGCAGCAGGGCGGTCGCAAGCAGCAGAACGAGGGGGCATTTCAACGAAACCACGCCCTTTTCTGGCAGGCCGACGGCGGCGCGTCACCCCTCGGGACATACCCCCATCATGCTGAACTCGTTTCAGCATCCATGACCCACATTTGCGGCCTCGGATGACAGCGAGGTCCGGGTGATGGATGCTCAAACAAGTTCAGCATGGCGGCTGGAGCCTAAGCGCGCCGTGAATATCGTTTCGCTGCAAGAAATCGCACCTGGCGCAGGATTCCATCGCAACGGCGTTGACATGCCCCCTGATATGTTTACTTCCGGCGGCGGGCCACGCTGTCCCAACGCAGCGCGCGCTCTCTGTGAGGAGAGTTACATGACTGATACCGCACCTTCGGCTGCCACGTTGGCCGCCGCGAACGCCGCGCTTCCGGACAAGCCGGAACAGAAGCCGGCACGCCCCTTTTTCTCGTCGGGTCCCTGCGCCAAGCCGCCCGGCTGGCATGCCGATGGCCTTGCCACCGCCAGCCTCGGCCGCTCGCATCGCTCCAAGATCGGCAAGAGCCGCATCGTCCATGCGATGGATCTGACGCGCAAGATTCTCGGCATCCCCGATACGCACGTGCTCGGCATCGTTCCCGCGTCGGATACCGGCGCGGTCGAAATGGCGCTCTGGTCGATGCTGGGCGCCCGCCCCGCCACGATGCTCGCCTGGGAGAGCTTCGGTGAGGGCTGGGTCACCGATGTCGTCAAGCAGCTCAAGATCGACGCCAAGGTGGTGAAGGCCCCTTATGGCGAGATCCCGGACCTGAACGCGGTCGATTGGGCGACCGACGTGGTCTTCACCTGGAACGGCACCACCTCCGGCGCGCGCGTGCCGGACGGCGACTGGATCGCGGACGACCGTGCGGGCCTTTCGATCTGCGACGCCACCTCCGGCGTGTTCGCGGCGGACCTGCCGTGGGACAAGCTCGATGTCACCACCTTCTCGTGGCAGAAGGTTCTCGGCGGCGAAGGCGGCCATGGCGTGCTGGTGTTGGGACCGCGCGCCGTGGAGCGTCTCGAAGGCTATACCCCGGCCTGGCCGCTGCCGAAGATCTTCCGCATGACGAAGGGCGGCAAGTTCAACGCCTCCATCTTCAAGGGCGACACGATCAACACGCCGTCGATGCTTGCCGTCGAGGATGTGATCTGGAGCCTCGAATGGGCGCTGGGTCAGGGCAGTCTCTCCGCTTTGATCGCGCGCGCCGATGCCAATGCCGCCGCGCTCGATGCGTGGGTGCAGAAGACCGACTGGATCGAGCATCTCGCCGTCGATCCGGCGACGCGATCGAACACCAGCGTCTGCCTCAAGTTCGCGGATGCCGCGGTCGAGGGTCTGGACGACGACGCGAAGCTCGCGCTCGTCAAGAAGATCGCCAGCCTGCTGGAAGCCGAGGATGCGGCCTATGACGTCGCCGGCTATCGCGATGCGCCTCCGGGCCTGCGCGTGTGGTGCGGCGCCACGGTGGACACGACCGACATCGAGGCGCTCGGCCCCTGGCTCGACTGGGCCTTCTACACCGCCCGCGCGGCCTGATCCGATATTCCGTCATTCCCGCGAAAGCGGGAATCCATGGAGGCACCGTCGCACGCTGTTCGCGACCACCCGACATCTATGGATCCCCGCTTCGCGGGGATGACGTCCTGAGACAGAAGGACAAATTCGATGCCCAAGGTACTGATTTCCGACAAGATGGATCCCCTCGCCGCCAAGATCTTCAAGGAGCGGGGCGTTCAGGTCGATGAGATTACCGGCAAGACCAAGGAAGAGCTGATCGCGATGATCGGCGAATATGACGGCCTCGCCATCCGCTCCTCCACCAAGGTGACGAAGGACGTCCTCGCCGCCGCCACCAACCTGAAGGTCGTCGGCCGCGCCGGCATCGGCGTGGACAATGTCGACATTCCCGCCGCCTCCTCGGCCGGCGTCGTCGTCATGAACACGCCGTTCGGCAATTCGATCACCACCGCCGAGCATGCGATCGCCCTGATGTTCGCGCTCGCCCGCGATCTGCCCGAGGCCGACAAGTCGACCCAGGCCGGCAAGTGGGAGAAGAACCGCTTCATGGGCGTCGAGGTCACGGGCAAGACGCTCGGCCTGATCGGCGCGGGCAATATCGGCTCGATCGTCGCCGATCGCGCGCTCGGCCTGAAGATGAAGGTCGTCGCCTACGATCCGTTCCTGACGCCGGAGCGCGCGCTGGATCTGGGCATCGAAAAGGCCACGCTGGACGAGCTGCTCGCCCGTGCCGACTTCATCACGCTCCACACCCCGCTGACCGATCAGACGCGCAACATCCTCTCGGCCGAAAATCTCGCCAAGACCAAGAAGGGCGTCCGCATCGTCAATTGCGCGCGCGGCGGCCTGATCGACGAGGTCGCGCTGAAGGCGGCGCTCGACAGCGGCCATGTCGCGGGCGCCGCGCTCGACGTGTTCGCGGTGGAGCCGGCCAAGGAGAGCCCGCTCTTCGGCACGCCCAACTTCATCTCCACGCCCCATCTCGGCGCGTCGACGTCCGAAGCGCAGGTGAACGTCGCCATTCAGGTCGCCGAGCAGATGGCCGATTTCCTGATGACGGGCGGCGTCACCAATGCGCTCAACATGCCGAGCCTCTCGGCCGAGGAAGCGCCGAAGCTGAAGCCGTATATGGCGCTGGCCGAGCGGCTCGGCCGCCTCGTCGGCCAGTTGCAGGGCGATGCGATCCAGGCGGTCGCGATCGAGGTGGAAGGCGCCGCCGCAGAGCTGAACCAGAAGCCGATCACGGGCGCGGTGCTGGCCGGCCTGATGGGCGTCTATTCGCAGACGGTGAACATGGTGAACGCGCCGTTCCTCGCCAAGGAGCGCGGACTGGACGTGCGCGAAGTGCGCCACGATCGCGAGGGCGATTATCACACGCTCGTCCGCGTCACGGTCGGCACGCCTCAGGGCGATCGTTCGGTCGCGGGCACGCTCTTCGCCAACGCCGAGCCGCGCCTGGTCGAGATCTTCGGCGTGAAGGTCGAGGCCGATCTGGCGGGCGAGATGCTCTATATCGTCAACGAGGACGCACCGGGCTTCATCGGCCGCCTCGGCACGACTTTGGGCGAAGCTGGCGTCAACATCGGTACCTTCCACCTCGGCCGTCGCGCCGCCGGTGGCGAGGCGGTGCTGCTGCTCTCGGTCGACCAGTCGGTCGCGCCCGCGCTCGACAAGGTGAAGGCGCTGCCCGGCGTGAAGGTCGTCAACGGATTGAGCTTCTAAGGCCCGAGCGACCAAGAACCCTGATCCGTCATTCCCGCGAAAGCGGGAACCCAGTCCCAACGTTTCGGCTGGGTCCCCGCTTTCGCGGGGATGACGAATGGAGGTGGCTGGCGCGGTGGCGAAACCTCGCTAAAGACCGCGCCATCATGACCATCCCAGCCGGCCTCCTCCCCGAAGGACTTCGCGATCGCCTCCCCCCGCAGGCGGAGGCCGCGTCGCGCCTGATGCACCGCACGATCGTGGCGATCGGCCGTCATGGCTATGCGCGCGTCTCGCCGCCGCTCGCCGAGTTCGAGGAAAGCCTCGTCGGCCGTCTGAAGGCCGCGCGCGCGCAGGATCTGCTCCGCGTGGTGGATCCCGTCTCGCAGCGGATGCTGGCGCTGCGCCCGGACATGACCGCGCAGGTCGGCCGTATCGCCGCCACCCGCCTCGCCCATGCGCCCCGTCCGCTCCGCCTCGCTTATGGCGGGCAGGTCGTGAAGCTGCGCGCCACGCAGCTCCGCCCCGAGCGCGAACTGGCGCAGGTCGGCGCCGAGCTGATCGGCCGTGACACGGTGGCGGCCGCGATCGAGATCCTCAACGTCGCGCTGGATGCGCTGGCGGCGGCGGGCGTCACCGACGTCACCATCGACCTCACTTTGCCCGATCTCGTCGATACGCTGGCGGGCGGCGCGCTGCCCCTGCCCGCCGGCCGCGCCGAAGAGGTGCGCGAACTGCTCGACGCCAAGGATGCGGGCGGCCTCGCCGCCGCCGGTGCCGACGCCTATCTGCCGTTGCTCTCGGCCTGCGGTCCGCTGGAAACGGCGCTGCCCCGCCTGCGCGCCTGCGCCGGCCTCGGCCAGCTCGACAGCCGCCTCGCCGGGATCGAGGCGATCGCCGCCGCTGTCGGAGATCGCGCCACGCTCACGCTCGATCCCACCGAGCGCCACGGCTTCGAATATCAGAGCTGGATCGGCTTCTCGTTCTTCGGCGGCGGCCTAACCGGCGAGATCGGGCGCGGCGGCAGCTATGCGCTGATGCACGACGACGGCTCCGAGGAGCCCGCCATCGGCTTCTCGCTCTATCTCGATCCTTTGGTCGATATCGGCCTCGGCGTGGAGCCCGCACGCCGCATCTTCCTGGCCCTCGGCCACGATGCGAGCGAGGCGGCACGCCTGCGCCAGGAAGGCTGGGTCACGATCGCGGCACTGCACGAGGATGACGATGCGGTCGCGCTGGGCTGCGACTTTCGCTGGGACGAGGGCGCAGCGGTTCCGGTTACGGGCTAAACCCCGCGCTTTTTTATCACCGTCATGACGCAGGGTAATCGCCCCTCACGGCCGCAATCGCGCCGTCAGGAACGCCAGCATGTCGGCCGAGGTCTTGTCCCCCTCCACGCCGATCATCTGATTGAGCTGGCCGTGGGTGCGCCCTTCCACCGTGATCGTGGTGGCGGACGTGCCCGCCTGCCGCAGCGCCGCCGCCAGTTCCTCGGCCTGCGCGCCCGAATCCCTGCGCGAGGCGATGTGGAAGATCTGGAACGCTCCCGCATTGGGCAGGGCCGCATGCAACGTGGGTGACAGCCCCCGCTGCTCCACCGGATCGCGACCGAAAGCGCGCAGATACATGCGCCGCAACAGCGGCCCCGCCATGTCGATCTGCCGGGGCACATCGTAGCCCGCGCCATCCAGCAGCGAGACGGCCCGGATCATGCCGAACGGCACACCGGCCTGCTCCAGATAGGTGGGGTCGGTTCCCACCAGAGCCGCCAGATGCGCACCCGCCGAGTGGCCCACCAGAGCGATCCGATCCGGATCGAAGCCCAGCGCCGCCGCCCTCGCCCGGAGTGCCGCGATCGCCGCCGCCACGTCGCGCGCCTCGTCCGCCACGCTCACCTGCGGCGCCAGCCGATAATCGATCGTGGCGAAGGCGAAGCCGTGGCGCGTGAAGAAGTCCGGCTTGGCTGCCGTCGCCTTGTCCTTGTCGCCGAACATCCAGGCCCCGCCATGGATGAACACCACCAGCGGCGCGCCCCGCCCCGGCGCGGGATAGAAATCCAGTTTCTGCAGCGGATCCGCACCGTAAGCGATCGCGCTCGGCGCAGCCCCCATCGCGGGATGGAACGCGGAGCCCAGCAAAAATGCCGCCAAAGCGAGGCGCAATGTCTTCATCGATCCGATCCTTGTCATCCCCCTTGAACGGGCGCGGACGCCCGATCCGTCGCGGGATCGGGGCACCGCTCTTTCTTGACTCGCACGGCGCCTCGCGGCAGTGGCACCCGCGAACCTGCTTCACGCAGACCTGTCCCGTCCGATCGCCGAGTCCTGTCGAAGGGCGGTCCGGATTCCCCTCGGCAGGGGGAAAGTCGTATTCATGGCCAATGTGACCGTCATCGGTGCCCAGTGGGGCGATGAGGGCAAGGGCAAGATCGTCGACTGGCTCGCCAGCCGCGCCGATGTCGTCGTTCGTTTCCAGGGCGGCCACAATGCCGGCCACACGCTCGTCGTCGGCGATCAGACCTACAAATTGAGCCTGCTCCCCTCGGGCATCGTGCGCGGCACGCTGTCCGTGATCGGCAACGGCGTCGTGCTCGATCCGTGGCACTTCCGCGACGAAGTCGCCAAGCTCGAAGGCCAGGGCGTCAAGATCAGCCCGGAGACGCTGCAGATCGCCGAAACCTGTCCGCTGATCCTCCCCCTCCACCGCGATCTGGACGGCCTGCGCGAGGATGCGTCGGGCGCCGGCAAGATCGGCACCACGCGGCGCGGCATCGGCCCGGCCTATGAGGACAAGGTCGGCCGCCGCGCGATCCGCGTGTGCGATCTCGCCCATCTCGACGATCTCGATCCGCAACTCGATCGTCTGTGCGCGCACCACGATGCGCTGCGCGCCGGCTTCGGCGAGCCGCCGGTCGATCGCGCCGTGCTGATGGAGCAATTGCGCGAAGTCGCGGAATTCCTTCTGCCTTATGCCCGCCCGGTGTGGCGCACGCTGGACGAGGCCAAGTCGCGCGGCCGCCGCATCCTGTTCGAAGGCGCGCAGGGCGTGCTGCTCGACGTCGATCACGGCACCTATCCGTTCGTCACCTCGTCGAACACGATCGCGGGCACGGCGGCGAGCGGCTCGGGCCTCGGCCCCTCTGCGGCCGGTTTCGTGCTGGGCATCACCAAGGCCTACACCACCCGCGTCGGCGGCGGCCCCTTTCCGACCGAGCAGGCGAATGACATTGGCGAGCGGCTGGGCACGCGCGGCCATGAATTCGGCACGGTCACGGGACGCAAGCGCCGCTGCGGCTGGTTCGATTCGGTGCTGGTGCGTCAGGCGGTGGCCGTCTCCGGCATCACCGGCATCGCGCTCACCAAGCTCGACGTGCTGGACGGCTTCGAGGAGCTGAAGATCTGCGTGGGCTACACGCTCGGCGGCAAGAATTACGATTATCTGCCGCCGCACGCGCGCGACCAGGCGCTGGCCGAACCGATCTACGAGACGATCCCGGGCTGGTCCGAATCCACCTATGGCGCGCGCAGCTGGGCCGATCTGCCCGCCGCCGCGATCAAATATATCCGCCGGATCGAGGAACTGATCGGCTGCCCGGTCGCCCTCGTCTCGACGAGCCCCGAACGCGAGGATACGATTCTGGTGCGCGATCCCTTCCGGGATTGAACATCCCGCAATTTATCGCCCCGTTCGCGGGATTCCACGAACGAATCCTTCAATCATGATGCCTCCGGCCCCTCGCCTCTTGCGGGGGGTCGCGGTTTCAGATTGATTACACCCCATAGAGTTTCGCGGCGGGCCATATTCGCTGCGAACAGTCAGGCAAGCGACTCGGGGGAGCGCTTGACGGGGGAACGGGCGCGATGATGGTTCGAGCCGATACGGGGGAAATGTCCGGTTCACCGGCCGACCGCTCGTTCCCCCTCCTGGCGGCCGGCCGTCCCCTCGGTCATCGGCAGCCCGAATTCCGGCTATGAGGATCGAGGCACCGCACGCTTTGCCCGATCTGCTTGTCCGCCCGGCGCGCATCGCCGAAATCGCCACGCTGGAAACGCTGATCGCGGCCTCGGCCCGCGTCCTCAGCCGTGGCTTTTACAGCGAGGCCGAGACGGAAGCCGCCATCGAACATGTCTTCGGCGTCGATACCGATCTGGTCGACGACGGCACCTATCTGGTGGTGGAGGACGAGGAAGGCCGCCTGCTCGGCTGCGGCGGCTGGAGTCGCCAGCGCACTCTCTTCGGCAGCGATCGCTTCGCCGCGCGGACGCCCGGCTTTCTGGATCCCGCCGTCGATGCGGCGCGCATCCGCGCCTTCTTCGTCGCCCCCGAAGCCGCCCGTCGTGGCGTGGGTGCCACCCTGCTGAATGCCTGCGAAACGCGCGCGGCCGCCTCCGGCTTCACGCGCACCGCGCTGATGGCCACCCTGCCCGGCGTGCCCTTCTATGCGCGCCACGGCTATGTCGCCGGCGAGCCGGTCTCGCATCCGTGCGGCGACCTTTTTGTAGGCTTCGTGCCCATGTCGAAAGATTTGTTGCACATATGACACAGGAGAAAACTGAATCTGAAATGAACTGATCCGCAGGATCATCGCATCTTGCAGGATAATGCGGTCAACACATAGCATCACGTCGCGGTAACATACGCGTTTCTACTTCGTGTCCGGGGGGTTGGATACGAAACAGAGATCGGCTCTACGGCCGGCGAACGGGGGATGCTCCTGAAAAGGCCACGCCTTTCTCGGGGGAATAGTATGAACAGGACAGGTTTGATTTCGCGTGGTGCGCTGGCGATGGCGCTCGCGATGAGCGGTCAGTCGGCATTCGCGCAGGCGACGTCGGGCGCAGCCGCCGGCGATGAAGCGATCATCGTGACCGGCACGCGCGCCACCGGCTTCAAGGCATCGGACAGCCCGGCGCCCATCCAGATTCTCGGCAGCGATGCGCTGTCCCGCGTCGGCCAGCCCGATCTGAACCAAGCGCTGGCGCAGCAGATCCCGTCAATCCAGGCGCAGGCGTTCGGCAACGACCAGACCGCGTTCCACCCCTCGATCAAGCTGCGCGGCGTGAGCCCGAACCACACGTTGATCATGATCGACGGCAAGCGCCGCCACGGCACCGCCAACGTCGCCGTGACGAACGCGGTGTGGACCGGCGGCGCCGCCCCCGATCTCGGCCTGATCCCCGGCGACATGATCGATCACGTCGAAGTGCTGCAGGACGGCGCCGCCGCCCAGTACGGCACGGACGCGCTGGCCGGCGTCGTCAACTTCATCCTGAAGAAGAACGATCATGGCGGCACGATCAACGTCGACGGTGGCCAATATTTCGCCGGAGACGGCACGCAATATCACGTGTCCGGCAATATCGGCATCGCGCCGATCGAGGACATGTATCTCTCGCTGACCGGCGAATATAAATTCCACGATTACAGCTTCCGCGGCGATGTCGATCCGCGCGTGGTGGATACCGGCTTCAACACCTCTGCCAACACCGGCAACAATGGCGGCCGCACGATCCTGGCACGCTTCCCGGGCGTCAAGAATTTCCCCAACTACCCCTACGTCAACCGCATCTTCGGCGACGGCAAGATGGAGCTGACCAACGGCTTCTACAATTGGGGCTATACCGGCTTCAAGGATATCGAGCTGTATTCGTTCGGCAGCATCTCGCGTCGTGTCGGCCGCACGAACCAGAATTATCGCCTGCCCAACGTCGTCTACGGCAAGTCGGCCGCCGCCTCGATCAACACCGCGACCCCCACGGGCGACATCCCCTATCCGACCGGCTTCTCGCCGCAGGAGGTGCTGCGCGAGCTGGATTACTCGGTCACCGGCGGTGCAAAGGGCACGTTCGGCAAGACCACCGTGGACGTCAGCACCACCTATGCGCGCGACGTGAACAAGATCTACGTCGAGAATTCGGCCAACGCCGCGCTCTATTATGATACGTCGACGCTGACGACGCCGGGCTATTCGCCCACCAACGTCCACAATGGCGATTTCATCGCGTCGCAGTCCGTCTCGAACCTCGATCTGACGCACGAACTCGATGTCGGGTTCGAGGATCCGGTCGTGATCGCGGGCGGCCTCGAATATCGGTGGGAGCAATATCAGCTGCGCGCCGGCGATCCCGCCTCTTATTATGTCGGATCGGGCGTGCTGCAGGGCGGCATCCAGTCCTTCTTCGGTTATGCCCCGTCCAACGCCAGCACCAACAGCCGTCGGAATTTCTCGCAATATCTCGATATTTCGATGAAGCCGGTCCCGGCCTGGCTGGTCGACGGCGCGGTCCGCCACGAACATTATTCGGACTTCGGCGACACCACCGTCTTCAAGCTCACCAGCCGCTACGACATCATCCCCGAATTCGCCGTTCGCGGCACCGTCTCCACCGGCTTCCGCGCGCCGACTTTGGCCGAAGGCTTCTATTCGGGCATCAACGTCAGCGTGTCGTCGCTGTCGGGCATCTTCGCGCCGAACTCGTCCGGTGCGGCCGCGCTCGGCATCGGCGGCCTGAAGCCTGAAAAGTCGACGTCGTTCAGCGGCGGCTTCGTGGCACATCCGTTCGATCGACTGACCGTCACGCTCGACGGTTATCGCCTGTCGATCCGCGACCGCATCGTCCAGTCGGGCGGCTTCACCGGCTATTCCAACAATTGCCGCTTCCTGCCGAGCGGCTTCACGCCGGGCATGGACGTGCAGGCCGCTTATGCCGCGTTCCGGGGCACCTGCACCGGCACGATCTCGCCGAACGTGCTGACCGCGCTCTACAATAACGGCGTGCCGATCACGTCCGTGATCGGCGCGATCAACGGCGGCGCCTCGGGGTCGCTCGCGATCAACAGCTTCGTCAACGGCGTGAAGACGCAGACCACCGGCCTCGATTTCCTCGCCAATTATTACACGCCGATCGACGGCCTCGGCCGCATCGACTGGTCGCTGGCGGTCAATTACAACAAGACCAAGATCAAGAAGGTCGCCGCCCCGCCGTCGGGCGTGAACCAGACGACCGCGATCCTCGACGTCTACGCCCAGTCGCAGCTCACCAAGACGACGCCGAAGATCCGCGCCACCGCCGGCGCGCTGTGGACCTATGATCGCTTCGAGGTGAACCTGCGCGAATCCTATTATGGGACGAGCGGCTTCCTCACGACCTTCCCGACGGATGCGAACCGGGCTTATTATGTCAGCGCGGGTTCGGCGTTCATCACCGATCTGGAAGCCAGCGTGAAATTCGGCGCGATCAAATTTTCGATCGGCGCGAACAACCTCTTCAACAAATATCCGAAGGCTTATTCGGATGAATTCCGCGCCGCCCAATATTCTCTGAGCTCGACGGCGTTCATCACCAAATATCCGGTCAATTCGCCTTATGGCGTGATGGGTGGCTATTATTACGGCAAGGTCGGCGTGAAGTTCTGATCGCGCACACCCCGGCCCGGAACGAGCCACGCTCGTTCCGGGCTTTTTTTGTTGCTGCCATTGCGGCGCGGCGGCCGGTCGGCTTCAATCGCGCCGCCCATAATTGCCCCCTCGAAAGGGGGCGTCTGTCAGGGAAGGTTTTTCGGATGAACAAGCTCGTCGCGTCATCGATTCTCGCTCTTGCCGCTTTGGGCGCTACCGCCGCGCCTGCCGCCGGCATCGTCCGCAACACGCTGCCCGCGATGAACGGCAAGCCCGCGCGCATTCTGGAGAGCGCCGAGGTTCCGGCCGGCGCGACCACGCTTTATGTTTCGGGCCAGCTCGCCTCGCCGGTCGATCCGGCCAAGCCCACCGAATTCGGCGACACCAAGACGCAGGCGTTGAGCGCGCTCGCCAAGATCAAGGGCATCCTTGAAAAGCGCGGCTACGCGATGTCGGACATCTTCAAGATGACCCTGTTCCTCGCGCCCGATCCCAAGCTCGGCAAGATGGATTTCGAGGGCGTGAACGCCGCGTTCGAAACCTTCTTCAACGTGCCGTCCAATCCGAACACGGTCGCCCGCTCCGCCGTCCAGGTCGGCGCGCTGGCCGGCCCGAACTTCCTCGTCGAGATCGAAGTGACCGCCGCCAAGGTGAAATAGTCCGGGCCATGGCGGGCCGCTTCACCGCGGCTCGCCTCGCCATTTGTCGCTATGCTGCGCCCATCTCGCGACAGCAGAAAGCAAGGTTTGTTCACACAGAGGCGCGGAGGCGCAGAGAGAAAAAGAAAGCGGCGCGGCCAATCCCTCTTTCTTCTCTCTGCGCCTCCGCGCCTCCGCGTGAATCATTTTATCTTCTGACAACGGAGCGAGTCTCCCGCCCTCACGGGAATGGCCCCTCCGCAGGCGCCGGCCTCAGCCCTCGCCGTCGCGTTCGATATCCGCGCCCACGGCCGACAATTTGTCCTCCAGCCGCTCATAACCGCGATCGAGGTGATAGATGCGCAGCACCTGCGTCTCGCCCTCGGCCGCCAGACCGGCCAGCACCAGGCTCATCGACGCGCGCAGGTCGGTCGCCATCACCGGCGCTCCGACGAGCTTGTCCACGCCCTTCACGATCGCCGTGCGCCCATGGACGTTGATGTCCGCGCCCATCCGGATCAGCTCGGGCACGTGCATGTAGCGATTTTCGAAAATCGTCTCGGTCAGCACGCTGGTGCCCTCGCCCAGCGCCAGCATCGCCATGAACTGCGCCTGCATGTCGGTGGGAAAAGCCGGGAACGGCGCGGTCGAGAGCGTCAGCGCCTGCGGGCGCGACGGCGCGCGCACGCGGATGCCGCTTTCCTCCTGCGACACGTCCAGCCCCGCCTGCTTCAGCGGATCGAGGATCGCGCCCATATCGTCGGCATGGGCGCCGGCCAGCAGCAGATCGCCCCCGGTGATCCCCGCCGCGCAGGCATAGCTGCCCGCCTCGATCCGGTCCGGCATCACGCGATAGTCGGCGCCGTGCAGGCTCGTCTTGCCCTGGATCACCAGCCGCTCGGTGCCGATACCGCTGATGTCCGCGCCCATCGCCACCAGGCAGCGGCAAAGGTCGGCGATCTCGGGTTCGCGCGCGGCATTTTCGATCACGGTTTCGCCCTGCGCGAGCACGGCTGCCATCACCACATTCTCGGTCGCGCCGACCGAGACGATCGGGAAGCTCACGCGCCCGCCGCGCAGACCGCCTGCAGGCGCCGTCGCCTTCACGTAGCCCGCCGCCAGCTCGATCTCGGCGCCCAGCGCCTCGAGGCCCTTCAGGTGGAGGTCGATCGGGCGGTTGCCGATCGCGCAGCCGCCCGGCAGCGACACGGTCGCCTCCCCCGCGCGCGCCAGCAGCGGCCCGAGCACGAGGATCGAGGCGCGCATCTTGCGGACGATGTCATAGGGCGCGACCGTGGAGGCGATGCTGGCCGCGTGCAGCGTCATCGCGCGATCGATGCCGGTGGTGGGCGTGGCGCCCGCGATCGTGGTCGAGACGCCGAGGCCGTTCAGCAGATGGCCGAAACTGTCCACGTCGGCCAGGCGCGGCAGATTGGAGAGCGTGAGCTTGCCGTCCGTGAGCAGCGCGCAGGGCAGCAACGTGAGTGCCGCATTCTTCGCGCCGGAGATGGGAACAGTGCCGATGAGCGGCTTTCCGCCGCGGATGATGATGCGATCCATCCGCCCGCTTTATCGCGGCCTGCGGCGCTAGGCGAGAGAGGCGCGAGCCGATCGGGTCATTTCGCCGGACCAACGTGTTCGCGGTGGAGGGAAGAGGAAAATTGCGACACCTCCCCGCCTCGATTGCCCCCATTTCCGAAAAACCGGGCGGGCACCTCCCTCAACCCGCTCGTCCTGAGCGAAGTCGAAGGACGTGCTTCAAGTGCCGGTATTCGCAGCCCATGCTTCGACTTCGCTCAGCACGAACGGGGCATAGGAATATGGGAAAAGGGAAGCAGCCTGACGCGGAACAACAGGTCGCTCTACAAGCCGCCCGGCCCCGAAGCCCCTCAGGCCTTCTCCAGCGTGCACTGGAGCGGATGCTGGTTCTGCCGGGCGAAATCCATCACCTGCGTCACCTTCGTCTCGGCGACTTCGTAGCTGAACACGCCACACACGCCCACGCCGGTCTGGTGGACGTGCAGCATCACGCGCGTCGCATCCTCCAGGCTCATCTTGAAGAAGCGCTGCAGGCAGAGGACGACGAATTCCATCGGGGTGTAATCGTCATTCAGCATCAGCACCTTGTAGGGCGACGGCTGCTTGGTCTTGGTGCGCGTGCGGGTGGCGACGCCCAGCCCCGTGCCCTCATCGTCGCCGCGGCGCACGGCCATCGACAGCGGTGCAGGGAAACGATCGATCATTGCGCGCACATATCCCGAAGGCGTTGGAAGCTGTAAGAATATGCAGCCGGACGGCCCGCTGCAAGTCTCGGCCCCGAAATGCGGGCCAAAATGAAAGGGCGGCCGCATCGCTGCGGCCGCCCCCTTCAAACTACCGGTACGGGCAGGATCAGAGCGCGGCGCTCTTGATCTTCTCGGCCGCCAGCGCGTAGCGCGTCGACAGCGGCTGCGCGACTTCGCCGGCAACCTTCATGAACGACTCGGAGAACTTCGAGGCCTCGGCGACGGCGCTGTCGAACGAGGACTTGGCGAAATCGGACTGGAGCTGGAACAACTCGGTCGGCGACTTCACCGAAGCGAAGCTCTTGAACGCGGCCATCGCGCTCTCGAAGCTCTTCTTGCTGTAGTCGGCGGCTTCCTGGCCCATCGTCTCGCCGGCCTTGGCGGCAATGCGCGCGGAGGCGACGAACGCCTCGACATTGCCCTTCGAGAACTCGACCATTTCCTCGCCCAGCTTCGAGCTCTTCTCGAACGCGGTCTTGAAACGGGTGTTCATCTCGCCGAGCATCGCGGCGGCCTTGTCGGTAGCTTCGGTAGCCTTGGTAGCGGTAGCCATGAGGTGCTTTCCTTCCACGGTGGGGGCGAGCGTCGCGGGCTTCGCCGGTTTCGGTTCGACTATCTTGGCCGGCGACGCTTCGGCCTTGATCTCAATCTTCGGGGCCACCGCCTTCACGGGAGCCGTCTTCTTCACCGGCGCCACCTTGGCCGATGCCACCGCCTTGGCGGGAGCGGCAGCCTTGGCCGGAGCCGACACCTTCGCCGGGGCGGGCGCCGCCGCTTTCGCGATCGGCGCAGCCTTCACCGGCTCCGGTGCTTTTACCGGCGCCTTGGCCACGACAGGGGCCGCCGCCTTCGCGGGAGCCGCCGCCTTGGCAGGCGCGTTCGTTACTTTAGCAGGGCTTTCCTGCACCTTCGGGTCAGGCGTCTTAACGGCGCCTGCGCTCACGGCAGGAACGGCCGGAGTCTTCACGGCAGGCGCCTTTGCGGGCGCCGGCTTCGCAACGTCATCCTCGGCCTTGGCCGGAGCGCGGTCTTCGTTTTCCACGTCTCTCTCCGTTCTTGCTGCAGTGCACAAATACGATACGCGAAAACCGATTTCAAGTCTACTTTTGTGCAGCGCACAAAACGTCAGAAACCAGCCGTTCCCAGCAACATTTCCTTGGCCTTCGCGATGCCGAATCGGGCGGCCTGGCCGATATCGAGGCGGGGCATCAGCGGAATCTCCGCCGGGTCCACCGCGACATGCAGGATAGCGGGTCCGGGCAATCCAAGGAAGGTGCTGACATTCTCGTCCAGCCGCGCCGGATCGCTCACCGCGATTCCGTCCGCCCCGCAGGCGAGCGCGAAGGCGGCGAAGTCGATCGCCATCAGATGCGATCCCTTGGTCGCGGGCAGTCCCGCCCCCTCCATTTCGAGGTGGACGAGGCCCCAACCACCATTGTCATAGACCACCACCTTGATCGGCAGCTCATGCTCCACGGCAGTGATGAACTCGCCCATCAGCATCGACATGCCGCCGTCGCCGACATGCAGGATCACCTGCCGCCGCCGGTCCAGCGCCTGGATGCCGTTGGCGATGCCGAGCCCGGTGCCCACCGCCGCGTTGTTGAACGATCCGCAAATGCGCTGGCCGGGCTTTTGCCGCGTCCAGTTCGCCGCCCACAGCGTCACCTCGCCCGTATCGGTGACGATCACGGCATCGTCGTCGGCATGATCGGAGAGGCAGCGCGCCAGCCGGGGCGGATGGATCAGCTTCGTGCTGCGATCGGGATCGGCGCGCGCGTCGAGCTTGCCGTTCCAGCCCTGCCGCGCCTTGCCGACGCCATCGAGGAACGCGCTGTCCGTCCGCTCGGGCAGATGATCCAGCAACGCCCGGATCGAGGGCCGTACCGATCCGGTGATGCCGATCGCCACGGGGGCCCGCCTGCCGATCACGCCCGTCCGCTCGTCGATCTGGATCACGCGGCCATGTCTGGGCAGGAATTCGCCGTAAGGATAATCGGTGCCGAGCATCAGCAGCAGATCGGCCTCGTTCACCGCGTCCACGCCCGGCTTGCCGCCGATCAGGCCGACACCACCCATCCACAGCGGCTCGTCGAAGCCGAGGATATCCTTGCCCCGATAGGTGTGGAGCAACGGCGCCTTCAGCCGCTCCGCCAGCAGGCGCAATTCGTCCCCCGCCCCGCGACAGCCATTGCCGCAGAAGATCGCGACCGTCTTCGCCTCCGCGATCATCCCGGCGGCGGCCGCGATCTCGCCCGGATCCGGCACGATCTCCGGCCGGGGCCGCAACGTGGCGAGGCTCGTCACCGGCCCCGGCACCTTGGCCGAGAAGATGTCGGGCGGGATCGAGAGATGCGACACGCCCGGCGCCGCATAGGCCATCGCGATCGCCTGATGGATCAGGGCCGGCGCCTGCTCCGCCGCCGCCAGCAGCTCCGAATAGACCGAGACGTCGCGAAACAGGCTGACGGGATCGTCCTCCTGCAGATAATCGGTGCCGCGCAGCGCGCTCGGCACGCCGCCCGAAATGGCGAGCACGGGCGCATGATCCTTGCGCGCCTCATACAGGCCCGCGACCAGATGATTGCCGCCCGGCCCCGTCGTGCCGCAGCAGACGCCGAGCCGGCCCGTCAGCTTCGCCTGCCCCGCCGCCGCCAGCGCCGCGCCTTCCTCGTGGCGCACGCCGATCCATTCCAGCCGTCCGTCGGCGCGGATCGCCTCGGTGAAGGGATTGAGCGCATCGCCCACGATTCCAAACACCTGATCCACGCCGATTCGAGCAAGCGTGTCGACGAGGAGGCGTGCGACGGTTTCAACCATCGCACCGCAACGCATGACGCGCCGCAATGATCCGGCAAAAGTTTCGCCGGATCAACGCTTCATCTTATTCGCGCTTTTCAGCCGAAAGCGCGCGCGATCAGATCCTGGGTGGAGGCATCGAAATTGCCCGTTCCCTCGGTCGAGATCGCCTTGGCCATCTGCTTGCCCAGCTCCACGCCGAACTGGTCGAACGGATTGATGCCCGTCAGCACGGCGTTGCAGAAGGTGCGATGCTCGTAGAAAGCGATCAGCGCGCCCAAAGTGCGCGGATCCACCTGCTCCACCAGCAGGGTCGTGGAGGGACGATCGCCTGGATAGGCGCGCGCCGGATCCTCATTGCCCTTGCCCGCCATCAGCGCCGCGCCTTGCGCGAAGCAGCTCGCCAGCAGCGCGTGATGATGGCCGTCGTCCAGCCCATGGCCCGGCTCGATCGAGGCGATGAACTCCACCGGCAGCACATGCGTGCCCTGATGCAGCAGCTGGAACACGGCATGCTGCGCGTCCGTGCCGACGCCGCCCCAGGTGATCGGCGAGGACGGGATATCCAGCGCCTCACCTGCGATCGTCACGCGCTTGCCGTTCGATTCCATCTCGAGCTGCTGGAGATAGGAGGGCAGCAGCCGCAGCCGCTCGTCATAGGCGAAGACGGCGCGCGTCTCGCTGCCGCGTACCACCGCATAATAGCGATCGGCAAAGGCGGCGATCAGCGGGATATTCTGCTCGGGCGCGGTCAGCATGAAGTGGCGGTCCATCTCGGCCGCGCCTTCCAGCAATTCCTCATAGGCATCCCAGCCGATGCCGATCGCGGCGCCGAAGCCGATCGAGGACCAGAGCGAATAGCGCCCGCCGACGCTCTCCGCGAAGGGCAGGATGCGCGTCTCGTCGACGCCCCACTCCATCGCCTTGTCGGGCGCCGCCGTCAGCGCGATCACGCGGCCATAAGGATCCTCGACGCCATTCTCCTGCATCCAGGCGACGACGCTCTCGGCGTTCATCATCGTCTCGGTGGTGGTGAAGGTCTTCGAGGCGACCGCGAGCAGGGTCGCGGTCGGATCGAACTTCTTGAACACCTCGTCCAGCGCCGCGCCGTCCACGTTGGAGACGACCGCCACGTCATAGCGATCGGCATCGCGACCCAGCGCGTCCACCAGCAGGTTCGGCCCCAGCGCGGAGCCGCCGATGCCCACCTGCAGCACATGCCGGATCGGCCCGAGCGCGCTGCCTTCGATCGCATCGATCAGCGCGCGCATCCGCGCCTGATAGCCCTTGGCCCGCTCCACCGACTCGGGCTTGCCCACGCCGCGCTCGGCCGGATGCTCGGCCGGACGGCCCTCGGTCGGATTGACGATGTCGCCCGCGAACAGCGCCTTGCGGTGCCCGTCGAAATCGCACGCGCCCGCCAGCGCCAAGAACGCCGCAATCATCGGGCGATCGAGATGCGTCTTGGAGAGATCGAAATGGATGCCGGCCGCGTCGAAGGTCAGATACCCCAGCCGATCCGGCTCGGCCTCGAACAAAGCGGTCAGCTTATGCTTCGGCAGATCGAAGATCGGAGCATAGGCGGATTTCGTAACCATCAATCGTCCTCCAAGGGATACCGGCCCCAAACGCAACCTACGCCCGGATCGTTTCAGGCTGAATCAGCCGAAAAGCGGAATCAAGTCCAGATCGTGACGGATCCGGTCCCATCGGATGTGGTCGCCCGCCACGCCTACCACGTCCGACATCGGGTGAACCGCTCCAATTCCGCGCTTGACCGAGCGTGGCGCAGCCAGCAATGCCCGCGCCCCATGTCACGCCGTCTGGCCGTGGAGCTTGCGACGCTCGCCGCCGCCGCCTTCGCCGCGTTCCTCATCCGCTCGTTCGTCGCAGCCCCCTATTCGATTCCGTCGGAATCGATGCTGCCGACCTTGCTGGTGAACGACACGCTGCTCGTCGAGAAATGGCGCACCGGCTCCGTGCGGCAGTGGTTCGCCGCGGCGACAGGCAACGCGCCGCCTTTGCCCCGGCGTGGCGATATCGTCGTGTTCCGCGCGCCGCCCTCCGGCCATCAGACCTATGTGAAGCGGCTGATCGGCCTGCCCGGCGATCGCGTCGGGCTGAAGGGCGGCATCGTGATCCTGAACGGCCAGCCGATCCGGCGCTGGCCGATCGACGATTTCGTCGAGCCGGTCACGCCCAACAGCCCCTGCCGCACCGGCCCCGGCCTGCGCATCCGGCAAGAGACGGACCCGCAGGGCAAGACGGCCTGCATCTATCCCCGCTTCGCCGAGATGCTGCCCGAGGGTCGCACCTTTGCGGTGCTGGACATTGGCGAGGATGATGCGGACGACATGGCCGAGCAGGTCGTCCCCGCCGGTCACATCTTCGTGCTGGGCGACAATCGCGATCGCTCGGCCGACAGCCGCTTCCCCGCGAAGGAAGGCGGCGCGGTCGGCATGGTGCCGGTGGATCAGCTGATCGGCCGTGCCAGCACCGTGATCTTCTCCGCCGACGGCAGCTGGCGCTGGCTCCGCCCCTCCACCTGGAGCGGTGCCCTGAGGCGGGATCGCATCGCGCGAGGGCTTTAGGCCGGCTTCACATCGTCGGCGAGCGTCGGCAGCAGTTCCGCCACCGTGGGATGGATCGGCACCGCCCAGCGCAACGTATCGACCGTGCCGCCCGCATTCATCAGGGTGAGCACCGCGTGGATCGCCTCATCGCCGCCCGTGCCGAGGATCGCGGCGCCGAGGATTTTCTTCGTCTCGGCATCGGCGACCATCGACATGAAACCCGCCGTCTCGTCCTTCTCCACGGCACGGCCGACGCGCTTCATCGATCGCTTGGCATGGAGCAATGGCCGCCCCGTCGCCTGGGCCTGAGCCAGCGTCATGCCCACACGCCCCAGCGGCGGATCGACATAGAGCGCATAGCCCAGCAGCCGATCCGAGACCTTGCGCGTCTCGCCGTCTAGCAGATTGGCCGCGACGATCTCGTAATCGTTCCACGCCGTATGGGTAAAGGCGCCCTTGCCGTTACAGTCGCCCATCGCCCACACGCCCTCGGCCGTGGCGGCGAGGCCGTCATCCACCACGATATAGCCGCGCTTGTCGGTCGCGATCCCGGCCGCATCCAGGCCGAGATCGTCCGTATTGGGCCGCCGCCCCGTCGCCAGCAGCACATGGCTGCCCTCGATCTCCGGTGCGCCCTCATGGCAATCGACGCCCACGATCACGCCGCCGCCCGCCCCCGGCTTCAGCGTGATGCAGGTGGCCGAGGTGCGGATCGCGATCCGCTCGCCTTCCAGGATGCGGCGTATCTCCTCCGAGACATCCTCGTCCTCGCGCGCGATCAGGCGCGGGCCCATCTCGACAATCGACACCTGCGATCCGAAGCGGCGGAACATCTGCGCGAATTCCAGCCCGATATAGGATCCGCCGACCACTACGAGATGCTCGGGCACCTCGGTCATCGCGATCATGTCGCTGTTGGTGAGATAGGGTACGTCGCCCACGCCCTTCAGATCGGGAATGGCCGGGCGGCCGCCCACATTCAGGAAGATACGCGGCGCGGTGATCGTCTCGTCGCCCACCGCGATCGTGCGCGGCCCGGTGAAGCGCGCATGGCCACGGATCAGGGTCAGCGTCTTCATGCCCGCCAGCCAATCCTCATTGCCCTTGCGGCTGTCGAGGATCACCTTTTCGGCGCGGGCGTGGACGCGCGCCAGATCGATCGAGATCGCCCCCGTCCCCACGCCGTAATCGGCGCCACGCCGGGCGAGATGCGCGGCATAGGCGCTCGCCACCATCGTCTTGGTCGGCTTGCAGCCGGTATTGACGCAGGTGCCGCCGACATGATGGCGCTCGACCAGCGCCACCGTCATGCCCGCCCCCGTCAGCCGGGCCGCGAGCGCCGGCCCCGCCTGACCCGCGCCGACGATGATCGCGTCGAACGAACGGCTCATACGGCGGTGACGATCAGATAGGCGCCGGCGATCGCCACCACATCCTCGATCAAGGCCGCCGGGCGATCGCTGCCGAAGGTCCGTGCCATCGATCCGCGCACCGCCGCCCCGCCGAGCGTGCCGATCACGGCGCCGAGGATACCTGCGGCGGCCGCCGCCGCCAGCGCCCCGTGCGCCGCGCCGATCGTCCCGCCGGCGAGCGCGCCCATCACGATGCGCGCACCGAACTGGGGCGGCACCTTGCGGCTGGGGGTGGAGGGCAATTGATCCGTCACCAGTTCGCCCGCCGCCGCCACGGCGAAGATCCACGGCGTGAAGCGATAGCCCATGAAGGCGAGCCATGAGTCGCCGATCGGCCAGGCGTGAAAGCGCGTAGCCAGCGCAACGGCGGCGGGCGCCATCATGGCGCGCAGCCCGGCGATGATCCCGATCAGCAATGCAAGAGTGAGCGTCATGAGAGCCTCCCTGCGCCCTCCCCGTGGGCGTTTCCGCAGGCTAGGCGTGTTTCGCGTTGGTGACTACCGGTCCGCGATGCTGACGCCGTCGACCAGCACATGCCCTTCGGACAGCATCGTGCCGATCACGCGCACGCGCTTCTCCACTTCGTCGACGGGCACGCGCGGCAGTTCGAGCAGAAAGCGGCCGCCCCGATCGCGGCGCAGGCAGAAACCGCCGCCCTCCCGCACGAGAATGCCCGTTTCATCGATCGGCGTCCCGGTCACCATGGCCCTTCCTATCGTGTCGCGGGCGATCCGTCGCGCGCCCGAATAAGGAAAGGAACGGATGCCGTCGGCGCTGGTTCGATCCAGGCAAGGAGACGATACGATGGCAAGCAACGCAAATCAGAAACCGGGTCTGACGACGTTCGGCTGGCTGGCGCTCGGCGCCGCAGCCACGGCTGTACTGGCCAATCCGGCGCGGCGCGAAAAGCTCAAGGGCGGCGCCATCGATCTGTTCGGGAAATTGCGCGCGGCCGCATCGACGAAGACGAGCCCAGAAACGCCCGCCTGAGGCAAGCCTCTCTTCGAATGAGAACGAGGGAGGGGTGGAGCCGAGGCTCCACCCCTTCATCATCAGGCCGTGGCGGTGGTCGTCCGGCGGCGCGAGGCGCTCGCGGTCTTGCGCGGGGCGCGGCGGGGCGTGCTGGCCTTCTTCTTCGGCTGCGGGCGCTCCCAGAGCGTGGCGGCGGCCGCCGCGGCGGCGACACCGAGCGCAGCCGCACCCGCCATCCAGGCGCTGGTCGGCACCGCGCGCGCCTGCGACACGATCCGATCGATCGCGCTGCGGTCACCCGTGCTCACCGGAAGCGCCGATTGGGCATGCGGCATGGCGGAGTTGGGGATGCTGGACATAAGGCAAGCTCCTGACACTGTTGGAGCAAGATCAACCGGCAAGGCCCCGGACGGGTTCCTCCCGCCTGCCGCGCGGGCGGGACGCGACACCGTATATGCCCTCCCGTTCGGACGAGCTTGGCGGAGCCTGTCCTGAGCGCGTGCCTCGGCAAGCAGTCGAAAGGGATGCCGTTCGTCCTTGAGCCCAGCCTGTTCAGAAAGGAACGGTGCTTCGACAGGCTCAGCACGAGCGGCTCGGGGCAAGCCCCGTGGTCACCCGGTCAGGCGATGATGTCCGGGATCAGCAGATCTTCCAGCGCCGCCACCTCGTCCTTCAGCTTCAGCTTGCGCTTCTTGAGGCGGGCGATCTGCATCTGATCGTTGGAGGAGGAGAACGCCAAAGCGTCGATCGCGGCATCCAGATCGCGATGTTCCTGCCGCAATTCGCCGATACGCCGAATGATCTCGGCCTCGTCCATGGTCATGCATTCCCCCGAAGCCGGAAAGCGATGTCAGAGCGATTTCCAAGCGGCTGGAATCAGCGGGTGACTCCGAAATCGCGGCAAAACAAAAAGCTCGAGCGGCCGATCCGATATAATCGGATCGAGAGCCGCTCTAGGGCCTTGCGCGGCGGGGCTCAAGGCGATCGATGCACGGCCCGTCGAAGCCCCCGAAGGAAGCGCCGTGCGGTTAACGAAATGGCAGAGAGACAGGGGGGTTCGATCGTGTTTTACTTCACGTCCCCCAAGCGAAGGAGGAGTGAGTCGATGGCCGATTCCCATTCCCAGTCTTTGATCGCCAAGCATGCGATGCTCGACGCGAGGATAACCTCGGAGACGCGCCGGCCTATGCCGGATGAGATCGTCCTTCACGCACTCAAGAAACAAAAGCTCCGGATCAAGGAAGCCATTGCCAGGCTCACCTAGACGGCAAAGATGACAATCTGATGTCGCCGGGGCCCGGACGCTTCCAGAGTGTTCGGGCCCTTTCGATTCGGGCCCAGGTCCACACCCAATCAGTTGCGGATCTTGTAGCCCGCACGCAGCATCAGATAGCAGATCGACGCCAGCACGACGTTCACGACGAGCAGCAGGATCGCACCCGTCGCGACCGGCGAATCCGCCTGCCCGAGGAAGCCGTAGCGGAAGCCCGAAATCACGTAGAAAAAGGGGTTGGCGTGGCTGATCGCGCGGAACACGCCGTGCAGACCCTCGATTGAATAGAAGGTGCCCGACAGCAGCGAGAGCGGCTGGACGACGAAATTGGTGATCGTCGCATTGTGATCGAACTTTTCAGCCCAGATCGAGACGATCACGCCGAAGAAGGCCATCATCGAGGCGCCCGATACGGCAAACCAGATCACCGCCAGCGGATGGTGCGGGAACACCGCCCCGCCCGGCCACAGCAGCATCGCCAGCCACACGACCACGCCGACCAGCAGCGCGCGGGTCACGGCGGCCCCGGCCAGCGCCGCCAGCAGCTCGGCATTGGAGAGCGGCGGCATCAGATAATCGATGATCGTGCCCTGCATCTTGCCGACCATCAACGAGAAGCTGGCATTGGCGAAGCTGTTCTGCAGCATCGCCATCATGATCAGGCCCGGTGCGGCGAAGGTGGCGAAGGGAAAACCCATCACCAGATTGCCGCCGCGCCCGAACGCGATCGAAAAGACCATCAGCAAAAGCAGCGCCGAAAAGGCCGGAGCCCAGATCGTCTGCAGTTGCACCTTGAAGAAGCGACGCACCTCCTTCACATACAGAGCGCGCAATCCCCCCCAGTTGATCGTCGGGATAACCGGTTCTCCGGGGGCGTGATGATTTTTATCCAGCGAGGTGGCCATGGCTCACGCCTAGTCCCCGCGCCGCGGGGCGACAAGCGCCCCGTGCATGAAGATTGAGGAACTTCGTTCTATGTCGTGGACCGACGAGCGTATCGACCGGCTGAAGCAGATGTGGGAAGCGGGCATGACCGCCAGCCAGATCGCCGAGGGCCTTGGCGGCGTGAGCCGCAACGCCGTGATCGGCAAGGCGCATCGCCTGGGCCTGCAGTCGCGCCCGTCGCCGGTGAAGGCCACCGAGGCCGCGCCCGCCCCGGTTGCCGCCCCGGCTCCGGAACCCGTCGTGAACGAGGCGCCGCCCGCCCCGCCGCCTCCGCCGCCCACCGTCGTCGCGGCTCCCGTCGCGCCGCCCGCGCCTGCAGCGCCTGCCCCCGCAGCCAGTGCGGCGGCACCTGCCACCCCGGCCGCGCCGGCGCGCGACGAACCCGTGCTGCGCTCGATCGGCCCCGGCGGATTCACCCGTCAGAACCCGCACGAGCAGCAGGCGCCGATCCCGCCCGCGCCGCCGCGTCGCCTCGTGCCCGCCAAGCCGTCGGCGGACATTGCCAACAAGACATCTCTGCTCGATCTCAACGATCGCATATGCAAGTGGCCGCTCGGCCATCCGGGCGAGCCCGATTTCCACTTCTGCGGCCATCCGGTGAATCCGGGTTTCCCTTATTGCCTGGATCACTGCTCGGTCGCCTATCAGGCGCAACTGCCGCGCCGCGATCGCCGTCCGCCGCCTCCGCTGCCTTATGGCGGCCCGCGCGTGCGCTGAGCCGATCGATCGAGGGATATTGCGGGGCATTTCGGCGTTAGGCTGAAATGCCCCGTTTCCTTTTTCCCGCCGCTTTGTCCCTCTTTCTCGCGGCGGCGCCGGCTTTGGCCACCGACAGCGATCTGCGCTCCGTCGCCGGCATGGCCCAGCACAATCGCGTGGTCCTCGTCTTTTCGCCCACGCTGCGCGATCCGCGCCTGCAAACCCAGCGCCAGATCATGGCCCGTTTCGCGGCGGGCGCGGCGGCGCGGGATCTCATCCTCGTGCAGGTGTCCGAAGGCCGGGTGATCGGCGCGCATGACAATCATCCGAAGCTGCGCCGTCGCTTCGATACGCCTGCCCCGCGCTATCGCACCCTGCTGCTCGGCAAGGACGGGAAGGTCGCGATCGATGCCGCCGGCCCGATCGACGAACCGCATCTGAAGGCCGCGATCGATGCGATGCCGATGCGGCGCGAGGAAGTGCGCCGCGCCAAAGCGGGCGAAGGCCGTGCCGAGGATTGAGCCCTCGCGCGGCCGGCCTCGCATCACGATGACGATCGCCCTGTCGCATAAGGCTGACAGGGCGCCCCGAGCGCGCTAATCATCGGATACATGGCCGACGATCTCTTCGCTTCCTCCTCCAAAACCGATGTCACCTATGATGCCTCGTCGATCGAGGTGCTGGAGGGGCTGGAACCCGTCCGCCGCCGGCCGGGCATGTATATCGGCGGTATCGACGAGCGCGCCTTCCACCATCTCGCCGCCGAAGTGCTCGACAATGCGATGGACGAGGCGGTCGCGGGCCACGCCACCCGCATCGAGGTGACGCTGGCGCCCGGCAATCGCTTCACCGTCGTCGACAATGGCCGCGGCATCCCGATCGACGAGCATCCCAAGCATCCCGGCAAGTCCGCGCTCGAGGTGATCCTGACGACGCTCCATTCGGGCGGCAAATTCTCGGGGAAGGCCTACAACACGTCCGGCGGCCTGCACGGCGTCGGCAGCAGCGTCGTGAACGCGCTGTCGTCGGACCTCGTGATCGAGGTGGCGCGCGACAAGCAGGTCTATCGCCAGACCTATTCGCGCGGGCTTCCCACCTCCGCCCTTGAAATGGTCGGCCAGACGCAGAACCGGCGCGGCACCAGCGTCTCCTTCACGCCCGATGCCGAGATTTTCGGCGAGACGATGCGCTTCAAGCCGACGCGCCTCTATCGCCTCGCCCGCTCCAAGGCCTATCTCTATGCGGGCGTCGAAATTCGCTGGCGCTGCGATCCCAGCCTGATCGGCGACGATACCCCGCCCGAGGCCGTCTTCCAGTTCCCCGGCGGCCTTGCCGATCACCTGAAGGAGCAACTGGGCGAGCGGGCCTGCGCCACCAGCGAGCCCTTCACCGGCCGCCAGGAATTTCCCGATGCGCAGGGCTCGGTCGAATGGGCGGTGGCCTGGCCGCTCCATTCGGACGGCAGCTACAGTTACTATTGCAACACCATTCCGACCCCCGACGGCGGCACGCACGAACATGGTTTGCGCGCCGCGCTGGTGAAGGCGGTGCGCGCGTTCGGCGAACTGGTCGGCAACAAGAAGGCCAAGGATATCGCGCCGGAGGACGTGACCTCCGAGATCGAGCTGATGCTCTCGGTCTTCATCCGCGACCCGCAATTCCAGAGCCAGACCAAGGATCGCCTGACGAGCCCCGAGGCCGCGCGCCTCGTGGAAAACGCGATCCGCGACCATGTCGACCATTTCCTGTCGCACAATATGGAGCGGGGCAAATCCCTGCTCGGTTTCGTGCTGGACCGGATGGACGATCGCCTCCGCCGCAAGGCCGAGCGCGAGGTGAAGCGCAAGACGGCGACGTCAGGCCGCAAGGTGCGTCTGCCCGGCAAGCTCACCGATTGCGCGAATGACGATCCGGCGGGCACCGAATTGTTCATCGTCGAGGGCGACAGCGCGGGCGGCTCCGCCAAGCAGGCGCGCGACCGCAAGACGCAGGCGATCCTGCCGATCCGCGGCAAGATTCTGAACGTCGCATCCGCCGCGTCCACCAAGGTCTCCGCCAACCAGGAGATCGCCGATCTCACGCTGGCGCTCGGCTGCGGCGTGCGGGACAAATGCGACCCCACCGCGCTCCGCTACGAACGCATCGTCATCATGACCGACGCCGACGTCGACGGCGCGCATATCGCCACCCTGCTGATGACCTTCTTCTTCCAGGAGATGGCCGCGATCGTCCGCGACGGGCGCATCTTCCTCGCCCAGCCGCCGCTCTACAGGCTCACGGCCGGCGGCAAGAGCCTCTACGCCAAGGATGACGAGCAGCGCGCCCGGATCGAGGCGAAGGAGTTCAAGGGCAAGAAGGTGGAGGTCGCGCGCTTCAAGGGCCTCGGCGAAATGAATCCGCAGCAGCTGAAGGAAACGACGATGGACGCCAAGACGCGCACCCTCGTCCGCATCACGCTGCCGCAGGAATATGAGGAGCGCGCCGTCGTCCGCGATCTGGTCGATCGGCTGATGGGCCGCAACCCGGAACACCGCTTCGCCTTCATCCAGGCCAATGCGAGCGCGCTGGACGAGGAAGCGATCGACGCGTGATCGATATCACGCTCGGTTTTTCCCCGGGCTGCTAACGCTTTTGCAGGGTATCCGACGCTAGGTGACGCCCCCGATACTATCGGGAAAAAATATGCGGCCTTTCATCGTTGCATGCCTTCTGCTGACAGCCGCCACCCCGTCGGGCGTGATCGCCGCCGATCGCGTCGTCACGCTGATCCCGGGACATCCTTTCGCCGAAGCGATCCGGATCGGCACGGCGTCGGGCGGCCCGAACCTCCGCGACGTCGTCGCGCCGGACATTGCCGCCAAGGTGTTCACCTCGAAGTCCGACGATCGCCCCGCAAATGCCTGGTTCACCCGAACGTATGAAGCAGCGCTCCGCACCAATGGCTTTCTGGCGCGCACGCCCGCGCTCGCTCGCTATGCGCTGAACGCCGAAGTCGCCACGCTGGCGATCACGCCTTCGGTCACCGGCTCTCACACCAGCGGCACGGTCACCTACCGGCTGATCGAGATCGCCACAGGGCGACAGGTCTGGAGCGAAACGCAGACGGTGGATTTCGATGTTCGGCGCGGGATGCGCTTCGGCAAGATCGGCGGCGCGGTCGGCCTCGCCGTGGCCGGCGCGCTGACCGGTCAGAACCCGGCGGTGACCGGCACCATGATCAACGGGCGCGGCGTGCGGCCGTTCGACACCCGGATCGACGTGTATGAAGGTATCATGCGCGGCTTCCAGCACATGGCGCAGCAGAGCATGAAATCGCTGTCACTGGGCTCGAATGCTCCTGAACCGGCCCGAATCGCTCCCGTGCAGGTGGCCGTGGCCACTCCCGCACGCGCGTCCGGCCAGGAGGAGGTTCAGCGCGCTTCGCCTTCGCCGGCACCGATCGAGAGCGCTCTCGCCATCCGTCCGCCTGCTCCGGCAGCTCCACGCCGCGCCAAGGTTTCGACCGTTCCGGTCAACGACACGGTCGAGGTGCCGTACGATAACCTATGACGTCGTTCGGTAGCGCGGGGTCCACCTGTTAAGACGTTTACGAAGACAGCGCTGCAACCAGCGCCTTCACCTTCTTCTGGCGCCACTGGGGCACAGGCGCGACGAGCCAATACGTCTTATCGCCTGGGACGCGTGCCTCTTCGATCACACGCCCCGAGGCGAGGTCGGCTTCGGCGAGTATAGCGGGCACGGTCGCACGGCCGAACCCTGCGGCGGCGGCGTCGATCGCAAGCCCCGCGTCCGCGACAAACAGCAGAGGTTCGGCCTCCGCATCAGGCGAACCAGGCCAGCCGATCGGCTGTTCGATACCGCTTTCCGGAGCGGCGACCGTCACATAGTCGCTGCCCCCGATCTCGATGCCCTCATGCTCTCCCTTGGAGGAAGCAAGGCAGACCGCCAGATCGAGATTGGCCTCGGTAAAGTCCAGCCCCTCGTCGGCCGCGACCAGCTTGAAGCGCAACTCGGGATCGGTGCGCCCGTAAGCAGCGAGCCGAGCCGCCAGCCACTTGGCCGTGAAATCGCGCGGTGCCGCGATCGTCAGCGTCTTGGAGGTCTGGCCCGCCTGCATCGCGCGCACGGCCTCCTCGAATTCGAGGAAGCCACGCCGGAGCGCCTCCAGCCCGGCACCACCCTCGGGAGTCAGCTCCAGCCCCTTGGCGGTACGGCGGAACAGGACGACGCCGAGCGTCTCCTCCAGCGCGCGGATCTGCTGGCCAACGGCGGCCGGCGTCACCGCCAGCTCGTCGGCGGCGCGGGTGAAGGACAGGTGGCGCGCGGCGGCATCGAGCACGCGCAGCGCGTTGAGGGGAAGATGGGTGCGCTTCATGACCGTCCGCTCAATCGACGGCCGTGCCGACCAGCGCGAAGCGCGGGATGCGGGCGTCGAACACGTCGCCATCGGCGCGGATCATCTTGTAGCTGCCCTCCATCGATCCGGTGGGCGTATCGAGCGGGCAGCCCGAAACATAATCGTAGCTTTCGCCCACCGCGATCAGGGGCTGCGCGCCGACGACGCCCTCCCCTTCCACGCGGTGGCGCGCGCCGTGGCCGTCGGTGATGATCCAGCGGCGGCTGACCAGCTGCACCGGCTGATCGCCCGCATTCTCGATCCGGATATGATAGGACCAGAACCAGCGGCCGCGCTCGGGCTGCGACTGATCGGCGAGGAAGCTCACGGACACGCGCACGATCACGCCCTGCGTTTCCTCCACATAGGGGAAGAGCAGATCCGTGAGCATCGTCACAGCCCGACCGACTCCAGAGCGCGATCCAGATCCTCGATCAGATCCTCGGGATCCTCAAGGCCGACGTTCAGCCGCAGCATCCCCTCGCCCACGCCCATCGCCTCGCGCACCTCGGCGGTCAGGCCCGCATGGGTGGTGGAGGCCGGATGCGTCATCAGCGAGCGCGAGTCGCCGATATTGTTCGAGATGTCGATCAGGGCGAGCGCATCGAGCAGGCCGTGCGCCTGCGCGCGACCACCCTCCAGATTGACGGCGAGGATCGTGCCGCCCGCCTGCATCTGGCTCATGGCGAGAGCGTGCTGCGGATGGCTCGGCAGGCCCGGATACAGGCATTCGGGCACGCGCTTGTCGAGGAAGGTGGCGACCTTCAGCGCATTCTCGCTCTGGCGGCGGATGCGCAGATCCAGCGTTTCCATGCCCTTCAGCACCACCCAGGCATTGAAGGCCGAGAGCGTCGGGCCGGTGTTGCGGATGAACGCCAGCAACGTCTTCTCGATAAACTCTTCGGTGCCGCAGACGGCGCCCGCCAGCACGCGCCCCTGCCCGTCCATCATCTTCGTGGCCGAATAAGCGACGATGTCCGCGCCATAGTCCATCGGCCGCTGCAGCATCGGCGTGGCGAAGGCATTGTCGACGATCGAGGTGATGCCCCGTTCGCGCGCGATGCCGCACACCGCCGCCAGATCGACGATGTCGAGCGTGGGGTTGGCGGGCGTCTCGAAGAAGAAGACCTTCGTGTTCGGGCGGATCGCATCGCGCCACTGCTCCGGCTCGCGCGCATCGATGATCGTCGTCTCGATGCCGAAGCGCGGCAGCAACGTATCGGTCAGCCAACGGCACGAGCCGAACGCGGCGCGCCCGGCGACGACATGATCGCCCTGGCTGAGCTGGCACAGCAAAGCGGCCGTCATCGCGGCCATGCCCGTCGCCATCGTGCGGCAGGCCTCGGCCCCCTCGATCAGGGCGATGCGCTGCTCCAGCATCTCCACGGTGGGATTCTGCAGGCGCGAATAGGTCATCCCCTGCTGTTCGCCGGCAAAGCGCGCGGCGGCGTCGGCGGCCTTGTCGTAGGTGTAGCCGGAGGTGAGGAACAAAGCCTCGCTCGTCTCGCCATATTCCGAACGCGCGGTGCCGCCGCGCACCGCCTGCGTGGCGGGGCGCCAGCTCTGGGTGATGCTGCGATCCTGGCCGGTCTTCTTTTTCATGCCCTTGCCTTTGCGGTGGGCGTGGGGCCTGCGTCAACCGTGGAGTCCCGACGTTGACTTGTCACGCTCGCTCGGGAGAAACGGCCCTCGAAGGAGTTTCGCCGATGACCGCCATTCAGGACGTGCCGCTGAAGACCATCCTGGGCGAGGCCACCAGCCTTGCCGATTATGCCGGGCAGGTGCTGCTGATCGTGAACGTCGCCTCCAAATGCGGGCTGACGCCGCAATATGAGGGCCTCGAGAAGCTGTACGAAAAGTATAAGGACGAGGGTTTCGCCGTGCTGGGCTTCCCGGCCAACGATTTCGCCGCGCAGGAGCCGGGCAGCGACAGCGAGATCCTCGACTTCTGCACCACCAATTTCGGCGCGAGTTTCCCGATGTTCGCGAAGATCGGCGTCGTCGGCCCGGACAAGCATCCACTCTATCGTGAGCTGACCGAGGCGCTCCCCGCCGCGCAGAATGACGGGCCGATGCGCGGCCGGCTGGAAAGCTACGGCATGACGCCCAATCCGCAGCCGGAAGTGCTGTGGAATTTCGAGAAGTTCGTGATCGGCCGCGACGGCGAGCCCGTCGCCCGCTTCGCACCGGACACCGCACCCGACGATGACGCGCTGATCAGCGTGATCGAGAAGGAATTGTTCGCCAGCGAGTAAATCCCCGTGCTCCTGCGAAAGCAGAAGCCCAGAGCTGCAAGCGCTGTGCGCCGAACTCTGGACTCCCGCTTTCGCAGGATCACAGGATGACATTCCATCATCCCGTCGGGATCATCGCCGTCGAATAAGGCACGAGATCGTGCCAGCCAAGCTGGAGGTAGAGGCCGCGCCCGGCAGCGGTGGCCGTGAGGATCTCACGCGAGGCCGGATCGCGGCGACGGCGGGACAGAGCCGCCATCAATGCCCGGCCGAGGCCGCGCCGCTCATGTCGTGGCTCGGTCCGGATGCGGTCATAGATGAACACCCCATCCGTCTCGGCGGCATAGCCGCTCGCAGCAGGGCTGCCATCGTCCGAGACGATGCGGGCGAACCAGACCGGTCCCTCCCCATCGATCGCCACCGTGTAGCCGGGAGGCAGATCCGCCGCGTACTCCTGCGAACGCAGGCGACCAGAGCCGCAAACCTTGCCCTCGAAGCCCTGGACTCCCCCGTCCGCAGGAGCGCGCTCCGGTCGCGAAAAACCATCCCGCCCCATCACCCACGAATTGGACGAAATCGCCCAGCGCGGCGGCAGGATCGCCAGCAATTCCCCGGCCGGGCGGCAGAGCTTGAGCGGCACGAATGGCTCGTCGATCGTATGGCCCAGTTCGCGCAACCCGTCGCAGGGATCGACGAACACATAGCGCCGGCGCTCGTCGGGATGCCCCGTATCGACGCGCACGCCTCCCCGATCCGGCACCGGCGCGGGCAATCCGCGCGAGAGCGAGCGGGCGGCCAGCCACGCCGCCATCAGCGGCAGGGTGACGCCCGCTCCGCTCGTCACAGCGCGGCGAGGACCGCGTCGCCCATCTGGACCGTCGTGTGCGTGCCGCCCAGATCGGGCGAGCGCGCGCCGCCGGCCAGCGCGGCCGCCACGGCCGCCTCGATCCGATCCGCCTCGGCGGCCATGCCCAGCGAGTAACGCAGCATCATCGCGGACGACAGGATCGTCGCCAGCGGATTGGCCTTGCCCTGCCCGGCGATATCGGGCGCGGAGCCGTGGATCGGCTCGTACAGGCCCTTGCCGTTCGCATCGAGCGTGGCCGAGGGCAGCATGCCGATCGAGCCCGCGCACATGCTCGCCTGATCGGAGAGAATGTCGCCGAACAGGTTGCCGGTGACGATCACGTCGAACTGGCCGGGGTTGCGGACCAACTGCATCGCGGCATTGTCGACATACATGTGGCTCAGCTCGACGTCGGGATACTCGGCCGACACTTCGATCACGACGTCACGCCACAGCTGCGAGGTTTCCAGCACATTGGCCTTGTCGACCGAGCAGAGCTTGCCGCGCCGGGCGCGGGCGGTTTCGAAGCCGACGCGGGCGATGCGGGCCACTTCGTCCTCATTATAGGACATGATATCATAGCCTTCGCGGCGACCGTTCGCAGTCGTCCGCATGCCCTTTTCGCCGAAATAGACGTCGCCATTCGTCTCGCGCACGATCACCAGATCGATCGCGGAGGCGACTTCCGGGCGCAGCGCCGAGGCGTCGGCCAGCTCGGGAAAGAGCTTGGCGGGGCGCAGGTTGGCGAACAGGGTCAGCCCCTTGCGGAGGCCGAGGATAGCCTGTTCGGGGCGCAGATCGCGCGAGAGGCTGTCGCCGCGCGGATCGCCGATCGCGCCGAACAGGACGGCATCGGCCTTGCGCGCGATCGCGAGCGTCTCTTCGGGCAGCGGATGGCCCGCCGCCTCATAGGCGACATAGCCGACATAGCCTTCCTCGTACGAAAGCCGATCACCGCACACGACATCCAGCACGCGCCGCGCCTGCGCGATCACTTCGGGGCCGATCCCGTCGCCGGGGAAGAGGGCAATCAGCTTGGTCATTCTCTGTTCCAGTCTCGTTTCGAAAGGTCAGGCCGAGGCTCGTGTCGGCAACCGATCGAGACAGGACAAGGATCGGCGCCGGCAGAGTCGCATCCGCGCCCCTTTGCACGGACGAGCGGCCGGTGGACAGCCCAAGCGCCAGCCATTCCCCGTCATTCCCGCGAAAGCAGGAACGCATTCATGCCGAACCGCCAAGATTCACTCCACGCCGATGGATCCCCGCTTTCGCGGGGATGACGACCGAATGGAGCGGACCTGGAGTCGCTCTTTCCCGGATCATGCTCCCTTCGCGGGTTCGCCCTTGCCCGGAGGCGTGGTCAGCATCGGCCACTTGATGCCGAGCTGCTCCAGATAGGTCCCGTATTTGGCGGGGTTATAATAATATGGCTTCAGCTGCGGGGCGAAGCGCGCCATCGTATCGCTGTTCAGATCGACCGGCGGCTTGTCTTCGGCGGCCAGCATCGGGACATATTTCTGCGTCTTGGTCTGGACGTTCGTGAAATAGTCCTTCGCCGCCGCGCGCAGCTCCGGCTTCAGCAGCAGATCCAGCGTCGTCATCGCGATCACCTTCGATCCCGCGACCACGCCCTTGTGCGCGATCGGCGTGGCCATCGCGATCGCGTTCACCCAATTGTGACCCGGCAGGTTCGGAATGTTGGCGGGATAGGAGACGACGATCGTGGGCACGTTCCACGACACGTCCCCGATATCGTCCGAGGGGCCGCTGCCGGGGTTGGCGGGCGGCGGACGCAGCTCGCCCAGCTGTGTATCGAGCCCGTCCTGCGGCGCGCCGATATTCTTCTGCACCAGCTTGGCGAAGGTCTGCTCGTCGTCGGTCCACTTGGGCAGGCCGACCGCCTTGATATTCTCCTCGGCATCCTCTGCGATCGGGCGGCTGAAATGGCCCGGCGCGGCCGAGCCGAGCAGGCGATGCGTGACGGTGGTGAACGACATCGTCGCCGCGCCCTGCGCGATCGTGTTGCCCGTCTCGTACAGGTTCTTGATATTGTCGAACGTCTGCTCGCGGAAATAATACCAGACCGAGGCTTCGGGCGGGACGACGTTGGGCTGATCGCCCCCGTCGCGGATCACGTAATGCGAGCGTTGCTCGGGGCGGAGATGCTCGCGCTTGAAGTTCCAGCCCACATCCATCAGCTCGACGCCGTCCAGCGCGGAGCGACCACGCCACGGGGCCACGGCGGAGTGCGCCGCCTCGCCGTGGAAGCTATATTCGACCGAGACGAGCCCGGTGCCGCCCGAATAGCCCCAGCGCGTGCCGAGATTGCTGCCGACATGCGTGAAAAGAACCGCATCGGCATCCTTGAACACGCCCGCGCGAACCATGAAGGCCTTGCCGGCGAGCAATTCCTCGGCGACGCCCGGCCACAGCATCAGCGTGCCGGGGATCTTCTCCTTCGTCATGATGTCCTTCACGGCGAGCGCCGCGACGATATTCACGGCCTGCCCCGAATTATGCCCCTCGCCATGCCCCGGCGCGCCGACCACGAGCGGATCGCGATAGGGCACGCCCGGCTTCTGCGAGGCCTTGGGGATGCAATCCAGATCGGAGCCGAGCGCGATCTCCGGGCCGCCCGTGCCGTTGGTCCATTTCGCCACCCAGGCGGTGGGCATTCCGGCCACGCCGCGCTCGATCGTGAAGCCGTTCTTTTCGAGCAGAGCCGTCAGATATTTGGAGGTCTCCACCTCGTGCATGCCGAGTTCGGAGAAGCTGAACACGCTGTCGGTGATGACCTGCGCGAGCTTGGCGCGGGCATCGACGCCAGCCACGGCGCGCGCCTTCAGCGCGGCGACATCGGGAGTCTGGGCGCTCGCCACGGTGGCAGCGGACAGCGTCAGCCCGGCGAACAGCGCGGCACGGACTTTCTTCAAGCGAGTCATAATCACCCCCCGATTCTTGCAAACGGAGGATGGTGTGCGCAGTTTTTCACGTGCGGACAAGCCGACCTGCGCAGGATGACGGATTGCGGGTGCGGAGGCCAGCAGGAATTGGGCGGACGCCGGAATCTCAAGCCCAGAAGCAGCGGCAATCGTCCTCCCCTCCCTCAAAGGGAGGGGATTGAGGGGTGGGTGGCTATCGGCGGGCGTCGTAGCCGCAAGCGGGAACACCCACCCCCAGCCCCTCCCTTCCAGAAAGGGGAGAGCATGGGGCTCGCCTTACCTCAACTCTCGCGCGGCGGGCCCTTGGGACGCTCGGGGCGCGGGCCGCGCGGGCGATCGGGACGGCCGCCCCCGGGACGCGAGCCGGGGCGCGGCGCGCCGCGCGGACCGCCACGGGGCGCATCCGGACGCGGGCCCGAGGGCCGCGGCGGCGGCGGCGCGCTACCGGTGGGCGTGACCGAATAGCCCTCCTTCAGCATCCGGTTGAACGCGCCTCGCACCGAGGCCGCGATCGCGGTCTGCACCTCCTTGGGCAGATCGGCGAAGGCGGTGTTCGGGCCCATCGCATTGATGTCGCGCAGCAGAGAGTTCGGCATCCCCTTCGACGCGGTCTTGAGCGCCGCGACGGCGTCCATAACGGCGGAAAAGAGGATTTCCTGCATGATGTCGGTCGCCGAATTCTTCATAGTCCCCTCGCAATGACGCGCATCCGTGCGGCCGCGACACGGTATCCCGTTGCGGCCGATCCGTGGTGCCCTTAGGGGTTCCTGCGAGTGTGAGGAAGCCGCCTATGCGCCAGCCGCGCGAGTTCATTTCCGCAAAGTGGGCGGCCCTGCTCGAAGCGGCCGAGCGCCTCTCGGAAGCGCGCAGCCTGGATGGGATCATCGAGATCGTCCGCAATGCCGCGCGCGGCATCAGCGGCGCGGACGGAATCACGTTCGTGCTGCGCGACGAGGATCAGTGCCATTATGTCGCGGAGGACGCGATCGGCCCCTTGTGGGTCGGCCATCGCTTCAAGCTGGAGGAGTGCGTCTCGGGCTGGGCCATGCTCCACGGCCAACCGGCACTGATCCCGGACATCTTCCAGGATCCGCGCGTACCGGTCGAGGCCTATCGCCCGACCTTCGTGAAAAGCCTGCTGATGGTGCCGGTGGGCAGCGGCGAGCATGCCGCGGCCATCGGCGCCTATTGGGCGCAGACCGGCACGCCGCCGGATGATGTCATCGCGCTGATGACATTGCTCGCGCGTTACGTGGCGGCGGCGATGGACAATGGCCGTCTGCTGCGCGCGGCGGGCGTGGAGATTGCGGCACGCGGGCATGCGGAGACGAATCTGCTCGCCAGCAACGCCCGCTTTCGCGCCGCCGTGGACGCGGTGCGCGGCGTGCTGTGGACCAATACGCCCGAAGGTCAGATGGCGGGCGAACAGCCGGGCTGGTCCGCGCTCACCGGCCAGACGCCCGAGCAATATCGGGGTTACGGCTGGGCCGATCGCGTCCATCCCGACGATTCCGGTCCGACGATCGCGGCGTGGGAGGTGGCGGTGGCCGCACGCGCGCCCTTCATCTTCGAGCATCGCGTGCTGCGGCGCGACGCCAGCTGGGGCCATTATGCGGTCCGCGCCATCCCTGTGCTGGATGCGGACGGTGCGATCACCGAATGGGTGGGCGTCCACACCGACATCACCGAGCAGCGCGAGAGCGAGGCCGCGCTGCTGGAGTTGAACGCGACGCTGGAAACGCGCATCGACCAGGCCGTGGCCGAGCGCGAGGCGATCGAGGACGTGCTGCGGCAGGCGCAGAAGATGGAAGCGGTCGGCCAGCTGACCGGTGGCATCGCGCACGATTTCAACAATCTTCTGACCATCATCATGGGCAATATGGAGATGGTGTCGCGCAAGCTGGGCGACACGCCCGAACCGAGCGTGCTGCGCGCGATCACCAATGCCCAGCGCGGCGCCGAGCGCGCGGCCACGCTCACCCAGCGCCTGCTCGCCTTCGCGCGCCGCCAGCCGCTGGCGCCCAAGCCCACCGATGTCGGCCGCCTGATCGCGGGCATGTCCGATCTGCTGACCCGATCGCTGGGCGAGACGGTGGCGATCGAGACGGTCTCGGGTGCCGGTCTGTGGCTGGTCGAGGTCGACCAGAACCAGCTGGAAAGCGTGATCATCAACCTCGCCGTCAATGCGCGCGATGCGATGCGGGGCGCGGGCAATCTCACCGTGGAAGTGCAGAATACGGTGATCGACCGGGCCTATGCGGCGATCCATACCGAAGTGGCCGCCGGCCCCTATGTCGTCATCGCCGTCACCGATACGGGTGCTGGCATGGCGCCGGACGTGCTGGCCCGCGCCTTCGATCCCTTCTTCACCACCAAGGAGGTGGGCAAGGGCACGGGCCTCGGACTCAGCCAGGTCTACGGCTTCGTCAAGCAATCGGGCGGCCACGTGAAGATCTATTCGGAGCCCGGCCAGGGCACGAGCGTGAAGATCTATCTGCCGCGCTTCCTTGGCGGAGAGACGGTCGAAGCCGAGCCCGAGCCGGTGGTCGCCGATCGCGGCGTCCATGACGAGACGATCCTCGTCGTCGAGGATGACGACGACGTGCGCGCCTACACGGTCGAGATATTGCGCGAGCTGGGCTATCGCGTGCTGGAGGCGCATGACGGGCCGACCGCGCTGCGCCTGCTGGAACGCCAGCAGGCCGAGGTCGATCTGCTCTTTACCGACGTGGTGATGCCGGGGATGACCGGTCGCGAACTGGCCGATGCGGCGCGGCGGCTCTATCCGCACCTGCTCACCCTGTTCAGCTCGGGCTATACGCGCAATTCGATCATTCACGGCGGGCGGCTGGATCAGGGAATCGATTTCCTCGCCAAGCCCTTCACCTTCTCCGCCCTCGCGCAGCGCGTGCGCGAGATCCTCGACCGGAGCGAACTCAACCGCATCCTGTTCCTGGATGCCGACGACAGCCGGCGGCTGCTCGCGATCGATCTGGTGCGCCAGCTGGGCTTCACGGTCGAACCCGCCGCCTCCGCGATGGAGGCGCTCGGCAAGCTCCGCAGCAGTGCGGGCGGCTTCGACGTGGTGGTGGTGGATTTCGATGCGGTCGGCAGCGAGCTGGACGGGCTGATCCGCCAGATCCACGCGGTGCGCAAGGAGCTGCCCGTGCTGATCGCGGCCGACGCGAGCGTGCTGGACGATCTCGCGGCGCGGCACGAGACGCCGTGCATCGGCCTGCTCGCCCGCCCCTATGACAGCCATGCCCTGCGCGGGGCACTCGGGCGGCTGAGCGTACGGTGTCGGCCTGCGGGCTGACCTTCCGTCCCCCTCTCTCTTTCCCCCCGTCACCCCGGCGAAAGCCGGAGTCCATGTTTCGGCTCACTCGCGGCAAGACACCCGGCCGCCCGATGGATCCCGACTTTCGTCGGGATGACGGCATAGAGGAGAGCCGCAACAGCCCGGTTTCTCCGCGCCCGCACAAAGTCTAAAGGCGGGCGATGCTTCGCCTGTCCGAACTGAAACTGCCGCTGGATCATCCGGCCGACGCTTTGCCCGCCGCCATCCTCGCGCGGCTGGGCATCGCGCCCGCCGATCTGATCGACTGGAAGATCGCGCGCCGCGCCAACGATGCGCGCCGCCGGTCCGCGATCCTGATGGTCTATTCGGTCGACGTGACGCTGGCGGACGAGGCCGCCGTCCTCGCGCGTTTCGCGGGCCAGCCGCATCTGCGCCCCACGCCCGACGAGAGCTATCGTCCCGTCGGCACCGCGCCCGCCGAAGGCCCCCGCCCCGTCGTGATCGGCGCAGGGCCGTGCGGCCTGTTCGCCGGGCTGATCCTCGCCCAGATGGGCTTCCGCCCGATCATCCTGGAGCGCGGCAAGGTCGTACGCGAGCGGACCAAGGATACGTGGGGCCTGTGGCGCCGCGCGGTGCTGGAACCCGAAAGCAACGTGCAGTTCGGCGAGGGTGGCGCCGGCACCTTCTCCGACGGCAAGCTCTACAGCCAGATCAAGGACCCCCGCCACCTCGGCCGCAAGGTACTGACCGAATTCGTGAAGGCCGGCGCCCCGCCCGAAATCCTCACCGAGGCACATCCCCATATCGGCACCTTCCGCCTCGTGACGATGGTGGAGGCGATGCGCGAGACGATCCAGGAGCTGGGCGGCGAATATCGCTTCGGCACCCGCGTCGAGGATTTCGAAGTCGAGCAAGGGCCGGGCGGCACGCGGCGTCTGCGCGGGCTGCATCTGAGCGACGGCAGCTTTCTGGAGGCCGAACATGTCGTGCTGGCGGTGGGGCACAGCGCGCGGGATACGTTCGCGAAGCTTTACGAGCGCGGCGTGCATGTCGAGGCCAAGCCCTTCTCGATCGGCGTGCGCATCGAGCATCCGCAGAGCTGGATCGATCGCGCGCGCTTCGGCGCCTGCGCGGGCCATCCCGATCTGGGTGCGGCCGCCTACAGTCTCTCGCATCACTGCGCGAACGGGCGCACGGTCTACAGCTTCTGCATGTGCCCCGGCGGGCGCGTGGTGGCGGCGACATCCGAGCCGGGCCGCGTCGTCACGAACGGCATGAGCCAATATTCGCGCGCCGAGTTCAACGCCAATTCGGGGCTGGTGGTGGGGATCGATCCCGAGCGCGATTATCCCGGCCATCCGCTGGCGGGGATCGATCTGCAGCGCAGGCTGGAGAGCCTCGCTTACACGGCCGGCGGATCGAATTATTCGGCGCCGGTGCAGCTGGTGGGCGATCTGCTGGCGCGCTGCGCCTCGACCGCGCTGGGCGCGGTGACGCCCTCCTACAAGCCGGGCGTGACGCCGACCGACCTTGCCGCCTGCCTGCCCGATTTCGTGATGGAGGCGTTCCGCGAGGCGCTGCCGGTGTTCGGGCGCCAGATCGCGAATTACGATCATCCCGAAGCGACGCTGACCGGCGTGGAGACGCGCACCTCCTCGCCCATCCGCATCACGCGCGGCCGCGATTTCCAGAGCCTCAACACGGAGGGGCTTTTCCCCGCGGGCGAAGGCGCCGGCTATGCGGGCGGGATTTTGTCCGCGGGCGTGGACGGGATCAAGGTGGCGGAAGCCGTGGCGCGGGCGATCCTGGGCGAGGATGCGGTGGAACGGGCGGCCTGACGGGACAGCCTGCTCCCTCCCTCTTCTTCGTCATTCCCGCGAACGCGGGACCCAGCTTAGGCGAGCGGCGTAAAGCCGAAATCGCAGGCCAGATCCCTCCACTCCGGGTTGGAACGCTCGATCAAATCGAGCTTCCACGCGCGGTTCCACTTCTTGATCCGCTTCTCACGCAGGATCGCCTGCTCCATCGTCTCGTGCGGCTCGAACCAGACCAGCATTCGAGCCCCGTAGTCACGGGTGAAACCCGGCAGCACGCGGCGACGGTGCTGATCGATCCTCACGAGGAGATTGGACGTCACGCCAACGTAAAGCGTGCCGTTCCGCTGGGATGCCAGCAGGTACACGAAAGGCGAGCGATCGGGCAGCACGCGCCGTTGTTACTGGGTTCCCGCGTTCGCGGGAATGACGAAGAAGAACAGCGAGCCGCTCGTCGCCATACCGCAAGCTTAAACCAAGCCTCGCGAGATGCCAGTCTGCGCTGGCATGACAGAGGGGTTACGGCCGCTCGATCTCCACCCAGTCATGCTGGGGGCGGCCATAATATTGGTCGAGGATTTCCAGTGCCATGCCGGTGGGCTTCACCGACTGGCTGTTCCACAGGATCGCCACGCCCACCTTCTCCTGCGGATCGAACAGGATCATCGAGCGATAGCCGCTCACCGCCCCGCGATGGCCGACCAATTGATGCCCCTCATAGTCGGTCTGGCGGAAGCCGAGGCCGTAGCTGTTCAGCGTCTGCGCGCGATCGTAAGGCGCGGAGCCGTGCGGCGTCTGCACGCGCGGGACATGCAGCGTGAACAGCAGTTTCTGGTTCAGCACGTTGGGCGCACCGCCCATCTGCGCGCGCATCCAGATGCCGAGATCCAGGATCGAGCTGTTCATGCCCCCCGCCGCCGGCACGCGATAATAAGCCTCCTCCACCGGAAGCGTATGACGGCCATTGTGCGGCTGCGCCCAGCTTTTCGCGCCGACGAGGCCCTCGCGCGTCGTGCTGGCGCTCGTCATGCCGAGCGGGCCGAAGATCAACTCGTGCGCGGCCTGATCATAGGTCTTGCCCGTCGCCTTCTCGATCGCCTCGTGGATCAGATCGTAGCCGACATTCTGATAGGCGAAGCAGGTCCCGGGCGGGCACATCGGATAGAGCGGCTCGAACGAGCGGCGGATCTCGGCGGGATCGACATTGTCCTCCAGCCGATCGTCATAGGCGTTCTTCACGATGCCGAGCCGGTGCGAGATCGCATCGGCCAGCGTGGCGACATGCTCGTTGCCCTTGGGCAGGCGGATCGAATCCGACCATTTGGACACAGGATCGTTCAGCGAGAGCTTGCCCTGCTGATCGAGCAGGGCCGCCATCGTCGCGGCGACGCCCTTCGAGACGGACGCCCAGCGGAACAATGTGGTCGGCAGCACCTTGTCGTCACCGCCCGCCTTGGTGACGCCATAGCCCTTCACGAAGGCGAGCTGGCCATCCTCGACCACGGCGATGCCCATGCCGACCATGTCGCCGCGCCGCATCAGCGCCTCGGCCCGCGCCTCGACCCGATCGAAATTGATGCGGCCCTTCTTCGGGTCGAGCGGCCCCGCTCCCAGCTTGCGCTCGGCCTTGGCGGCGATGCGCTGGCCCTGCTTGGCGGGCGTGAAATTGTGGCGCGCGATCACGATGATCTCGACGAGCGCCACGAGCAGCAGCAACGCGATCAGGCTGCGAAGCACGAGTGGCTCGCGCCAGAAGGCACGGCGCGAACGGGGTGTGGAGGGTGGTGGCGTCACGAAACTCTAATTCTGGTTGTGACGCCCAGATGTCGCGGAGCGCGCCGCCCGCGTCAACGAAAGGCTCAACGCTTCGCCGCGCCGGGGCTGCGACGAAGCGTTTGATGTTTGTTTGGGTCCGCCTGATGGCGGAGTGCCGCACCAGCCCACTCCCCCACCCGGCCTCCCAAACAGAGTATCCTAGATGGGAGGCCGGGTGGGGGAGCGGACTGGTGCGGCACCGAAATGCGCTCTTCCGCGCATTTCTCAAACGAACTCAGGTCCGAACCCTGAGCGTCACCCCATAGGTTCGCGGATCGCTCGGCGTGCCGAGGATCAGGCCCGAATTGCCCGCCTGGATCGTCAGGTTCTGGATATAGTTCGTGTTGAACAGGTTGCGGGCGAACACCGCCACTTCCCAGCCCTTGTCGTCGCGATAGCCGAGGCTGGCATTGGTGACGTTGTAGCCGCGGATGAACGTGTAGCGGGACAGCGACGGATCGCCATAATAGCCGCTGCGCCAAGCGCTGTCGGCATGAAGCACGAGAGCGCCGGAGCGGCCCGCAGCCGAAACCGCCGGCGTCCAGTCGCCGCCGATCGTCGCGGCCCAGGTCGGCAGGCCCGAGAGGCGCCGTCCGGTGAGGTTGCACGCCGTGGTCGCCGCCGTCTGGAATTCCAGCGGACACGGACCCGCCGGATAATCGGCGTAGCGGCCATGCGCATATTCCAGCGCCCCGCGCAGGGAGAGCGTGCGCGTGACGAGCGCGGTCGCATCCACCTCGACACCCTTCACCACCACCTTCGGGATATTCGACAGATAGCCGCGCAGCGCCACCGTCTGGCTGCTGTCCACGATCGTCGCCTGAAAATCGGTGACGCGCGTGTAATAGGCATCCGCGTTCAGGATCAGGCGCCGGTCGAACAGGCGCGTCTTCACGCCCGCCTCCCACGTCGTATTCTTCTCCGGCCGCACGACGGCGGTGGAGAGAGCGGGCTGGTTGGTGGAGGTGAGCGCGAGGCCCGACATGTTGATGCCGCCCGATTTGAAGCCGCGCGCGAAGCTCGCATAGCCCATGATGCCATCGGTCAGCTGGTAGCTCAGATTGGCGCGGCCGGAGAGACTGCCGTCATTGTCCTTCGCCGCATAGGTCTGCGGGCGCAGGATCGAGAGCTTGGCGTTCACCAGCGTGGTATTGGTCGTCGGCAGGCCACCGAAGACGAACGTGTCGTAGCTGCCGGTCTTATGCTCATAGGTATAGCGCAGGCCGCCCGTCGCGGTCAGGCGCGGCAGGATTTTCCAGTTGACCTCGCCGAACGCGGCATAGCTTTTCGAGCGGAAATCGGTCGTGCCGTTGGTGCCATATCCGTCGAGCAGATTTTGCGGATATTGGCTGGCGGGCCCGAGCAGCCAGTAGGTCGCCTGCGGGCCGTAGATGCTGATCGGGTGGCCGATCAGGCTCTGCTGGAAATAATAGAGGCCGGCGACATAGCTCAGCGCATGATCGCCGTTCGAGGCGACGCGCAGTTCCTGGCTGAACTGGTGCTGCAGCGAGGGGATGTGCTGCGTGATCTGGATCGGCACGCCGGTATAGTCGCGGTCGTTGGCCGCATCCCAATCCCAGAAACGCCATCCGGTGACGGAGGTGATCGTCGCCGGGCCGATGTCCCAATCGGCGATTCCGGTGACGCCGCCCTCGCTGGTGGACACGTCCAGCTGCGCATCGATATCGGTCACGCGGTCATAGGCATTGGTGCTGGGCGGCGCATAGCCGAGCCCCGCCGCCAGCGCGGGAAACTGGCGCGCGGCCGCGCGCTGGCTCTGGCCGACGCGGAGATAGACCTGCGTGCAGCAATTGCTCGAAAAGCCGGTGTAATCGGCGATCAGCTTGAATTTGAACGTGGCGGTGGGCTTCCACAGCAATTGCCCGCGCACCGCCTGATTGCCGATCCCGTTATGATCGCCGCCGCGCACGTTGCGGATCACGCCGTCGCGGCGCGTGGAGAGGCCGGACAGGCGGATCGCCAGCACATCGTCGATGATCGGCGCGGAGGCCGAGGCGCGCACCTGCAGGAAGCGATAATTGCCGTAGGAGAGTTCCGCCGAACCCTCGGGCGTGAAGCTCGGCTCCTTCGAGGTGATGCTGATCGCGCCCGCCGTGGTGTTCTTGCCGAACAATGTTCCCTGCGGCCCGCGCAGCACCTCGATCTGCTCGATGTCCGAGAAATCGAACGCGGCGGTGGCGGGGCGCGCATGATAGACCTGATCGATATAGAAGCCGACGCCCGGCTCCAGCCCGTCATTGGCCTGGCTGACCGCGACCACCGACGAGCCGAGGCCGCGGATCGTGAAGGCCGTGTTGCGCGGATTGGCCGAGCTGTAATTGACGCTCGGCACGAGCAGGCTGAGCCCCTGCGTATTCACCGTATAGCTGCGCTGGAGTAGCTCCGCATCGACCACCGAGAGCGCGCCGGGCACGCTCTGGGCATCCTCGGTGCGGCGGCGCGCCGTGACGACCACGTCCGGCAAACCGGCCTCGGCGCCTTCGGCCGCGGATACGGCGTCGGGCGCCTCGGCACGGGCGGCGCCCGGAGCGAGCATGGCAAAAACAAGCGCGGTGAGCGCGGTGGTGGTCGATCGCATCTCTGTCCCCCTGGGCTTCGCGCCGGACTTTATATTCTCCCGTATATCGAGATCGCCGCGCGTGAAAAGCGAGACCTCTCCATGGGTTGGACGGGATCGACGTGCAGGAGTCGGCGGACGCCGTCGCCCCTCTGGTCGCCGTCACCCTGAAACAGGTTCAGCATGACGGGCCGGGATTATTCGTCCTTGGCGCGCTCTTCCGCCGCGAGCGGCTCGGCGCGGATCATCGCGGCCAGCGTGCGGCTCGCCTCGCTCTCCGCCAGCACGGCCGAGGCTTCCTCCAGCGCGCGGAACGCCGCGATCGCCTTGTGCCCGGCCGGCGTCAGCCGCGCGCCGCGCTCGCGTCCGCCGCCCGCCAGCGTCTCCACCAGTGGCTCGGTGAAGCAGCGATTGGTTTCGTCGACCAGCAGCCACGCGCGCCGATAGCTCATGTCCAGCGATCGGGCCGCGCCGGAGATGGAGCCTTCCCGATCCAGCGCCTCCAGCAACTGCGCCTTGCCCGGCCCCATCGCGAAGCGATCGCCGCAGATCATGCGGAGCTTGATCAGAAGCGGTCCGATTTTCATCGCAACCCGCCCTTCACGATCTCCGTATTGATCGTGAGCGCCGATGTGGCACTATTGGACTGGGTTTGGATTGGGGGATTCAAAATTGGCTACCCTTGCGAAACGGCCGTCGCGCATCGGCAGCGACGAGCGCTTTTTCCTGATTAGCGCGATTATCATGACGGCGATACTCGTCGCCGGCTTCTCGCTCAGCATCGCGATGGGCCACTCCTCGTTCGGCGCGCCGCTGCGCGTGCACCTGCACGGCATCGTCTTCTTCGGCTGGACGATGCTCTATCTGCTCCAGAATATCCTCGTCGGGCAGAATATGCTGCTCGGAACGCGCTATCGCGAGATCCATAAGATGCTCGGCTGGCTGTCGGTCGTCTGGGTGCCGGCGATGGTGGCGCTGGGTACGTGGGTGACGGTCGCGATGGCACGAGAAGGCTATGTCCCCTTCTTCTTCCAGCCGCTCTATTTCCTCGTCATGGATCCGCTCAGCGTGCTGAGCTTCGCCGGGCTGACGACGGCGGCGATCGTGATGCGGAAGCGCACGCAATGGCACCGGCGCCTGATGTTCTGCGGGATGACGATCCTGCTCGGGCCGGGCGTCGGGCGGATGCTGCCGATGCCGTTCCTGATCCCCTATGCGGGTTGGGCCGTGTTCGCCGTGATCATCCTGTTTCCGCTCGCCGGGATGATCCGCGATCTGCGCGTGAGCGGCGCGGTGCATCCGGCCTGGTGGTGGGGCGCCGGCTCGATCGTGGCGATGATGGTCGCGATCGACCTGATCACGTTCAGCCCGCTCGGCCTTGCGCTCTACGGCTGGGTGACGGCCGGATCGCCGGGCGCGAGCGTGGCGCCCCTCGCCTTCCCGCCCTTTCCGGGGGCGTGAAGAAATACCCGTCATTACAATCCCGGCCTTGAGCCGGGCTCGCGCTGACGAAGAGAGTGAAAGCGAACGGCGTCACCTCTCCCCTCCCTGCAAGGGAGGGGTTGGGGGTGGGTGGAGCGAGGTGGCGCGGGTCGCTTCTTATGCGCCCCTCATAACCTCGTTCATCATCGAGTCCCGGGCCGCATAGTGGGCGACCCACCCCCGCCCCCTCCCTTGCAGGGAGGGAAGCAGGTCGGAAAATGGGAGCGGGATTACGAAATATAGTGGGCCGTCGTTTTCGCCGCGATGTCCTCGGCCGTCACATCCGGCGCCAGTTCGATCAGCTTGAACGGGCTGTCATGATCGGGGCGGCTGAACACGCACAGATCGGTGATGATCATGTCGACCACGTTGGTGCCGGTGAGCGGCAGCGTGCAGGCCGGGATGAACTTGGCGTCGCCGTTCTTGGACGTGTGCTCCATCACGACGATGATCTTCTTCACGCCGGCGACGAGATCCATCGCGCCGCCCATGCCCTTCACCATCTTGCCGGGGATCATCCAGTTGGCGATGTCGCCATTCTCGGCCACTTCCATCGCGCCCAGCACGGTGAGGTCGATATGGCCGCCGCGGATCATCGCGAAGCTGTCCGACGAGGAGAAGAAGCTCGACGAAGGCAGCTCGCTGATCGTCTGCTTGCCGGCGTTGATCAGGTCCGCATCCACCTCGTCATCATAGGGAAACGGCCCGATGCCGAGCATGCCGTTCTCGGACTGGAGCGTCACCTCCATCCCTTCCGGGATATTGTTCGCCACCAGCGTCGGGATGCCGATGCCGAGGTTCACGTAGAAGCCGTCTTCCAACTCGCGCGCGGCGCGCGCCGCCATCTGGTTGCGATCCCAAGGCATCAGTTGAGGCTCCCGTCCTGAATGGTCGTCACTGTGGTGGTCTGGCCGCGCAGCGCCTCGCTCAGGCCCTGCGCGATGGCTTCGAGCGCGGCATCTTCCTCGATCGACCAGGTGCCGGCGTAAGCGCGCGCGGCGTGGCGCATCGTGTCGGCCATCAGATAGCCGAACATCTTCGGATCCTCGAGCCGGAAGGCGGCGATCCACACGCTCGCCCCGCCCTCGTCATTGACCCAGACGCGCGCGATCTCCGCCGAGTCCGGCCCCAGATCCTCGGCATTTTCCAGCGTGATGCGGCCTTCCGGCTCCCAGGTGCTGCTGCTCATCGTGCGCTCTCCTCCGGCCCCGGCCAGCGATGATCCGGAAAGACCTGCTCCAGCGTGCCCGCATCGCCCGGGCCGTAGGCCGGGTTCGGCATCAGGAACCAGCCCTGCCCCCAGCGCGCCGAGACGGACGGCAGCGCCGCCAGCGCGCGCCGGGCTGCGGGCGCGAGACCCTTTGCATTGAACAGATCGCTGAAATCGCCGAGTTGGTCCCCGCCCATCGCGATCACGCAGAAGCGGGCGGACACGGCGGCGCGGCGCGGATCCTTGCCGCTGGCGGCGCCCGCATCGCGCAGGAACATCGTCTCGCCCTGCGCGGCCGGGCCGAGGCCGGCGGCGGCGAGCGCCTGCGCGGCCTGCGCGGCGAAGCGGGTCTGGCGATTGCTGATGAAGATCGGCGTCACCCCCGCCGCCCGCAGCGCCGCCAGCGCCTCGACCGAGCCGGGCACGGGATCGACGAATGCGGGACTCGCTTCCTCCCATGTATCCCAGCGGGCGGGATCATAAGGCGGATCGCCCCGGCGGGCCGAATCGTAATTGGCACCGCTGTTGAGAATCGCAGTCTCGTCCATGTCGAGGACGATCGCGGCGGGCTTCGACCCACAGTCGGCCCAGCGCGGCGCCTCCAGCGTGGCGCCGTCCGTCAGCACCGCGCCCTCGATCGGCTGGCCCTTCCGGCGCGCCTCGACACGATCCAGCACGTAGCGGGTCAGCGCGCCATAGGATTGGCGCGAGATCGCGGCGGCCTCGGCCGAGCCAAGCCACTGATAGACTTTCGGCACCGACGGCGCGGGAGCGGGTTTCGCCATCACCGGCGCCACCGTCTCCGCAGACATGGTCGCGCAGCCGCCCAGCGCCATCAGCGCGAGTGCGGCCACAGCGGGCCGAAGCATCACGCCGCCTCGCGCGGACGCGTGGTGCGGAACTCGATCTTCTTGTCGTAGGGCGCGCCGACGACAAGACGCTTCACATAGATGCCGGGCACGTGGATCGCATCGGGGTCGAGGCTGCCGACCGGCACGATCTCCTCCACCTCGGCGACCGTCATCTTCGAGGCGGTGGCCATCGGCTGGTTGAAGTTGCGCGCGGTCTTGCGGAAGATCAGATTGCCGCTCTCGTCCGCCTTCCAGCCCTTGATGATCGAGAGGTCGGCGACGATGCCGCGCTCCAGCACATAGGTCTGGCCGTCAAACTCCTTCAGTTCCTTGCCGTCCGCCACGATCGTGCCGACACCGGTCTTGGTATAGAAACCGGGAATGCCCGCGCCGCCCGCGCGGCAGCGCTCGGCCAAGGTGCCCTGGGGGCAGAATTCCACCTCCAGCTCGCCCGCCAGATATTGCCGCTCGAATTCCTTGTTCTCGCCCACATAGGACGAGATCATCTTCTTGATCTGACGCGTGCGCAGCAGCTTGCCGAGGCCGACGCCGTCGATGCCGGCATTGTTCGATACGACCGTCAGACCCGTCACGCCCGACGCCTCGATCGCATCGATCAGGCGCTCCGGCAGGCCGCACAGGCCGAAGCCTCCCGAGCAGATCGTCATCCCGTCCCGCAACAGCCCCGCCAGCGCCGTGGTCGCATCGGAATAGATCTTGTTCGCCATGCCCGGTCATCCCTCACGCATCGTCGATTTCTTGGCGGATTAGGAGCGCCCGGCAGGCCCGTCAACGCGCCACCGAACCGTCATATCGCCGTCACGCCCTCGCCTGCTATGAGCGCGCCGGCGGCCGGAGTCGGCAGAGCTTCCGAGGGAAAGAAGAGCATGACGATTTCCATGTATCAGGTGTCGGTTCCGATGTTCGTGCGCGCGTTCAACGCGCTCTCCGCCGTCATCGAGAAAGGCGAGGCGCATGCAGCCGCCACGGGACTGGACCCGGCCGACATCTTCGCCGTGCGCCTCGCGCCGGACATGCTGCCCTTCCCCAAGCAGATCCAGATCGCGAGCGACATGGCCAAGGGCGGCGTCGCCCGCCTCGCCGGGCTGACCCCGCCGAGCTGGGCCGATGACGAGGCCGATCTGCCCGCGCTGCGCGCGCGCCTCGCCAAGACCGTCGCCTATCTGGAAAGCATCCCCGCCGATCAGGTGGACGGCAGCGAGGAGAAGGACATCACGCTGAAGGCCGGCCAGAACGAATATCACTTCAAGGGGCAGGCCTATCTGCTCCACTTCGTGATCCCCAACGTCTTCTTCCACCTGACGACCGCCTATGGCCTGCTGCGCCAGAAGGGCGTCGAGATCGGCAAGCGGGACTTTCTCGGCGGGATCTGACGAAAGTGGCGGATCTGCCCCCCGAAGATGCGCGCCCGCTGCTGCTGTTCGATTCCGGCATCGGCGGGCTTTCGGTGCTGCGCGCGGTGCGTGCGGCCTTGCCCAACGCACCGATCGTCTATGTCGCCGACAATGGCGGCTTTCCTTATGGCACGAAGAGCGAGGCGGAGATTGCGGCGCGCGTCCCGGCCTTGCTCGGGCGGCTGGCGGAGCGGTATCGTCCGCGCCTGATCTGCATCGCCTGCAACACCGCCTCGACGATCGCGCTGGCGGGCGTGCGCGCCGCGCTCGATCTGCCGGTGGTGGGCACGGTGCCCGCGATCAAGCCCGCCGCCGAAGTCTCGAAGACGCGCGCCATCGGCGTGCTGGGCACCGACGCCACTGTCCGCCAGCCTTATGTGGACGATCTGTCCGCGCGCTTCGCGGGCGATTGCCTCGTGCTGCGCCACGGTTCGGCGCGACTGGTGGAACTGGCCGAGGCGGCCTTGCGCGGCCTGCCGACTCCCGACGCCGATTATCGCACCGCGCTGGACGGGCTGCTGGAGCAGGACGGCGGCGACCGTGTCGATGTGATCGCGCTGGCCTGCACGCATTTTCCGCTGGTGGCCGATCGCCTCGCCGCCGTGGCGCCGCGCCCGATCACCTTCGTGGACGGCGCCGGAGGGATCGCCCGGCGGATCGCGTTCCTCACCGGGGATCAGAGCTGGCCCGCCGCCCCCGCCCCCGGCCTCGCCGTCTTCACCGCGCCGCTGGACGTGCCGGACGGGCTGCGCCGCTCGCTGGCCGGCTTCGGGCTGGAGACAATTGAAGCGCTTTGATCGATCTCAATGATCGCTCCTTTTGTGTGGAAACGGAAAAGCCGCAGCGTTATGAACGGCCGTCCGTCGAAGAGGCCCTTACGTTGGATTATCAGCGCGTTTTCACCCAGGCGATCGATCGTTTGCACGCGGAAGGCCGTTACCGCGTCTTCATCGACATTTTACGCAACAAGGGCATGTTCCCGAATGCGCGCTGTTTTGCGGGACATAATGGCCCGAAGCCGATCACGGTCTGGTGTTCGAACGACTATCTCGCGATGGGCCAGCACCCGAACGTGATCGCCGCGATGGAAGAGGCGCTGCACGATGTCGGCGCCGGATCCGGCGGCACGCGCAACATCGGCGGCAACACGCATTATCATATCGATCTGGAAGCCGAGCTGGCCGATCTGCATGGCAAGGAAGGCGCCTTGCTGTTCACGAGCGGCTATGTGTCGAACGAAGCGACGCTCTCCACGCTCGCCAAGGTGCTGCCGGGCTGCATCATCTTTTCGGATGAGTTGAACCACGCCTCGATGATCGCGGGCATCCGCAATGCGGGCTGCGAGAAGCGCGTCTTCCGCCACAACGATCTGGAGCATCTGGAAGAACTGCTCGCCGCCGAAGCGCCCGACGTGCCGAAGCTGATCGCATTCGAAAGCGTCTATTCGATGGACGGCGACATCGCGCCGATCCACGAAATCTGCGACCTCGCCGACAAATATAACGCGCTGACCTATCTGGACGAGGTCCATGCCGTGGGCATGTACGGCCCGCGCGGCGGCGGCATCTCCGATCGCGACGATGCGGCGCGGCGGCTGACGATCATCGAAGGCACGCTCGGCAAGGCCTTCGGCGTGATGGGCGGCTATATCGCGGCCGATCAGATGATCATCGACGTGATCCGCAGCTACGCGCCCGGTTTCATCTTCACGACCAGCCTGTCGCCCGTGTTGGTGGCTGGCGCGCTCGCCAGCGTGCGCCACCTGAAGGCGAGTTCGGTCGAGCGCGATGGCCAGCAGGCAGCCGCTGCGCGGCTGAAGGCGATGATGGCGGACGCCGGCCTGCCGGTGATGCCGTCGACCACGCATATCGTGCCGCTGATGGTGGGCGATCCGGTCCGCGCCAAGCGGATCAGCGATATCCTGCTCGCCGAATATGGCGTCTATGTGCAGCCGATCAATTACCCGACCGTCCCGCGCGGAACCGAGCGCCTGCGCTTCACCCCCGGCCCCGCGCACAGCGAGGAGATGATGGGCGAACTGGTCTCGGCTTTGGTCGAGATCTGGGACCGGCTGGAACTGCGGCTCGCGGCCTGAGGCCGCCGATAGAGGCCCGGCTGCGATGAATCGCCGGGCTGGTCCGCTGCGGGCGCGATCGATCTGACAGTCTGCCCGTCGAAGGGCCAGCCCTGCACGTCATGCGATGGATCCTGCGCGCATCGTGACGACATATTTGGGTGGAAAGCGACCTTAGATCCGGTCGTCATCCCGGCCTTGAGCCGGGATCCCGCTTCTTGTTTTTCGGAGCATGACAGAGAGAGCGGGACCCCGGCTCAAGGCCGGGGTGAGGAGGATATGTACATGTCCGCAACGGATGGATAAGCGACAGTCGGCTTTCAAAAGAGTTTCATCTCAAGGGCGTATTCCGCCAGCCGATGCTCAATGCCCTCTTGGTTTAAGAGCTCCGATAAACCATCGATGCCTTGCTCATGCGTCCAAAGAGAAAAGATTTTATGGGATGAATATTCTTCCGTAAAATGACGCGGAAGAATGATGTGCGCCAAGTCATTATATGGAAATGGCTGACCCCACGTTCCCCCATCCTCAATAGAATTCTCGCCCAACTCCGATATATGAGAAAGCTGACCAGTCCAATATCCGGCGTCTCGTCCAAGACGGCTAAAAGTAGTCCAGGCACACCACGATCGACGTATGGGCTTCGGGCTTCGTTCTCCACTCCATTGCCCCAACTCCGTTCGGAGTGGCTGTGAGAGATGGAAAGTGGAAAGCTCCAGAAATCGCCGCAGAACGGACATGCTTCACCTTGCAGAACGATTGAACAGCGTCGCGACATTATCAATTCTTGTTGCTCACGACAGCGCTCTGCCGTGTCCGCAAATGGCACTGAGGCAGCCGTTCCATCACCCGTCATCCCGGCGGGGGACCCATACCTGTTTCGTCCGGAGCAGCATTTGCCGGGATTAAGATAGTGCCGGCCTCCGCCGCGTGGCGAAAGCCGATGCGGGCCGTCAGTTCGCCCGCGACACCTCTCGCTCGGCCATCGCCCGCGAGCCGCGCTCCGGCATCCGCTTCGCCAGCAGCCCTTCGGCGATGCCTTTCGACCTCGGATTGTCCACGTCGATCGCGTGGGATCCGTCGGGCAGCACCACCGCGCGCATATCGATGCGGAAGCGGCGCGAGAGGCGCCTGGCCGCGCCCGGCAGCGACAGGCGGCCGAAGCGGAGCAGCAGCAGCGTGAACAGGCCGAAGGCGGTGATCAGCCGCATCGGATTGCGGCGGAACTGGCCGCCGGTGCGGAAGCTTTCCACCAGCCGCATCGCCGCCGGGCCCTGCAGCGCATAAAGATTGCAGTTGGAATAGCTGTCGTCGGCGAAATGATAGAAGTTGCGCTGGCCCTCGGGGTGCGCGGCGAGGACGGAGGCGCGCGTCGCCAGCGCCACCGCGCCATCGGCGCCCTCCCCGATCGCGGCGAGCATCCGCCGCACCGCGCCGGGCGTGAGCAGCACATTGTCCGCCGTGGTGATGATCAGCGGGCCGGTCACGTCGGCGGACGCCTGATAGACGCTGTCGGCCAGATTGTCGGCCGAAGGGATCAGGCGCACGGGCACGGCCAAACCCGCCAGCCCGGCCATCACCGCCTCATGCACCTCGGGCTCGACCGAGATGCGAACTTCCGTCAGCCCCGGCAGCGACACCAAGGCCGCCACGACATGACGGATTAGCGACGCTCCCAGCAGGGGCACGAGGCATTTGTGCGTGACGCCCTCCTCGGCCGCCAGCGGATCGACGCGGCCCGCACGCTGGGCCGCCAAGATGATGACGGTGAAGGCGTCGTCAGGCCGCAAGATCCACCTCGGCCATCGCCAGCCCGTGCCGCTCGATCGCCTCGGCCAGGATCGTCTCGATCAGCTGATCGTGGCTCCAGCCGATCTGGCGCGCGGCCATCGAGATCGTCTTGCGCGACCACAGGTTGCAGTTGAGGTTCACCTCGAGGAACATCACGTCGCCGGTCGTCACGTCGATGCGATATTCGAACCGCCCATAATCGAACGGCAGATATTCGGGCGCCAGCTTGGCCGTTGCCGCTTCCACCTCGGCCAGGATCTCCACATCCTGCAGCGGCCGGATCTCATAGGCCTGATCGGCGGTCAGGTTGCGCTTCTCATTATAGGTGCGCAGCGTGGCGGGATCGCATTGCTCCACGATCTGCGTGGGCAGCATCACGGGCTTCCCATCGACCGTGATGACGGAAACCTCCACGTCATGGCCGACGATGAAGGGCTCGACGATCGCGTCATGCCCTTCGGCATGGAGCTTCTGGATCGCCTCGCGCAGTTCGCCCCGGCTCCGCACCGCGCTCACGCCCCAGGAAGCGGACGAGGCGTTGGGCTTCACCACCCAGTGCGAGGCCGCGGGGCGACGATCGAGATCGATCGGCGCGCCCCGGCGGTAAATCGCCCACGGCGCGGTGCGCAGCCCGCGCGCGACGGCGGCCATCTTGGTCAGATGCTTGTCGTCGGAGAGGCCGCGCAGGATCGGGCTCGCGCCCAGATAGGGCAAACCGTGCCGCTCGCAGAGCAACGGCACCAGCATCTCCGAATTGAGGAAGCCACCGCGATTGAGCAGCGGAAACACGAAGTCGACATCGGGCCGCTCGAACAACGCCTCGTAGCGATCCGCGATCGTGAGATGGAGCCCCAGGCGCTCCAGCGTGGCGCGCATCTCCTGATGATAGACGGCGTGGGTGCCGTCTTCCGGATGGGCGCCCTGCTCCCATGCGGCATGCTTCGCGATCAGCATGATGCGGAGTGCCGAGCGGGTGGCATCGGACAGGTGCTTGGGGCGGATATACATCCCGTTTCGCCTACAAAGACCCTCCACTGCGAGGGCAGAAGGGCGATGCTATCCCCCTCGCGCGACGGATTGCAGTCCTTGGCACGACAGGCCCATTTCAGCTCGATGTCAGTTTGGAGTCCGGGATCCGGCCCTGAGCAGTAATTGGTGCGCGAGCAGTTCGCCGTAGCGCCCGCTCCCCAGCCCCTGCCGGCTCGCCCGCTGGGGCATCAACACGCCGGGCTTGGCATTGCCCTCGATCAGGATCGGCCCCTGCCCGCAGATGCCGACGTCCCAGCCGATCAGCGCATAATCGGAAAATGCGGTGGAATGTGCTTCGATCACGAGCTGCTTCGCCTCCTGCCACCAGGGAAGCAGCCGCCCCTCGATCGGGCCATCCGTCACCGGGTGGCGGGCATGATCGGCGCCGCCATAGCCCTTGCAGGCCAGCCCCAGCACGCCGCTCGCCAGCCCGATCGGCGCGAGCAGGCCACCCGCCTTCATATTGTCCACCTGTGCTGCGGGATCCGAAGCGAGCCGCAGCACGGCGCTGACGGGTTCGGGCACGCCGTTCTCGTTGAGGATCGTGGTGATGCGCGCCGTGCTGAGCGCGCCCAGCGAAAGATCGCGCACGGCCGGATGCGTGGCGAGCCGCTCCTGCACGATCCAGCTACCGGATCGCCCGGCGAACACCTGCTTCAGCCACGCGTCCAGCCCGCCAGGCTCGGGCCGATCGAGGAAGGCGACCCCGCGCCCGCCTTCCCCGCGCGCGGGCTTGATCAGCAGATCCTGGCCCGCCGCCGGCGCGCGCCGCACCGCCCAGCCGCCGGCATTGCCGACCGCGATCACCGCCGGATGCGGCAGGCCGACCCGCTCGCACCGTTCATAGAACAGCACCTTGTCCGCCAGCGCGCAGTCGCGCGTCCAGCCGAGCGGATTGATCACTTTGTTGAGCGCGGCATCCTCGAACCGGCGGATATAGCCATCGAGCGCATCGGCCTGCTCGATCCGGAACAGCGCGAGATCGTTGGGATCGGCGAAGCGCGCGCGCGCCGTCGCGATCGCCTGCGCCTGCCATTCGCGCGAAAGGCCGAAGCGCCGCCGCACCGCCTTCGCGCGAAACGGGACCCAGGCGTGGAAGCCGAGGCCGACCGCCGCATCCAGCGCGGTGCGAAGCGGCCCGCGCGCCTTCGCCCGGCGCGCATAATGATCGGCGAGAAAGCCGCCCGAAACAGGCCGGATCACGCCCGGAAAGAGCGCGTACCATTTCTTGGCATGGTAGAGGATCTCGGTCGCGTCGGGCATGGGCCCGATGCTAGCTTCACCCTGTTACCGCTTCGGGACGTGCGCTCGGCCCGATCGCTCAGGCCCCGTCACCCCGGACTTGTTCCGGGGTCCACCGGTCGGCAGGACCAGCGGTCGAGGTGCGCGCGGACGTGTTGATGCCGGAACAAGCCTGTCCTGAGCCTGTCGAGGGATCCGGCATGACGGTGGCGAGAAGAGCCCCGCCCTTCAGCGCATCGTGCTGAGCAGCGCCTCGATCGAGACGAAGCCGAACGCCACCGAACTGTCCGCCACGCCATAGGGGATGAACAGCATGTCGCCGTGGCGCAGGCCGCCGCACGTATAGACCACGTTCGGCACATAGCCTTCGCGATCCTCGTTCGCGGCCGACAGCAGGGGCTCGACCATCCGGCCGATGATCTTCGAGGGATCGTCCTTGTCGAGCAGGATCGCGCCGATCGAATATTTCCGCATCGCGCCCACGCCGTGGGTCAGCAGCAGCCAGCCCTCGTCCAGCTCGATCGGCGAACCGCAATTGCCGAGTTGCACCATCTCCCACGGATATTCCGGCGCGAGCAGCAGCTGCCCCTCGCCCCAATGGTCGATCCGGTCGGAGCGGATCAGGAAGACATTCTCGCCATCCTGACGGCCGATCATCATATATTGGCCGTTCACCTTGCGCGGGAACAGGGCCATGCCCTTGTTGCGCGCGGCGGGACCGTTCATCGGCGCAAGCGTGAAGCTGCGGAAATCGCGCGTCCGCATCAGCTCGGACCGGATCGAGGCGCCGTTATAGGCGGTGTAGGTGCCGAGCCATTCGAAGCTACCGTCGTCATGCTCGAAGCGGACGAGGCGGAGATCCTCCAGCCCCTTGCTCTGCGCGGCGGTCATCGGGAACAGCACCGTGCCGGAGAGCGAGCTGTCCGGATGGCGATGCACCTCGATCGCGCCATTATCCAGCTCGAACGCACCGTCGGCGGCGGTGGCGAAAGGCGGCTCGGGCATCAGCTCGATCATCGGACCGGGGCCGAGAATCCCCTCGCGGAACGAGATCGAGGAGATATGCCCCTCGCCCACCGCGCGCAGCGACATGGCGATGCGGAGCGCGCCATCGGAAAGGCCCGACTGATCGGGGTGCGGGATCACGCTGGGGTTCATCAGCGCGGCGGCGGCATAGCTGTATTCGTGGCAGAAATAGGCGCCGATCAGCTGCTTCTTGATGTCCGAAATGGCGGCATCGTTCAGCTTCAGCCCTTCGCATATCGCCTTGTAGCGCGTGCGGAACACGGCGCGCGTCTGCCAGTGCCGCGCCTCGAAATCGCGCAGCACCAGTTCCAGTTCGATCGCGGCCTGCTCCTCCGGCATGGCCAGAACCGATTCCGCGATGCGGCGCACGCGCCCCGGCCGTCCATGAACCGCGTTCGCCTCGATCGGGATATGGAACGGGCGGACGACGACGCGGGCCGGGTCTGCAGTGAGCCGCATCGGATGGTGAATGACGTCGAGCAAGCTGCCCCCCGGCTACGTAAGACAAGGCAATGCGCGGGCCTCGCGCCCACGCCTCGCCTTATCCAAGCTTTTAGACCGGGATAAGAGTAAAAAGTACGAACGGCCGCGTTCGTGCGGTGGGTTTCGGGCCGATCAGCCGTCCAGCGTGGCTGCGATGCACCCTTTCACGCTCCAGCGAACACGGGAGCCCGAAGCTTCGAACGTCATATGGGAAACCCTGGGCTCCTGCGTTCGCAGGACCCCGTATGGCTCATGATCCTGAAAAGCGGCGAATATCGCGGGGATCATGCTTCGGAAAGAAACGCTCAGCGCGGCGCGCGCAGTTTGGGCAGAACCGCCTTCAGCGAGGCATGCACGTCGTTGCTCGGCCGATCCTCTCGTGCCGTCGCCCGAGTCATGGCCGCGCAGGCGAACTGAAAGGCGAGGATCGATTCCGCTCCCTGATTCAGGTTCACGCGGTTGCTCATCAGGCCGTCATAGCAGCCGCCATCGGCCAGCGTGACCATCGGCAGGTCCAGATCATTCTCGCCGAGATACCAGGCATAGGCCCGGCGTGCAGCCGCCAGCCATTTCGCGTCGCCCGTCAGCCGATGCGCCGCCAGCGTGGCATCCACCGTCGCCCACGCCTCCAGAGGCTGCTGGTCGAACGGCAAAGGCGGCTCGTAGGCGCGCCAGAAGCTGTCGGTGCCCACAGCACGGAACTGGCCGAGCGCGTTGGTCTGCTGGCCGTCGAGCCAGGCCAGCACCTCCACCGCCTCGTCGAACATCGCCATATTGCCGATCCGGTGCGCGCCGCGCATCAGCGCCTCGGGCAGGCGGGCATTGTCATAGGCCAGCACGGATTCGAACCAGATCCAGCCCTCGCGGCGGCCGATCCGCAGGCGCCGCCACAGCCGATCGGAAAATTCCTCGACCAGTCGACGCGCGACGGCATGATCGGGATGGGCCTCCAGCACGGCGTCCGCTCCGAGCAATGCGAACGCCCACGTGCGCGGGCTGGCGAGCGCGAGCGAGAATGGCGCCACCTGATCGAACAGATGCAGACCCCACTGGCGCAGATCCTGATTCCGCGCCTCCGACACGGTCACGCCGATCGTCCAGAGCGAGCGGCCGAAGCTGTCCTCCGAGCCCTCTTCCTCCAGCCAGCCGCGGTCGAACGACATGAAATTGCGGAAGCGCCCATTATCGCCATTCCACGCATGCTGAACGAACGAGGCATAGACGCGCGCCAGTTCGTCGGCGCGCTCGGCCAGACCGTCGATCCGGTGCATCAGCATCAGCGCGCGGCAATTGTCGTCCACGCAATAGCCATGGTCGCGATCCGGCACCGAAAAGATCGAGTGCTGGAGCATGCCGGTGCCGTCCGTCATGCGCTCGATCGCATCGAGCTTCGGCGGGTGGATTTCCAGCGCGCGCTCGGGCGCGACGGTTGCGCGGGCGAGTCGGACCGGACGGCGCGCGACCGCCTCGGCGCAGATATCGAGATAGGCGCGTGCGAGATTGTCCCACGTCATCGTGCGGCCGACCTGATAGGCCTCGCGGCTCATCCGCTCCATCAATTCCGGCTGGTCGAGCAGATCGTTGATCGCGGTCGAGAAACCATCGACGTCCCCGAACGGCACCAGCCGGCCGATGCCGTCCGCCAGCAATTCCTCGGCATGCCAGTAAGGCGTCGAGACGACCGGCTTGCCCAGCGCCACCGCATAAGAGAGCGTGCCGCTCGTGATCTGCGTGACCGACAGATAGGGCGTGACGTACATGTCGGTCGCCTGGAGATAATCCAGCAGCCGCTCCTGATCGAGGAAGCCATCGATGAAACGCACATGCTGGCTCACGCCCAGTTCGGCGGCGAGCGCGGCGAGGCTCTCGCGATAGGCCTCGCCCTCGCGCGCGACGAGATGCGGATGCGTGGCGCCGAGGATCACATACAGCACGTCCGGATGCGCGGCGACGATCTTCGGCAGCGCACGAATGATCGTCTCGATCCCCTTGTTGGGGGAGAGCAGGCCGAAGGTGAGCAGCACGCGGTGCCCGTCAAACCCGAAGGCCTCCTTCAACCCGTCAGTCGACAGGAAGGGCCGATCCGGCACGCCGTGCGGCACGATCGCGACCTGATCGCCGCCGATGCCGTGCACCGCCTGGAGAATCTGCACGCCCTTCTCGGCCATCACGATCAGCTTGAACGCGCGGCGGGCAAGCGCCTCGATCACGGCGCGCTGTTCCGAATTGGGCTGTTCCAGCACGGTGTGCAGCGTCACCACCACCGGCGCATCGACGCGATCGAGCAGCTTCAGCAGCAACGCCCCTGCCGGCCCGCCGAAAATGCCATATTCGTGCTGGACGAGGACGACGTCGGCGCCGCTCTCGTTGATGCGGCGCGCGGCCTGGACATAATCGGCCAGCTCTTCCTGCCTGATCGAACACACCACTTCAGGCCCGTAAGCATGAGCCGATCCGGGATCGTCCATCGCATACAGATCGACCGGAAGCGTGGGCTCGGCGGCGACCAGCGCCTCGCGCACATCGCGGGTGAAGGTGGAGATTCCGCAGAGCCGCGGCGGGCTATTGCCGATGAGTGCGATGCGCTTGATAGTCACAGCCGGTCGATCCCGCATTCCTGATCCTCGCCTATCGCATAGAGCCGGATTCATGGTTACCACTCAGTAAACAACCGGGACTCGATGAACCGTTATTCATAATGCTTAAATGACGGAAAAGTTGCATGTCCCGCCCCCGCTCGGCACACCGATTTATCGTTTCGGAACCGTCGCATGGGCGAGATTGGCGTTGACGCCTTAGCCCACCCCGTTAATGGGACGGCCGGGGACGGCATTCGGGCCGGGCCCACAACAAGATAATGGAGTGTCGGAATGAAGAAGGTAGTCTTTGTTCTTGCCGCTGCCGGCCTGATGTCTCTGGCCGCTTGCAGCAAGCAGACGCCGGCCGAGAATGCGGCTGACGCGACTGCGAATGCGCTGGATAACGCCGGCGAGAATCTCGAAGACATGGCCGAGAACACTTCGAACGGCGCGGATGCGGCCGCTCTCAGCAATGCTGCTGACAACGCGCATGACGCGGCTGACGCCGTCGAAGCCAACAAGTCGTAATTTCGCGCGGGCGCCCTTGAAGGGCGCGCATGCGTAGACGATGGAGCGGGTGTCCGGCGACGGGCGCCCGCTTTTCGTTTGTGCCGCATGTTTTTCAGAATTGGCCGGGAGCAGAGTTTGTCCACCACCGCCCCTTCTTCCGAAATGTCCGGAGCCCCGCTGACGCTGTTCAACAGCCTGACGCGCGCGATCGAGGATTTTCGGCCGATCGATCCGGCGATGGTGCGGCTCTACAGCTGCGGGCCCACGGTTTATAATTTCGCCCATCTCGGCAATCTGCGCGCCTATGTGTTCACCGATACGCTACGCCGGACGCTGAACTGGAAGGGCTGGGCCACCACCCATGTCATCAACATCACCGATGTCGGCCACCTCACCTCCGACGCGGATGCGGGCGAGGACAAGATGGAGGCGGCCGCGCAGGCGCAGAGCCGCTCGATCTGGGACATCGCCGCTTTCTACACGCAGGCCTTCAAGGCCGATCTGGCCGCGCTGAACATCCTGTCGCCCAGCCTGTGGTCGGTCGCGACCGATCATGTGCAGGACATGATCGCCTTCGCGCGCGTGCTGGAGGAGAAAGGCAGCACCTATCAGCTCGAGGGCGGCCTCTATTTCGACACCAGCACGGTGCCCGATTATGGCCGCCTCGCCGGCCATCGTGGCGACGAAGTGGTGGGCCGCATCGCCGACGTGGAGGGCAAGCGCCATCCCGCCGACTTCGCGATCTGGCGCAGCAGCGCGCCGGGTGCCGATCGGCAGATGGAATGGTCCTCCCCCTGGGGACGCGGCGCGCCGGGCTGGCATCTCGAATGCTCGGTGATGAGCCTCAAATATCTGGGTGCGCAGTTCGACATCCACACCGGCGGGATCGATCACCGCGAGATCCACCATTGCAACGAGATCGCGCAGAACCAGGCCTTCAACGGCACCGCGCGGACCGGCGCCAATCTGTGGATGCACAACAATTTTCTCGTCGATCGCGGCGGCAAGATGTCCAAGAGCAAGGGCGGCTTCGCGACGCTCGCTGGGTTGATCGAGCGCGGCGTGCATCCCCTCGCCTATCGCCTGCTCTGCCTCTCGGCCCATTATCGTTCCGAGCTGGAATTCTCGACCGAGGCCTTGTCGGCGGCCTTGATCCGCCTGAAGCGTCTCGTGATGAATGTGGGGCAGCTCAAGGCCAAGGCGGGTCCGCTCGCCTGGCTGGCCCCTCTGGACGAGATGAAGGCCACGCGCGGCGCGAGCCTCGCCTATCAGCGCGCGATGATCGAGGCGCCGCTGGGCGAACAGGCGCGCGCCCTGGTGGCCGCGTTCGATGCGGCCCTGTCGGCGGATCTGATGACGCCGCAGGCGCTCCCCTTGCTGGAAGACGCCCTCACCGCGAAGAGCCTCGACTCGGAAGAGCGGCTGCGCGTCGTGGCCAGCTTCGATCTGGTGCTGGGCCTGGATCTGCTGTCGACCGAGCGTCGATCGCTGGCGCTGCGTCCTGCGGAGGCGCCCCTCCTCGATGCGGAGGTGGAGATGCTGCTCGACGAGCGCCAGACGGCGCGGGCGGCCAAGGATTATGCGCGATCCGACATTCTGCGCGATCAGCTGATCGCGGCCGGAGTCGAGGTGATGGACGGTGATCCGTTGCGCTGGGAATGGCGCCCGCTTCTGTAGCGTTTCCGGCCCGATGGCTCCGATTCGGCCCGATCGACTCGGAGCAACGCTTTTTCCGCCCGAAAATGCCGGATCGCGTGGATCCGGCGACTAACGCACTGCGATACGGCGAGTTCCAAGAACGCTTCGGCGCTGTATGGTTAATGCGTCATATAGCATGTCACATGTTTCCGTGTATTACGGAGACCGGAGGCGGGGCGCCAAAAATCGCTGAAAATTGCCGCAACAGCAGTGTTGCAGGATGCGACGGCGCACGCCTGACGGATGACAGATGATCTTGGCCGGGGTGGAGCAATGGACATGATCGAAGAGACGTTGTGTCGGAATTAACCCTTCTCGTGAGAAATGCTGCAAGGCGGCCGCTGGTAAACAGCCCCGTATTGTAGTGTAGCACAAGCGTAGGGGTCGCAGATGTATCTTGACCTTTCCCTGAGAGATCAGGTGACGAATTTCATTCGTTCCGCGTCCAATTCCTATCCCAACGGCAAGAAGACCGAAGTCATCTTGCCGGGATTGAGCGACGACGGAGAAGATGTGGTCATCAGCATGATTACATCGGAAGAACAGCGCGACGATGCGAGCGCGTTGCTCAACCGTATGTATGAATGGCGCGGCTATGGCAGCCATCATCGCCTGTCCAAGGGCGTCACGCAGACCAGCTTCTCGGTCTCGTGCGCCGGCGCGACGATCGGCACGTTGACGCTCACCGTGGATTCCGAGGCCGGCCTGACGACCGACACCACCTTCCAGGCCGAGCTGGACACGTATCGCCGCATGCCCGGCGCGCGGATCTGCGAACTGACGCGCTTCGCCTTCGACGCGCCCAGCTCGTCCAAGCGCATCCTCGCCGCGCTCTTCCACGTGATCTTCATCTACGGCCAGCGCAAATATGGCTGCACCGACCTGTTCATCGAAGTCGCCCAGCGGCACCGCCGCTTTTACGAGGCGATGCTGGGCTTCGAGCGCGTCTGCGCGCTCAAGACCAACGACAATGTCGGGGTTCCGTCCCAGCTGATGCGGCTGAACGTCGCGGACATCCAGTCGCATATCGAGGCGCATGCGGGATCAGCCGATCCGGCCAGCAGCCGCTCGCTTTATTCCAATTTCCTACCGAAGGAAGAAGCGAACCGGGTCTATGCCGAACTCGCGGATGCGATCCATGCGATCAACATCGTCAACGAACCCGATTATATCCAGTTCGACGTGATCCCGTCCGCTCCGGTGCGCCAGCGCCGATATGGTAACCCGCAGTCGGCCACGCCCTCGGCAGCCTGACCGACAAGGCTGACAGACCACGCATCGTAGCGCTACGCGGCCGCGCGCAGAAGTTGCGCCAGCCTGCCGCCAAAGTAGCGTCGCGAAGCGGGTGCCAACAGGGTGCTGCTGGTGAGCGAGCATCGAACGAGTGATGCGAGGCCCCGTCTCACGCCGGAGAGCGGGACTACAGCCCCGGCGAGCGGAATAGAGTGCCGACGCAGCAAACCAGGCACCGTCGAAATCGACGCCCTCGATTTCCGCCTGTTTCGCACGGCACAGAATCGCACCGCACAAAAGAAAAGGCTGGCAGCGATATTTCGCTGCCAGCCTTTATGTTGGTTGAACGGTCAAACGCTTACGAGAAGCGGACCTTCACCGAGCGACGCTGCGAACGGCAAGCCGCGCCGATCGCGCCGAAGCCGACGAGCATCATCGCCCAGGTGGCCGTTTCCGGAACCGGGCTCGACTGGAACGTCAGGCCACCCTGGTAGGTGCCCGACACGCCGTTGACGGTGCCGATAACCTGGAAGGTGTTGACGGCATTGTCGCCGTTGAAGAAGCTCGCAATCGGAATACCCGAAACCGTGTAGGTCTGGCCGCCCGAACCGTTCGGATTGCTCGTCGTCTGGATCGTGCCATAGGACTGACCGTTGATCAGAATCTGCGTGATCGTCAGCGCGAGCGCATCGGACACGAAGCTGGTCGACAGATTGCCGCTGCCAACACCGTTCTTCTCGACGCGGAAGTAATAGGTATCCGAGAACGAACCCGACCCATTGGTGTTCTTGAACGACGCATTGATCAGATCAGGCGTATTGAAATCCGCGCTGAAATTGGCCGGGGAGTTCGATGCCGTGATGCCCTGACCCGCCAGGTACGTCACCAGGCTGTCAGTGATAGCGAAGTTCGTCGCCATCGCGGGGCTCGCGATTGCAACGGCCGCCACGAACGACGCCCCCCAAAGTGCCTTACCGAACCCCATAACCAATCTCCCCATACGCATACACCGCACGCCTGGCATCCCAGCGACCCCACACGTTCAGGCGAGAATCAGGTAGCTTTCTTTTCCGTTAACATCAAGATACTTTTTCGCAGCGCAAAAAAGTTAATATTCCATTTCGGTGTCTTAATCGACGGATTTGCCGCCCTGCCAGGTCAGCACGGGCTTGCGGGCGGCGCCGGTCTCGTCGAGTCGGCGGCGCGGCGCGTAAAAAGGCGCCGACTTCAGGCTCAGGTCCCCTGCCCGCGCCCGCTCCGCCACCGAGCGCAACGCGCCGATGAACTGGTCGAGCGACGCCTTGCTTTCCGTCTCGGTCGGCTCGATCAGCATCGCGCCATGGACGACGAGCGGGAAATACATCGTCATCGGGTGGAAGCCCTCGTCGATGAGCGCCTTGGCGATGTCCATCGTCGACAGACCTTCGGCCAGCCCCTCGTCCGAGAACAAAGCCTCGTGCATGCAGGGGCCGCTCTCGCCGAACGGCGCGTCCAGCACGTCATCCAGTTCGCGCAGCACATAATTGGCGTTCAGTACCGCATCTTCGGCCACTTGGCGAAGACCGTCGGCGCCATGGCTCATCATGTAAGACATCGCCCGCGTGAACATGCCCATCTGACCGTTGAAGGCTGCCATGCGGCCGAAGCTCTGCGAGTGATTCGCGTCGGCGGTCTCTTCCTCGACGAGGATGAAGGCATCGCCCTTCTTCTCGATATAAGGCAGCGGCGCGAACGGCGTCAGCGCTTCCGACAGCACAACCGGACCGGCACCCGGACCGCCACCGCCATGCGGCGTGGAGAAGGTCTTGTGCAGGTTGATGTGCATCGCATCGATGCCCAGATCACCCGGACGCACGCGGCCCACGATCGCGTTGAAGTTGGCGCCGTCGCAATAGACGAGCGCGCCCGCCGCATGCACCGCCGCGCAAATCTCGACCATCTCGCGCTCGAACAGACCGCAGGTGTTCGGATTGGTGATCATCACCGCCGCCACGTCCGGCCCAAGCCGAGCTTCCAGCGCGGCGCGATCGACGCGGCCGGCCTTGGTCGCCGGAATCGTCTCGACCGAATAGCCGCAGAAAGCCGCCGTCGCCGGATTCGTGCCATGCGCGCTCTCGGGCACCAGCACCACCTTGCGCGCGTCGCCGCGCGCTTCCAGCGCGGAGCGGATCGCGAGCAGACCGCACAGTTCGCCATGCGCGCCGGCCTTCGGGCTCATCGCCACCGACTTCATGCCGGTCAGCTTGATCAGCCATTCGCCCAGCACGTGGATCAGCTCGTAGGCGCCCTGCACCGTCTCGGCCGGCTGCAGCGGATGGACGTCCGCGAAACCGGGAAGGCGCGCCATCCGCTCGTTCAGGCGCGGATTGTGCTTCATCGTGCACGAACCCAGCGGGAACAGGCCGAGATCGATCGCATAATTCTGGCGGCTGAGGCGCGTATAATGGCGCACCGTCTCCGGCTCGGACAGGCCGGGCAGGCCGATCGAGGCGCTGCGCTCCAGCCCGCCGAGGCGCGAGGCCACCGCAGGCACCGCATCGAAATCGACGCCGCAGCTTTCGGTATCGCCGATCTCGAAGATCAGCGGCTCTTCCAGCATCAGGCCACGATTGCCGGTGAACGTGCCGTCCCGGCTCTCGTCATTGGCCGCCAGGGCGCGCTCGGGGCGCCAGCCGCTCGGGTTGATCGTCATGCCAGCGCCTCCTCGAGAGCGCTCGCAAGCCGCTCCACATCTTCATCACTCGTCGTCTCGGTCACGGCCACCACCAGGCCGTTGGCGAGCGACTCCACGCCCGGATAGAGGCGGCCCAGCGCCACGCCGCCGAGAATGCCCTGCTTTGCCAGCGCACGCACGATCGGCCGCGCTTCCTTCGACAGGCGCAGCGTGAACTCGTTGAAGAAGCTGCCATTGACCAGCTCGACCCCCGGCACCGCCGCCAGCCGCTCGGCCGCGAGAACGGCGCGGGCATGGTTGACGCTCGCCAGCTTGCGCAGACCCGCTTCGCCCAGAAGGCTCATGTGGATCGTGAAGGCCAGCGCGCAAAGCCCTGCATTCGTACAGATATTGCTCGTCGCCTTCTCGCGGCGGATATGCTGCTCGCGCGTCGAGAGCGTCAGCACGTAACCGCGCTGGCCCGCCGCATCGACGGTTTCGCCGCACAGGCGGCCCGGCATCTGGCGCACATATTTCTCGGAGCAGGCGAACAGGCCGACATAGGGCCCACCGAAGTTGAGGCCGACGCCGAGCGACTGGCCTTCGCCGACGACGATGTCCGCGCCCATCTCGCCCGGGCTCTTGATCGCGCCCAGCGCGACCGGCTCGGTCACGACCGCGATCAGCAGCGCGCCCTTGGCGTGGGCTGCCGCCGCCAGCTCGGTCAGATCGCCGACATGGCCGAGGATGTTCGGATTCTGGACAACGACGCAGCTCGTCTCGCTGTCAATCGCCGCCAGCAGAGCCGCCATGTCGTCACCCGGCGCGCCGTCGGCGAGCGTGGGCGTGGAGGTCACCAGCGTATCGCCGGTGAACTTCGCCATCGTGTTGCACAGCGACACGTAATGCGGGTGCAGGCCGGCCGACAGGATCGCCTTGGAGCGCTTGGTGATGCGCCGCGCCATGCCGATCGCCTCCCAGCAGGCGGTCGAGCCGTCATACATCGAGGCGTTGGCGACATCGCACCCATAGAGGCGCGCCACCTGGCTCTGGAATTCGAACAGCACCTGCAGCGTGCCCTGCGCGATTTCCGGCTGATAGGGCGTGTAGCTCGTCAGGAATTCACCGCGCTGGATGATATGATCCACGCTGGCGGGAATGTGATGACGATAGGCACCGCATCCGATGAAGAAGGGCGATTCCCCGGCCACCAGATTCTTGGAGGCCATCGCCTTCAGCTGGCGCTCGACGGACAGCTCCGACGCATGGAGCGGCAGATCCTGGATCACGCCGGGGAGGCGCGCCGCTTCGGGCACGTCCGCGAACAGCGCATCGATCGAGGGCGCCCCGATGGAGGCCAACATGGTGGCCCGGTCCCCATCGGACAACGGCAGGTAACGCATCGTCCGTAAACTCCTCAGAGGCCGTCAACAAAGGCCTTGTACGCGGTCTCGTCCATCAGGCCTTCCAGCTCGCTCGTGTCGGAGAGCGTCAGCTTGAAGAACCAACCCTCGCCCTCGGGCGCGGTGTTGGCGAGCGCGGGATCACCCTCGAGCGCGGCATTGCCCTCGACGATCTCGCCGGAGACGGGCGCATAGATGTCGGACGCGGCCTTCACCGATTCCACGACCGCCGCTTCCTTGCCCTTGGCCACCTGCGTGCCGGCGGAGGGAACCTCGACGAACACGATGTCACCCAGCTGGGATTGCGCGTAATCCGTGATCCCGACCGTAGCGACATCTCCCTCCACCGCGATCCATTCGTGTTCACGCGTGTAGTAGGTCGTCATCACTTGGCTCCTTTGCGGAAATAACGTTGCGGAACGAACGGCATGGCGGTGACGGTGGCGGCGATGCGCTTGCCCCGCACTTCGATCTCGAGCGCGGTGCCCAGAGCCGAACGATCCGTATTCACATAACCCATGGCGATCGGCGCCTGCAGGCTCGGCGCATGGCCGCCCGAGGTGATCGTGCCGATGGCCTGATCGCCGTCATAGATGGTGGCGCCTTCGCGCACCGGCTGACGGCCTTCGACGGTGAGGCCGACGCGCTTGGTGGGCGGGCCGTCCTTGAAATAGCCGATCGTGCGCTCGGCACCGGGGAAGCCGCCCTCGGCGCGGCGGCGCTTCGGCACGGCGAAGCCCAGCGCGGCCGTGGCCGGATCGATCGTCTCGTTCAGATCATGGCCGTAGAGCGGAAGCCCCGCTTCCAGACGCAGCGAGTCGCGCGCGCCCAGACCGATCGGCTTCACCTCCGGCATCGCCAGCAGCGCCTCGGCGACCGCCTCGGCACTGTCCTGCGGGATCGAGATTTCGAAACCGTCCTCGCCGGTATAACCCGAACGGCTGACCCAGGCGGAGACGCCCGCGATCGTGAAGGCGCCCGCTTCCATGAAGCTCAGCTCGGCCACGCCCGGCGCCAGCCGCGCCAGCGCATCGACCGCCTTGGGCCCCTGCAGCGCCAGCAAGGCCTGATCGCCGCGATGGTTGAGGTTCAGGCCTTCCGGCAGCTGCTCGTGCAGATAGCCGATATCGTCCCACTTGGTCGCGCCGTTGACGACGACGTAGAAGTCGCCAGCCTCTTCCTCGAACGGATTGGCCGCGGGCAGCCGCGTCACCATCAGGTCGTCGAGAATGCCGCCATCCTGCGCCAGCAGCAGCGAATAGCGCATCTTGCCCTCACCGAGGCCCTTGATGTCGCCCGGCAGGATCGTCTCCAGCGCCGCATCGGCATCCGCGCCGGACAGGGTCAGTTGGCCCATATGGCTCACATCGAACAGACCCGCATTCTCGCGAGTCCACAGATGCTCGGCCATGATGCCATCATACTGGATCGGCATATGGTAGCCGGCAAACGGCACCATGCGCCCTCCCAGGGTGCGATGCCATGAATCGAGAGGCAGAGCCTCGATAATCTCAGGTACGTCTTCGTCACTCATGCGCGAACTCCGTGGCCGAACGTGCAAGGGCCACTATGACCGACAATAGTCGCACAGCCCCCTGCCCCCTCTGTCACGAAACCTGAGAGCTTTCACGGACCCCCGCAGGCCCGCTTACCCCTTCGGTGGGTCGACGCGAAAGATGCGTCGACCGCTTTCCAGAGCGTCTTGTCGAACGCGCGGTCCTTGGACCTGAGAGTTTCCGGGGCGGTTGCTCCTTCGGCGGCCGAACTGGGGCTCGACCTTCTCCCGCGCGTCCGTCCATCGATGAACGATGGCGACCGACAAGGGATGGCTCGCCGCAGATGCGAAGTCAATCTGCCGTTGGGATTTCAATCAAATATCGACGATTCCCGCACGGATCAGCGAGTCGCGTTGTAAGCGAGTTGGGATTGCGTCAATTGAAAGCCGATTAGCAGCTCGAAACTGGCTTTGCTGACGGCCGAGCGGGTCCGCGGGTCCGACATCGGATCGACCGAAGCATCCGCATCCGTTGCTTTTCGCTTCCGGTTGAGCTGCATCGAGATGTTGTCGGGCAGCGATGCCGCCGCGCGATCCACCTCGGCGCCGGCCGCGGCGCGCCCCTTACCCAAGACTTGCCCGTCGTCAAAGTGCACGACGACATTGCCTATCTGTTTTGAGACGATCTGCGTGCCGGCCCGCATCACGGTGGCGAAATAAGGCAGCGTGATATCGCGGGCGCCCGACGGGCTCGCCCGGCGCGCGACGACGTCGAACGTCACGCTCGCCTTCACCGGCGACGCCGCCTGATCGCACACCGTCTGCACGTTGGTGATCGTGGCGGCCACGTCCAGCGCGCGCGCGTCGCGGCTTTCCTGCGGGCTGAAGAGCGCGAGGTCGCCCGTATAATCGGGCACGGCGACCGCCGGGCACACCGAGCGGGTCACCTTCATGCCCAGCGTCTCGTCGAGCTGATTCTTGGCCGCGCAGCCGGCCACCAGCGTCGCCGCCAGCAAACCCAGAGCGGACCGGGCCGAAACCGACCGGATCGAGGTTGACGAGAAAAACGTCACGCGATTCTTCCTCTTGATCAGAGACCGATCCTCTTCGGCCGATCGTAGACAGGCTGCGGCTCATAGGAACCGGCTTTCGTGGAGGCAAGCAAGCGCGTAAGGGCTTTGCGATGGACGACAGACTTGCCGCCCCCCAGATTGCGGCGACGCACCCCACGAACCTGCCGCCGCTGCAGCTTCTGATCGCGGCCCCGCGCGGATTCTGCGCCGGCGTGGACCGGGCGATCCGCATCGTGGAGCTGACGCTCCAGAAATATGGCGCGCCGGTCTATGTCCGGCACGAGATCGTCCACAATCGCTTCGTGGTCGATGCGCTGCGCGAGAAGGGCGCGATCTTCGTCGAGGAACTGGACGAGGTGCCGGATGGCCGCCCCGTCGTCTTCTCGGCGCATGGCGTGCCCAAGGTCGTGACCGGCGATGCCGAGGATCGCGGCCTCGATTATGTCGACGCCACCTGCCCACTCGTCTCCAAGGTGCATCGCCAGGCCGAACGCCTGATCAAGGACGGGCGCCACATCCTGTTCATCGGGCATAGCGGCCATCCGGAGGTGATCGGCACGCTGGGCCAGGTCCCGGAAGGCGCCATCACGCTGATCGAGACGATCGACGACGTGGCCCGCATCGCTCCGGCCGATCCCGAAGCGCTGGCCTTCCTGACCCAGACGACCCTGTCCGTGGACGACACGGCCGAGATCATCGCCGCGCTGCGCGAACGCTTTCCCGCCATCGCCGCGCCGCGCGGCGAGGACATCTGCTACGCGACGTCGAACCGGCAGGCGGCGGTCAAGCAACTCGCGGTCCAGTGCGATGCCGTGCTGGTGCTGGGGTCGCCCAATTCGTCCAACTCGGTGCGGCTCGCCGAAGTGGCCAAGCGCGAGGGAACGCGGGCGCTGCTGATCGAACGGGCCACCTGTCTGGACATGACCTGGCTGGACGGCGTCCGCACGCTGGGCATCACGGCCGGCGCCAGCGCTCCCGAAATCCTCGTGCGCGAGCTGGTCGAGCGCCTTGCCCAACATTTCTCCATTCATGAGAAAGAGTTGGACGGTATTGTTGAAACGATGATCTTCAAGCTGCCCCGCAGCCTCGAAGTCGCCTGATCGGATCGACATGGCCGTCTATACGCAGGTTTCTGCCGAGCAGCTTGGTGCGCTGCTCACCCGTTTCGATCTCGGCGATCTGGTGTCCGCCAAGGGCATTGCCGAGGGTGTCGAGAACAGCAATTATTTCGTTCAAACAACGCGATGCCGGCTGATCCTCACGCTTTACGAGAAGCGCGTGGACGTGTCCGATCTCCCCTTCTTCCTGGGGCTGCTCGATCATCTGGCGGGACGCGACCTGCCTGTTCCACGCGCCTTCACGGATCATGAGGGGCGGCAGATCCAGGAAGTGGCCGGCCGCCCGGCCTGCCTGATCGAATTCCTGCCCGGCGTCTCCGTCAGCCACCCCACGCCCGCGCACGCGCGCGCCTGCGGCGAGGCGCTCGGCCGGATGCATGCGGCGCTGGTCGATTTCACGCCCGAGCGCGCCAACGCGCTGGGCCCGGATGGCTGGCGCGAGCTGGCGAGCCGATGCGGCGCGGATCTCGACGCGATCGAGCCGGGCCTGCGCGCCGATATCGAGGGCGAACTGGCATGGCTCGCCGCCTCATGGCCGGCCACTCTGCCGCATTCGGCGATTCACGCCGATCTGTTCCCCGATAATGTCCTGATGCTGGGCGATACGGTCGCGGGCGTGATCGATTTCTACTTCGCCTGCACGGACATCCGCGCATGGGATCTCGCCGTCACCCACACCGCCTGGTGCTTCGCGAATGACGGCACCGGTTACGATCCGGCGCTCGGTCGCGCGCTGATCGAGGGGTATGACGCCGCTTTCCCGCTCTCGCCCGAGGAGCGCGCGGCCTTTGCCATACTCGCGCGCGGCGCCTGCGTGCGCTTCCTGCTGACCCGCGCGTGGGACTGGCTCAACACGCCCGCCGACGCGCTGGTGACGCGCAAGGATCCGCTCGCCTTCCACCGGCGGCTCCAGCATTACCGGGCCGCCAGCGCCGAAAGCCTCGGCCTGTGAGCGAAGCGACCCTCGTCGAGATCGCCACCGATGGCGCGTGCAAGGGCAATCCCGGTCCCGGTGGCTGGGGCGTGCTGTTGCGCGCGGGCGAAACGGAGCGCGAAATGTCCGGCGGCGAGCCGCTGACGACCAACAATCGCATGGAGCTGATGGCCGCGATCAAGGGACTCGAGGCGCTGAAGCGCCCCTGCCGCGTGAAGCTCTCGACCGACAGCCGCTACGTGCTGGACGGACTGACCAAATGGATCGCAGGCTGGCAGCGCAACGGCTGGAAGACCGCGTCCAAGCAGCCCGTGAAGAATGACGATCTGTGGCGCGCCTTGCTCGATGCCGCCAAGCCGCACCGGATCGAGTGGGTCTGGATCAAGGGCCATGCCGGCCATCCCGACAATGAGCGCGCCGACAAACTGGCGAGCGACGCCGCCATCTCACAGATCCGCAACAAGACCCGGTAAAGCGCTGTTATACGGAGAATCTCTTCGGAGAATAAACCTCCGCATCGATCGCGCGGACCAAGCTGTCCGCCGCCCGGTCCATGAGCAAGGCGGCCCCGATCGCCGCGGCGGCCGGGGCGGTCTGGATACCGAAACCGCCCTGCCCGGCGAACCAGAAGAAACCCGGCGCGCGATCGTCATAGCCATAGACCGGCGCGCGATCGGGCGCGAAGCTGCGAAGCCCCGCCCAGTTCCGCTCGCGCCGCAGAATGCGCCAGTCGACCGCATGCTCGAACCGGTCGATCGCGATCGCCACATCCAGTTCCTCCGGGGCGACGTCATGCGGCGGCACTGGCGTCTCGTCATGCGGCGACAGCCATAGCCGTCCGCCCGCCTCCGGCTTGAAATAGAAGCGGCCCAGCGCGTCCATCACCAGCGGCAGATCGGCGGCGGCGGCGGGATCGGTCGCCAGCTGGATCACCGTCCGGCGATGCGGCGTGATCCCGATCGGCGACGCCCCCGCCATCGCGGCGATCGGGCTGGCCCAGGCTCCGGCCGCGTTCACCACGATGTCGGCCCGCACCATTCCGGCCCGCGTTTCCAGATTCCAGCCCCCCGACGAACGATGGGCCGCGACGACGGCGGCATCGGTGATCAGGTCCGTCCCGCCACGACGCGCCGCCGCCAGCGCATCGGCATGATAGCGCGCGACATCGATGTCCTGGCAGCTATTCTCTTCCAAAGCTGCCCCGTAAGACGCTGATATACCGGGTATCCGTGCCTCGATCTCCGCACGTGCCACGGGCCGCAGAACGGGTGCCCGCCCCGCGAAGTTCGCCGCCAGCGCGTCCAGCGCCGCTTCTCCTTCGGCATCCGCGATATGGAGGCAGGATCGCGGGGCCAGATAGGGTGCGAGCCCCTGTTCGGAGGCCGTCGTCAGCGGCTGCACCATCGGCCCGCCATAGCTTTCGGACCAGAAGGCCGCCGAGCGGCCGGTGGAATGATAGCCCGGCTGCGCCTCGCCCTCGATCAGCAGCACGCGCGCGTGGGGCGTCAGTTCGGCCGCCAGCGTCGCGCCGGCGATTCCCGCGCCGACGATGGCGATATCGGTGGTCCAGCTTGGCATTGCCGGCGTGGTTACGGTTTTGAAAGCGCCCGCGTCTAGTGCGTGATCGGATGACGCTCTCCGTTCTTCTCCTTGGCGCGCTGGGCGCGATGCTGCTCGTCGCGGCCATGGGCGATATCCGCACGCGGATTATCCCGAATCGGCTGAATTTGGCCATCGCCCTCCTCGCCCCCCTGTTCTGGTGGGCGAACGGGGAATCGGGCGGCGCGATAGGGCTGCATCTGGGCTTCGCGGGCGGCGCGCTCGTCCTGTTCGGCGCATTGTTCGCGGCCGGAATGATGGGCGGCGGCGACGTGAAGCTGATCGTGGCGCTCGCCTTGTGGCTGCCGCCGATGGCGATGCTCACCATGCTCGTCTGGATGGCGGTCGCAGGCGGCGTCCTCACCGTGATTATGCTGGCGATCCATGCACTTCGCCGCGCGCCGGGCCGGCCGGAAGTGCCGTATGGCGTGGCCATCGTGGCAGCGACATTCCTCGTGATGGCAAACGATATTTTAACCCAGACGGCCGCATGACCCCATCCGCCCGAGTGGCGGAAAAAGGGACTTTGAGGCTGCAATGAACTCACGAAAGCTGATGCTGATGGCCGGGGCGCTCGTCTTCGCGCTCATTTCGGCCATGCTGGCCCGAAGCCTCGTCGGGGGCAGCCCCGCCGCCACCGCCCAGGCCGCGTCCGCGCCGGTCGTCACCGGGCCCGAAGTTCTCGTCGCCACCCGCGCGCTGCCGGCGGGCACGATCATCACCCCGGATGCCTTCCGCTATCAGCCCTGGCCGAACGAGCTCGTCCAGCAGGCTTATTATATTCGCGGCACGACCGATCAGCAGACGCTGAACGGCACCGTCGTCCGCTTCCCGATCACCGCCGGCCAGCCGATCACGCAGGGCGCTCTGGTGAAGCCCGGCGATCGCGGCTTCCTCGCCGCCGCTCTGGCCCCCGGCATGCGCGCCGTGACCATCTCGGTCAGCATGGCGAGCGGCGTGGCGGGCTTCGTCTTCCCCGGCGACCGCGTCGATCTGCTGCTGACCCAGTCGGTGTCCGGCGGCGGCGATGGCGAGCCGCTGAAGGCCTCCGAAACGATCGTCCGCAACCTGCGCGTGCTGGCGACCGACCAGAAGACCGACAAGAGCGTCGACGATGCCGGCAAGACGGTCGTCACCGCTTTCTCGAACGTCACGCTGGAGGCGACCCCCAAGCTGTCCGAGAAGATCGCCGTCGCGCAGACGATGGGCTCGCTCTCGCTCTCGCTCCGCCCGATCGCCGACGATCGTATGGAGCTGGAGCGCCAGATCGCGGCCGGCGAGATCACGCTGCCCGAAAAGGGCGATGCGAAGGCCGAGAAGCAGATGATGCTGCAGATCGCCGCCCGCCCGGTGGAGACCGATACCTTCACCACCGGCGCCGAAGTGTCGCGCTTCGCCCGCGGCGGCGTGCCCGGCAAGAGCGAGGCGCAGGCGACCGCTCCGGCGCAGCCCGCCCCTGCGTCTTTCGCACAGGCCGCGACGCGCGCGCACGGCCCGGTCATCACCATCGCGCGTGGACAGACAGTCACCGAGACGAGCGTCGGGCAGGGAAATTGATGATGCGTTCCACCTCTAAGCTTGCCCTCACCGCGACGAGCGTCGCCGGGCTCGCCGCCGCCACCTTCGTCGCCGTGCCGGAAACCGCGCTGGCGGCCGGCGCCGCGCCGATCGCGGCCGTCGCCGCCGCCGATACGCTGACCACCGTCGACATGGCGGGCGGTTCGGCTCTGGCGGACGTGGCGGCCGGCGATGCGGGCCGTGCCGCCCCGCGTCCCGCCGATCGCTCCGTCCCGCGCGCGCAGGCGCCGGGTCGCGCGCTGTCGCTCTCGGTCGGCACCGGCCAGCTGATCGTGCTGCCGCGCGCCATCACCGGCATGTTCGTGGCGGACGACAAGGTCGCCGACGTCAACGTGAAGAGCCCCACCCAGCTCTATCTGTTCGGCAAGGGGCCGGGCCAGACCAGCGTCTATGCCACCGACAAGAGCGGCGCGGTCGTCTGGTCGACGCAGGTGCGCGTCGGCAACAACATCGCCGATGTCGGCGCCATGCTCCGCACCGCCTTGCCCGATCAGGACATCACCGCCACAAACATGTCCGGCATGGTGTTGCTGACCGGCACCGTCGTGGCACCCGCCGACGCCGAGGAGGCGCAGCGCCTCACGGAGCTGTTCACGGCCAACAGCGTGCCCGTGATCAACCATCTGAAGATCGCGACGCCCCAGCAGGTGAGCGTCCACGTCAAGATCGCCGAGGTCAGCCGCGAGATCAGCCGCCAGATCGGCGTCAATCTCACGTCCGGGGACTCCACCGGCGGCTTCAAGTTCGGTGTCACACAGGGTCGCTCTTTCAGCCCGCAATATACGCCCGGCGGCACGTTGTTCACGGGGGGAACGGAAAGCTCGGCTGGCACCAGCCTCATCACCGGCGCGGGGATCGGAAGCGCGCTCGGTTTCGCGGGCAAGATGTTCGGCGTGGATATCCTCGGCTCGCTCGATCTGGCGGAATCCCACGGCCTCGTCACGACGCTCGCCGAACCCACGCTGACCGCGCTCTCGGGCGAAACCGCGAGCTTCCTGGCCGGCGGCGAGATCCCGATCCCGCAGAGCCAGGGCCTCGGCACCGTCTCGGTGGAGTTCAAGCAATATGGCGTCAGCCTCTCGTTCACGCCGACCGTCCTGTCCGGCGGACGCATCGCGCTGCGTGTCCGCCCGGAAGTGTCGCAGCTGTCGGACAGCGGCTCGGTGAAGCTGAACGGCTTCACCATCCCGGCGCTGACGACGCGACGCGCGGATACGACGATCGAGCTCGGCTCCGGCCAGAGCTTCGTGATCGGCGGCCTGCTGCAGAACAGCCACAACAACTCCACCGACAAGGCGCCCGTGCTGGGTGACCTGCCGATCCTCGGCGCGCTCTTCCGGTCGAACACGTTCAAGAAGTCCGAAACCGAGCTGATGATCGTCGTCACGCCCTATATCGTGAAGCCGGTCGACGCGAACCGGATCGCGCTGCCGACGGACGGCTACAAGTCGGCCCGCCCCGTCGATCGCATCCTGGGCGACAAGCAGACCGATGGGCAGAGCGGACTGGATCGGCCGAAACCCTCGGTCGCGCCGTCGCCCGCGCCGGCTGCGGCTGCGGCCGCCACCCCCGCCGCCGCGCCTGCCCACTCCTGAGGAGGATGATCCCCATGAAGACGCTTCCCCTCATCGCGATCGTCGCGTCGCTCCCGCTGGCCGGCTGCGCCGTCGGCGATCGTGGCCTCGTCTCCCCGCACCAGCCGGTCGTGTCCGCCGCCGGCGCGACCGTGGCCAACTGCCCGGACTGGAGCGACCGGACCCTGCCCATGAGCGAGGGCCAGTCCAGCAATTACGGCTGCGCCACGGCGGTCAATCTGGCGGCAATGGTCGCCGATCCGAACGATCTCGTGCGCGGCCGCACCGACGTGGCCGCCGCCGCCGACGCCACCAAGGCGACACGTGCCATCAAGGCGTGGCGCGACATCGGCCCATCCGCGATGCGCGGCATCGAAAAGACCAGCTCGAAGGCGGGCAACTGATCATGAACGCACCCTTCCACCCCGGCCTCGCGCTGCGCGACCCCTTCAGCGCCTTCCTGAGCGACAGCGACAGCGATCAGGTCGTCCGCAACGTGATCGGCGCGATCGGCTGGCCGCTCGAGCGCATCCACGATGGCGGCATCCGCTATGCGGTGCAGACGCTCGCCGTCTCCGCCAGCCCGGCGATGCTGCTGATCGATCTGTCCGAATCCTCGGACCCGCTGGAGGACATTAACGGCCTCGCCGAAGTGTGCGAGCCGGGTACGATCGTGCTCGCCTGCGGCAAGATCAACGACGTGCGCTTCTATCGTCACCTGATCGCCAGCGGCATCCAGGATTATCTGCTGAAGCCCTTCACCGAGGATCAGCTGCACGAAGCGATCCTGCAGGCGCAGGCCTCGCAGGCGGGGCACCGCGACACCGAGGGCGATCCCGAGGTGCCGCACATGATGGCGGCGGTCGTCGGCGTTCGCGGCGGTGTGGGCGCCTCCACCCTCGCCGTCTCCATCGCATGGCTGCTGGCCGAGACGCGCCACCGCCAGACGGCCCTGCTCGATCTCGACGTCCACTTCGGCACGGGCGCGCTCGCGCTCGATCTGGAGCCGGGGCGCGGCCTGACCGACGCGATCGAAAATCCCAGCCGCATCGACGGGCTGTTCCTGGAGCGCGCGCTGGTCCGCGCGACGCCCCGGCTCGGCGTGCTCTCGGCCGAGGCACCGATCCATCAGCCTCTGTCGGGCGATGGCTCCTCCTTCTTCCAGCTGCAGGAGGAGCTTCGCAACGGCTTCGCCTGCACCGTGATCGATCTGCCGCGCCACATGCTGGTCGCGCATCCCGCGCTGCTCCAGACGATCGGCGTGATCGTGGTCGTGACCGAGCTGACGCTGGCGGCGACGCGCGACACGATCCGCCTTCTCTCCTGGTTCAAGTCCAATGCGCCGCAGGCCCGGATCGTGCTGGTCGCCAATCGCGTGCCGGCCGGCGGGATCGAGGAGATCAGCCGCAAGGATTTCGAGGCCTCGATCGAGCGCCCGGTGGATCTGGTGATCGGCTATGACGCGAAGGCGGTGTCCGATGCGGCCAAGCTCGGCAAGCCGCTCGCCGAATCCGCCAAGGCCGGCAAGATCGGGCAGGCGCTCGCCTCGCTCGCCACCTTGGTGATCGGTGAGGAGGAGGCCCAGCCGAAGAGCAAAAGCTCGCTGATCGGCCGGATCGGGGAGCTGAAATCCATCCTCCCGCGCAAGCGTCGCGCCTGAGCGGCCTCGGCTGATGCTGATCACCGCCCTCTTCCTCCTGCTGCTGCTCGGCGGCGCGGCCGTCGTGGTCGGCCTGCAGGAGCGCACGCAGCGCCGGGCCCGCAACCGTCGGCTGGAGGCACTCAAGGAGCGTCACGGCGCCGGCAACGTGATCGAGACGCAGCTTCGCAAGATCACCGCCGCGCACAATGCCGGCGGCCGGATCGAGAACAGCTTCGCGCGCCTTCTGCCCAATCCCGATCTGCTCCGCCGCCGGCTGGAGATGACCGGACGCAACTGGACGATCGGCCAATATGCCACCGGCTGCGGCATCGCCACCGCGCTCGCCTGGGCCGCATTGCTGATGCGCGGCACCTCGCTGCTGACGACCCTGTTCCTCGGCCTGCTGATCGGCATCGGCTTGCCCCATTTCATCGTCACCCGCATGGCGAAGACGCGCGTGCAGAAGTTCATCACGCGTTTTCCCGACGCGATCGAGCTGCTGGTGCGCGGCCTGCGTTCGGGGCTGCCCATCTCCGAGACGATGGGCGTCGTCGCCAATGAACTGCCCGATCCCGTGGGCAGCGAATTTCGCGCGGTGGCGGATCGGATGCGGATCGGCCGGACGATGGAGGCGAGCCTCCAGGAAACCGCCGACAAATTGCAGACGCCCGAATTCCAGTTCTTCGTCGTCAGCCTCGCCATCCAGCGCGAGACGGGCGGCAATCTGGCCGAAACGCTGGGCAATCTGGCCGACGTGCTGCGCAAGCGCATGCAGATGAAGCTGAAGATCAACGCCATGTCTTCGGAATCGAAGGCGTCGGCCTACATCATCGGATCGCTGCCCTTCATCGTCTTCGGCCTCATCTACTATATCAATCCGGCCTATATGGGCACCTTCTTCACCGATCAGCGCCTGATCTACACGGCGATGGGCGGCGGCATCTGGATGGGGATCGGCGTCTTCATCATGGGCAAGATGATCAATTTCGAGATCTGATGACGATGATGGCTCCCTTCCACGGCATCGATATGAACCTCGCCGGCACCGTGGCGTCGGCGGCGGCCTTCTTTTCGCTGATGATCGCCATCTATGCGGGCACCACGGCGCGCGATCCGATGGCGCGGCGCGTGAAGGCGCTGAACGAGCGGCGCGAGCAGCTGAAGGCGGGCATCACCGCCTCCACCCGCAAGCGCGCCAAGCTCACCGGCTCCAGCCAGACGACCGATCGGATGCGGAGCTTCCTGTCGGGCCTGAAAGTGCTGCAAGATACGCAGCTGAAGGAAGCGCAGACCAAGCTCTCGCAGGCCGGCATCCGTTCGAAGGACGCGGCCATCGCCGTGATCTTCGCCCGGCTGATGCTGCCGATCGTGCTGGGCGGATCGGCGGTGATCCTCGTCTATCTGATCGATATGTTCCCGGACTGGGGCTGGGCCAAGCGCTACGCGCTCGTCGCGGGGGCGCTGGTGCTGAGCTACAAGGCGCCGGACATCTATCTGAAGAATCTGATCACCAAGCGCACCGCCCTGATCCGCAAGGGCCTGCCCGATGCGCTCGATCTGCTGGTGATCTGCGCCGAGGCGGGCCTGACCGTGGACTCGGCCTTTTCCCGCGTGGCCCGCGAACTGGGCAAGAGCTATCCGGAGCTGGGCGACGAATTCGGCCTCACCGCGATCGAGCTGGGCTTCCTCACCGAACGGCGCATGGCGTTCGAGAATCTCGCCAATCGCGTCGCGCTCGATTCGATCCGGGGCGTGGTGACCACCATGATCCAGACCGAGAAATACGGCACCCCCCTCGCCTCCGCGCTGCGGGTGCTTTCGGCGGAATTCCGCCACGAACGCATGATGAAGGCCGAGGAAAAGGCCGCGCGACTCCCCGCGATCATGACGGTGCCGCTGATCCTGTTCATCCTTCCGGTGCTGTTCATCGTGATTCTGGGGCCCGCAGCCTGCTCGATCAGCGACAATATGATGAAAGGGTAAGGCGGAACCCTCTTACGGCGGTTGACGGAACGGCGTCGGGGCGTGATCGTTGCCCCGGCGAAACCGAAAAAGAGAGGCTGCCGCCTGATGCCCGCATTCACCACCCAACAATGGGTGATCCTGTTCCTCGTCTTCGTGCTTGGCTGGCTGCTCGGCCTGTTGTCCCGCTCCACCAAGAAGTGGCGCCGTGCGTATGAAGCCGAGCGCGACGCCCGCGTCGAGGAGCAGCGCGAGCATGCCGCGGCGATCGAGACGGCCGAAGCGCGGATCGTCGAGCTGGAGCGCGAGCGGACGGCGGCGGTCGCCCGGGCATCGGCCGCGATCGATCCGCCTCCCGCCTCCACGCTGGATCTGCGCCGCGACGATCTCAGCCTGATCCGCGGCCTCGGCCCCGAGGGCGAGCAGGACCTGAACGAGGAAGGCATTTACCGCTACGCCCAGCTCATCGGCATGACCCGCGCCGAAGAGGAGGAACTGGAAGACCGGCTCGGCGCCGATCGCGGCTACGTCCAGCAGGAGCAGTGGCGCGAGCAGGCGCAGTTGCTGCAGGACGGCGAGATCGCGGAGCATCGCGCCCGCTTCGCCTGAGACGGGGGCGCGTCACCTAACTCACTTCATCGTCATTGCGACCCCGGCCTTGAGCCGGGGGAAGCAATCCAATTCCTCGCCGTGCGGGCCTGGATTGCTTCGCTGCGCGCGCAATGACGGTTAATACAAACGACAGGCGCCGGGCTTCAGACGCCCATCAATTCCCGTCGGGCGGCGGCGGGCCCCGGTCGCCCTTATGCTCTCCCTTCCCGCCACGGTCGCGGAAGCGGGGACGCATCAACTTCGGCAGCTCCTTCGCCGTGATCGCGCCGTCGCCATTCGTATCCAGCAAGGCGAAGCGGCGGCCGGCGGCGTCGACGAATTCCTTGTCGCTCACGCTGCGATTGAGATCGGTGTCGGCTGCCGTCACCGGCTCCGGCGTGGCGATATAGCCGAAACGGCCGGCGCCGGCGGCGTGATAGGTATAGCCAGGCTTCGGACCGCCACCGCCGGGCGGAGGGCCATCGCCCATCCCGCCCATGCCGCCGCCACCCATTCCACCGCCACCCATGCCGCCACGATGACCGCCGCCCATTCCGCCACCGCGCCGGCCGCCACCGGGTCGGCCAGCACCGGGCGGCGGCGGGCCGTCACCAAAACCGCCGCCACCGCCTGCGCCGATCTCGGGCAGAAGATCCTGTTCGTAACGGTCGATCTCGCCGGGACCGATCTCGCCATTGTGATCGAGGTCCAGCGTATGGAAGAATCGCATCGCGTCGGCGAGGAATTCGGTGCGGCTGAGCTGGCCGTCCTGATTCCGGTCGACCCCGGCGAACCAGTCCTTTTCGGGCGCTTCGCCGCCCCGGAACGGCTCACCCATTGGGCTGACGAACAGCGGATAGCGCGGCCCCTGACGGCCATCGACGGTGATCTGGGGAGTGGCCTCGCCGTGGGGCGCAGCCGTGGCGGCGGCCGGAGCGGGCGTCGCCGTGGTGGGAGGGGTCTGGGCTGCGGCGGCGCTGCCGCCAAGCAAGGCGAGGCAAATCAGCGCGCGGCGGCTCACCGCCAGCGCCCCGACCGTCCGGTCATGAAGGAGAAGGCCGCCACGCCATTATTGCCGAGCGGCACGGCCGTGGTGCCGTAAAGCGCGTGGCCGCCGCGCGAATCCATCTCCATGCCGACCGTGCCGTGGATCTGCCGGCCGGCGCCGTTGATCGGCAGTTCGGAGTCGGGACGGCGCGCGGCCGCATCGAGAACGGCGGCGCGCTCGTCGGCAGACAAAGCGACGGTGCCCGGCGCGCCACCGGGAGCGGCCTGAGCAGCTGCCTCGGACGCGACCTGGGCGCTCGCCGGGAGCGCCAGCCCGGCGCAAAGGCCCGCCGAAACGGCCAGTCCCAGCAATCCGATCACGATCCGCGTCACGTCATTCTCCAATCCGTCCCCCGACAGACCTGAAAAGGCCTGTCGGTTCACTGAACGGATCCGCGCTGAACGCGCTCCTCATATCGCCTCGTCCCACCGTTCGTGCTGGGCTTGTCGAAGCACCGTTCTTTCTTCTGCGCTCTGGAGAAGAAGAAGAAGGACAGCCCCTCGACAGGCTCAGGGCAAACGGGAAAACGCGACTGCTTTACTTCGCCAGCGCGGCCTGCGCCGCCGCCAGCCGCGCGATCGGCACGCGATAGGGCGAGGCGGAGACGTAATCGAGGCCGGTCTTTTCGCAGAAGGCGATCGAGGCGGGATCGCCGCCATGCTCGCCGCAGATGCCGAGCTTGATGCCTGCGCGGGTCGCGCGGCCACGCTCGGCCGCGATCTCGATCAGTTCGCCCACGCCCTCGACGTCGAGGCTGACGAACGGGTCTTTCGCGTAGATGCCCTTCTCGACATAGGCGCCCAGGAAGCGCGCCGCGTCGTCGCGCGACACGCCGAGAGCGGTCTGCGTCAGGTCGTTGGTGCCGAACGAGAAGAACTCGCCCACCTCGGCGATCTCGCCTGCGCGCAACGCCGCGCGCGGCAGCTCGATCATCGTGCCGACGAGGTAATCGAGCGTGGTGCCCGTCTCGGCGAACACGGCCGCCGCGGCCTTGTCGATCACGGCCTTCATCAGCTCCAGCTCGCGCCGGGTGGCGACGAGCGGGACCATCACTTCGGGGATCACCGCCTCGCCCGTCTTGTTGGCGACGGCGACCGCCGCCTCGAAGATGGCGCGCGCCTGCATCTCGTAAATCTCGGGATAGGTGACGCCGAGACGGCAGCCGCGATGGCCGAGCATCGGATTGAATTCGTGCAGCTCGGCCGCACGGCGCTTGAGCTTCTCGACATCGATGCCCGTCGCCGACGCCACTTCCTCGAACTCGGCTTCCTCATGCGGCAGGAATTCGTGGAGCGGCGGATCGAGCAGGCGGATCGTAACCGGGAGCCCCACCATGATCTCGAAAATCTCGGTGAAGTCCGCGCGCTGTTCGGGCAGCAATTTGTCGAGCGCGGCGCGACGCCCCGCTTCGTCCTCCGCCAGGATCATCTGGCGGACCGACGTGATGCGGCTGGCGTCGAAGAACATGTGCTCGGTGCGGCACAGGCCGATGCCCTCCGCTCCGAATTGACGAGCCGTGCGGCAGTCGAGCGGCGTTTCCGCATTGGTGCGGATCTTCAGGCGGCGGACCTGATCGGCCCACTCCATCAGCACGCCGAAATCGCCGGCCAGCTCCGGCTGCACGGTGGCGACCGCGCCGACCATCACCTCGCCGGTCGCGCCGTCGATTGTGACGATATCGCCTTCGCGCACTTCCCGCGCGCCGACGCGGAAGATCTTGTTCTTGGCGTCGATCGCCAGCGTGCCGACACCCGACACGCAGGGACGGCCCATGCCGCGCGCCACCACGGCGGCGTGGCTGGTCATGCCGCCGCGCGCCGTCAGGATGCCCTTCGCCGCGTGCATGCCGTGAATGTCTTCCGGCGAGGTTTCGACGCGGACGAGGATGACGTCGTCACCGGCGGCCTTGCGCTTCTCGGCGGTGTCGGCGTCGAACACGACCTGGCCGGAGGCCGCACCCGGCGACGCCGGCAGACCCTTGGCGATCACGTCGCGCGGCGCCTTGGGATCCAGCGTCGGGTGGAGCAGCTGATCGAGCGCGGCGGGATCGACGCGGAGGACCGCCTCCTGCTTCGTGATCAGGCCTTCATTGGCCATATCGACCGCGATCTTCAGCGCCGCCTTCGCGGTGCGCTTGCCCGAGCGTGTCTGGAGCATCCAGAGCTTGCCCTGCTGCACCGTGAACTCGATGTCCTGCATGTCGCGATAATGCGTTTCGAGCAGATCGAACACCCGCGCCAGCTCGGCGAAGGTTTCCGGCATCGCCTCTTCCATCGAGGCGGCCTTGGCCCCTGCCCGCTCGCGCGCGGCCAGCGTGAGATATTGCGGCGTGCGGATGCCGGCGACGACGTCCTCGCCCTGCGCATTGATCAGGAATTCGCCATAATAAGCGCGCTCGCCCGTGGCCGGATCACGCGTGAAGGCCACGCCCGTCGCGGACGTGTCGCCCATATTGCCGAACACCATCGCCTGCACGTTGACGGCGGTGCCCCAGTTGCCCGGAATGTCGTTCAGGCGGCGATAGACCTTGGCGCGCTCGGCCTGCCACGATCCGAACACGGCACCGACCGCACCCCACAGCTGATCGTGCACATCCTGCGGGAAGGGCTTGCCCCACTGTTCCTCGACGAGGCCCTTATAGGTCTTCACCAGCGCGCGCAGATCGTCGGCCGAAAGCTCGGTATCCAGCGTGAAGCCGCGATCCTCCTTCGCGATCTCCAGCGCTTCCTCGAACGCGCCATGATCCAGTTCGAGGACCACATCCGAATACATCTGGATGAAGCGGCGATAGCTGTCCCACGCGAAGCGCGCGTCGCCCGAAGTGGTGGCGAGGCCTTCCACCGTCTGGTCGTTCAGGCCGAGATTGAGGACCGTGTCCATCATCCCCGGCATCGAGATGCGCGCGCCCGAGCGGACCGAGACGAGCAAAGGATCGGCCTCGTCGCCGAAGCGCTTGCCGGTCACGCCTTCGATATGCGCGATGCCCTGCGCCACTTCGGCGGTGAGGCTTTCCGGAAAGGCGCCGCCCTCGTCATAATAACGGGTGCACATCGCGGTGGAGATGGTGAAGCCGGGAGGCACGGGCAGGCCGATCGAGGCCATGCCGTCGAGATTGGCGCCCTTGCCGCCGAGCAGGTTCTTGTCGCCGTTGCCGCCGTCGGAAACCCCGCCGCCGAAGCGATAGACGTACCGGACTGCCTCGTCGCTCATCGCCACCACGCTCGCCATCTGTATCTCCCTGTACGCGTCTCGCACCGCACACACCGCACATTTCGGCCTCGGCCGGGATTGTGCGGTGCAGCGAAGCTATCGTCTTAGCCCAACCCGATCAAGGCCGGCCGGTTCCCCGTACAGTCCACTATGTGGAAAGTCACGAAAGTCCTTCACCCCGCACATGCGCGCGGGAAACCGGACCATCAGCCCTCGATCCGCGAAAAATCCGCGACCGTGTGGCAGGCGCCCCGCATGCGCGCCAGCAGGCCGAGACGGGCCGCGCGCTTTTCGGGATCGGCATCGTTGACGATGACGGCCTCGAAAAAGGCGTCGATCGGCGCGCGCAACGTGGCGAGAGCGGACATGGCGGTTTCATATTCCTCGGCGACGACGGCGGACGCGGCATGCGCCTCCGCCGTGGCGAGCGCGGCCAGAAGATCGGCTTCCGCCTTTTCGGGCGTGTAGGAAAGCGCGGTGACACCCACCTCGTCATCCCGGCCCCCGAGCCGGGATCCCGCTTCTTCCTCACTGTCCGCAGACAAGCGGGACCCCGGCTCAAGGCCGGGGTGACGGGAGGTGTTGGCCTCCTCCCACCCTTCCTTGCGGAGAATGTTGGCGGCGCGCTTGTAGCCGGCGATCAGATTGCGGCCGTCGTCCGTCTCCACGAACGCCTGCAGCGCCTTCACGCGGGCGAGCAGCCGGACGAGATCATCCTCGCCGCCGAGCGCGAACACCGCGTCGATCAGATCGTGGCGAACGCCCGCTTCGCGCTGCTGGACCTTGAGGCGGTCGATGAGGAAAGAAAGAACGTCAGACGGGTCAAAATCCTCCAATCTTCCATAAAGGCCGGTAGCCATATCCAGCCGGTCCTGAACTTCGGTGTTCTCAGGAAGATCAACAGATACTGACACCGGCTGAGGGAGCACCCATTCACCAACAGTTTCTGTTTCCATCCCGCTCGCGACCGCTTCAACTTGCTCGCGGGCACGCTGCTGCGCCATTACTTGACGACCATGCGTCGACATTATGGTCCGGACCATAAAATCTACTTCATCAGTCCAGACCGCAAAAAGTTCGTTCAATGGCAGCTTAATGCCACTCGTGCCACTAAGCCCAATTATGCCGAGAGCACTTCGACGTAGCGCGAACGGATCTTTCGAACCCGTAGGGCGCTCTTGAATAAGGAAGAACGCTAGGATCGAGTCCAGCTTGTCCGCCAAACTCACCGCCACCGTCACCGGGGCTGTGGGGACGTCGTCGCCCTGGCCGACTGGTTTGTAATGGTCGCGGATCGCGTCGGCCACCGCATCGGGCAGCCCCTCGGCCCGCGCATAATAGCCGCCCATGATGCCCTGAAGCTCGGGGAATTCGCCGACCATGCCGGTGACGAGATCGGCCTTGCACAGGCGCGCGGCCTGTTCGGCCATGTCGGCGAGCGCAACCCTATCTCCGTTCGTGCTGAGCGACGTCGAAGCACGGGCTTCAGGGGCAGGCGTTTCGTTCGGAGCACGTCCTTCGACTTCGCTCAGGACGAACGGGGTTTGTGGGGCATTACCACCAACGATCCCCTCTTCCACCAGCCAGCGCGCCAGCTTGGCCACGCGCTCCACCTTGTCGGCGACGGTGCCGAGCTTTTCGTGGAACACGATCTGGCCGAGCTTCTTCGCCTGATCCTCCAGGCGAACCTTCAGATCCTGCTCCCAGAAGAAGCGGGCGTCCGAGAGGCGCGCGGCCAGCACCTTGCCGTTGCCGGCGACGATCTGCACGCCGCCATCCACCGCATCGATATTCGCGGTGCAGAGGAAGGCCGGGGCCAGATTGCCGCCCTCGTCATTCAGCACGAAATATTTCTGGTTGGTGCGCAGCGTGAGCTGGATCACTTCGCGCGGCACTTCGAGGAAGGCCGGATCGAAGAAGCCGAGCAAAGGCACCGGCCATTCGGTGAGCCCCGCATTCTCCGCGACCAGGCCCGGATCGGGGATCACGCTGAGGCCATTGGCGGCGGCGAGCGCGGCGGCGCCCTCCTCGATGATCGTCGCACGCTCGGCGGGATCGACGATCACGTGGCAGAGGCGCAGCTTGTCCGCATAATCGGCGGCGGACCCAATCGTGATTTCGCCCGGATGGTGGAAGCGGTGGCCGAGCGTGACGGCGCCGCTGGCGACGCCCTCGATTTCGAACGGCACGACAGTCTCGCCCAGCAGCGCGACGATGCCCTGCAGCGGGCGCACCCAGCGCAGGCTGGACGAGGAGGCCGAGGCCGTGCCCCAGCGCATCGACTTGGGCCAGGGGAAAGCACGGACGATCGCGGGGATCGCCTCCGCGATCACGTCCGCCGTTGCGCGGCCGGGCTTGTTCACGATCGCGAACCAGACGCCGTCACGCTCGGTCAGGTCCGCGCGCGTCAGCCCGGTCTTGCGGAGGAAGCCGTCCAGCGCCTGTTCGGGTGCCGAGGTGCGCGGGCCCTTCGTTTCTTCGGAGACGGCGGCGGTGAAGCTCGGCAGATCACGCGCGATCAAGGCGAGGCGGCGCGGCGTGGCGAAGGTCTCGATGCCGGTGGCGGGCAGGCCGGCCTTCTCCATCTCGGCCGCGAACAGGCGCGCGAGATCGGCGCGCGCCTTGTCCTGCATGCGCGCGGGGATTTCCTCCGATCGGAGTTCGAGCAGGAAATCGGTCATGCCTGTTCCTCCCCATCGCAGATGGCGAGGGGGACCGCACGAAGTGCGGTGGAGGGGAAATGCCGGACGGTGAGGCTTTGCCCCTCCACCATCCCCACGCTGCGCGCAGGGAGGAATTCAACAACCTTCATCACGCGTCCCACCCGTTATGCGCCATCCACGCCTCGCAGGCGCCCTTCGCCAGATCGCGCACGCGGCCGATATAGGCCTGGCGCTCGGCCACGGAGATCACGCCGCGCGCCTGCAGCGTGTTGAACACATGGCTCGCCTTGATCGCCTGATCGTAAGCGGGCAGCGGCAGACCGCGCTCGATCAGCGCCTTGGCCTCGTCCGCCGCCATCGTGAACTGCCTGAACAGCATGTCCGTGTTCGCCGCCTCGAAATTATAGGCGCTGAATTGCTTCTCGTTTTCCAGGAACACGTCGCCATAGGTGACGCCGTCATCGTTGAAGGCGAGATCATAGACGTTGTCGACGCCCTGGATGTACATCGCCAGACGCTCCAGCCCGTAGGTCAGCTCGCCCGCGACCGGCTTGCACTCGATGCCGCCGACCTGCTGGAAATAGGTGAACTGCGTCACCTCCATCCCGTCGCACCAGACCTCCCAGCCCAGCCCCCAGGCGCCGAGCGTGGGGCTCTCCCAGTCATCCTCCACGAAGCGGATGTCGTGCGTCTGCATGTCCACGCCGATCCGGCCGAGCGACCCGAGATACAGCTCCTGCAGGTTCGAGGGAGAAGGCTTCAGGATCACCTGATACTGATAATAATGACCAAGCCGGTTGGGATTCTCGCCATAGCGGCCATCGGTCGGACGGCGCGAGGGCTGCACATAGGCCGCCTTCCACGGCTTCGGGCCGAGCGCGCGCAGCGTGGTAGCCGGATGGAAGGTGCCGGCGCCCATCTCCATGTCATAGGGCTGCAGGATCACGCAGCCCTGCGCACTCCAATAATCGTGGAGCGTCAGGATCAGGCGCTGGAAGCTGAGGGGCTTGGGCGACGCCAAGATATGTCTCTCTCGTTCAGGTGCGGCGGACCGCAAGGCTTGCGCGTTTGGCGCGCGGCACGGATCGGGTCAACCGTGCGCCGCAGCTTGCGCCCTCGGGGCCGAGGGGGCAAGCGACGGGAATGCTGCGCTTCCGATCCGCCCTCCCCGCCTTTCTCGCCGCCGCCGCCACGGTGCTGGCCGCCCCGCCGGCCCTTGCCCGGCCGGCTTTGTGGAAGCTCGCGGATGCGGACACGACCATCTATCTGTTCGGCACGATCCATGTGCTGCCGTCGGGCCTCAAGTGGCGCGACAAGACCATCGACGCGGCGATGGGCAAGGCGCAGTCGCTGACGCTGGAGGCGGTACTGGATCAGGATCCCGCCGCGGTCGCCACCGTCCTGTCCACGCTCGGCAAGGGGCAAGGCCTGCCCCCGCTGGTCGAGCGCGTTCCGCCCGAAAAGCGCGCGATGCTGAAGGCGCTGATGGCGAAGACCAACCTGCCCGCCCCGTTCCTCGACGGACTCAAGAGCTGGGCGGCGGGCGTCGTGCTGACGAGCGTGGCGCTCGGCGACATCGGCCTCAAGCCCGGCGCGGACGGGGTGGAGCCGCAGGTGACCAAGCTGTTCCGTGCCGCCAACAAGCCGGTCGAGGGGCTGGAGACGGCGGCGAGCCAGCTCGCTTATTTCGATGCCCTGCCCGAAAGCGCCCAGCGCACCTTCCTCGCCGCCGTGCTGGAGGATCCGAAGGATGCCCGCGCCGAATTCGACCGGATGGTGAAGACGTGGATGGCGGGCGACGTGAAGGGCATCGAACAGAGCTTCGCCGAGGAACCCGATTTCACGCCGGAACTGCGCGGGTTGCTGATCCGCAAGCGGGACGAATTGTGGGCGGCGGCGCTGGCGGAGCGATTGAAGACGCCCGGAACCGTGTTCGTCGCGGTCGGCGCGGGCCATCTCGTCGGCCCCGATAGCGTGCAACAGATGCTGGCAAGTAAAGGCCTGAAGGTTATTCGCGTCCAATAGTGTGATGAACGCGCGTTTAATGACCGGTTCATCCTGCGTTTAGATTTGAACAAATCGGCGTGATGCCCAAATGCAACAGGTCGTCCTGCTTGCGTTCGATTGAGGAACGATCGCCACAGCATTGTCATTCCACCGCCGTCGTATCTTTTGACTTCGGTAAGGATTGCTCATGCGTAACACTCTTCTCGTCGCCTCGCTCGCCACCGCGCTGGGCGTCACCGCCGCCGCACAGGCGCAGGACGCCGCCACCTCCGACACCGTCAGCTCGAACGGCACCAGCTTTCGCGGCTTCCGCGCCGAGGTGCAGGCCGGCGGCGATCGCTTCCAGAGCCAGGGCACGCACGACAACAAGTTCGGCTGGGGCGGTGCGGCCGGCTTCGACGGCGTGATCGCGGACAAGTTCGTGGTCGGCCCGGAGGTCAGCTACTGGCAATCGCGCGGCGAGAACGTCACCAATCCGCTCGGCGGCACCTATGCCCAGAAGTCGTTCCGCGAGATCGGCGCGGGCATCCGCGCGGGCTATCTCGTGAAACCGCAGATCCTCGTCTATGGCATCGGCGGCTACGTGAACGACAAGCAGCGCGCGGCCTTCACCGGCCCGAACAACAGCGGCACGGCCGGCGCCTTCTACAATGTCGTCCATTCGGACGGGTATCAGCTGGGCGCGGGCGCCGAATATTCGCTGACCGACATGTTCTCGGTCGGCGCCGGCTATCGCTACTCCAACTATGCCGATCACACCTCGCGCCAGCGCGTCTTCTTGAGCGCCGGCATCCACTTCAAGCCGTAAGTCAAAGCCCCGCCCTCTCCCCGTTCGTCCTGAGCCTGTCGAAGGACGGGCTTCAGGCGACGGTGCCTGGGGCACGTCCTTCGACTTCGCTCAGGACGAACGGGGAAGAGAGTATATAGGCCATAGCCACGCCGTTGCGTTTCGCGCGCCATTCCGCTAAGCGCCCCGCCTCCTCGCCGGACATCCCTGGAGGCGGCGGGGCATTTTTAATTCTAGCGAACTGGAGACAGACCTATGAGCGATCAGCTCACCCTGTCGGCCGAGACGCGCGAACGGGCTGGCAAGGGAGCCTCCCGTGAGCATCGTCGTGAAGGCCGCGTCCCCGCCGTTGTATACGGCAACAAGCAGCAGCCGATCTCGATCCACATCGAGGAGAAGGCGCTCGTGAAGGCGCTTTCGACGGGCCACTTCATGAACACGGTCGTGATGATCGACGGTGTCGGCGAAGCGATCCGCACGCTGCCCAAGGACGTCCAGTTCCACCCGGTCACCGACCGTCCGCTCCATGTCGACTTCCTCCGCATCGGCGAGCACACCACCGTGCATGTCGATGTGCCGGTGGTGTTCGCCGACGAGGAACTGAGCCCCGGCCTCAAGCGCGGTGGCGTGCTGAACGTCGTCGTGCATGACCTCGGCCTGATCGTCGATGCCGCGCAGATCCCGAGCGAGATCAACGTCTCGCTGAAGGGTCTCGAGGTCGGCGAGAGCATCCATCTCTCCAACATCACGCTGCCGGCCGGCGCCAAGGCTGCCGACACCGACGACGTGACCATCGCGACGATCGTCGCCCCGTCCGCGCTGAAGTCGAGCGAAGGCGAGGACGAGGCCGCCGCCGAGGAGGGCGAGGCGGAAGCCTAAGCCTTTCGGTATTTCGTCACCCCAGCGTAGGCTGGGGTCTCAGGAGACGGCCACCGCGCCAGCCTCACGAGACCCCGGCCCGCGCTGGGGTGACGCGTTTCTGAAGCCGGAGGATCGGACGTGCAGCTCTGGGTCGGCCTCGGCAATCCCGGCGCGCAATATGCGCTTCATCGCCACAATATCGGCTTCATGGCGGTCGATACGATCGCCGAGATGCACGGCTTCGAGCCGTGGAAGAAACAGTTTCAGGGCTGGGCCTCGCTCGGCCGGATCGGCACGCAGCGCATCCTGCTGCTGAAACCCGCCACCTTCATGAACGACAGCGGCCGATCGGTGGCCGAGGCCGCGCGCTTCTACAAGCTGGAGCCCGCCGCGCTCACCGCGTTCCACGACGAACTGGATCTGGCGCCCTTCAAGGTGAAGGTGAAGACCGGCGGCGGTGCGGCCGGACATAATGGCCTCCGCTCGATCGACCAGCATCTGGGGCAGGACTATCGCCGCGTGCGGCTGGGCATCGGCCATCCGGGGCACAAGGATCGCGTGACCGGCCATGTGCTGGGCAATTTCGCCAAGGCCGAGATGGACGATCTGGCCGATCTGCTGGGCGCCGTGTCCGCCGAGGCGCCCTGGCTGGCGGCGGCCGACGACGTGCGCTTCATGAACGAGGTCGCGCTGCGCCTGCAGGGCTGAGGCGCTCTTGGAAAATGCGCGGAAGAGCGCATTTTACGTGCGGCACCAGCCCGCTCCCCCACCCGACCTCCCACAGAATATCCTAGTTGGGAGGTCGGGTGGGGGAGCGGGCTGGTGCCGCTACGCGCCGAATGGCGCGTTCTCAAACAGACTCAGGCCGTCAGCCAGGCGATCGCATTGGCTTCCGACAGGAACAGTTCGCGGTCGGCGACGATGGCGACCCGGCGCATCTGCGACTTGAGCAGGCTGGAGGCGAGGACGATCGCCACCTTGTCCCGCTGCTGATAGATCAGACCCGTCCAGTGGCGGATGCGCTCGGCCGTATCGGCCGGCTGGATCGTCGCTCCGCTGAGATTGACGAGGACGCGCGCCGAGCCGCACCGTTCGCGCAATTCCTCCACCTGTCGCTGCAGCGCGCCGAAATGCCCGTCGACGAAGGCCGGGCTCCACAATCCCTTGCCGACGACGCGCAGATAGGCGGCCCGCGCTTCGATCTCGAGAGACGGCACCTCCGCCGCCATGGATCCAACGCCGGCAGGCGGAACAGCGGTCATTCCCCACGCTTACCCCTGATCGATCGACGTCGTGCTAACGCCAATCGGGGCGGGCGATCAATGGGCCTTGAACAACCGTTATCGCTCTCAGTTCAGCGCACCGCGCGCAAACCGCAGAAACACGCGATTTTCGATAGTTAGATAAGATATCGCCCCAGGAACGAGGTTCCCGGCAGGGGATTGACCGTCACCGGATCCGCCGGCCCGAACCCCAGTGCGCGATAGAGAGCCCGGGCGCGTTCGAACTCGGCCAGCACGTCCAGCCGCATTTCGGCATAGCCTGCGTCCCGCGCCTCCGCGATCAGCCGTTCCACCAATCGCCTGCCAAGCCCGATCCCCCGTCCGGCGGGGCGGACATAGAGCCGCTTCATCTCGCAAATGGCGGGATCGACCTTCCGCAAAGCGACGCAGCCGAGGATCGCGCCCGCCTGCTCGGCCAGCAGGATCCGGCCGGCGGGCGGCGCATATTTGCCCGGCAACGCGGCGAATTCCGCCTCGTTGCCCTGAAAGTCGAGGCTGACGCTGGGGCTGGCGACGAACTCGCGCCAGATATCCAGCACGGCCTCGCGATCGTCCGGGAAGATGGCGAGGCGGATCGAGGGGCTCATGCCCCTTTGCTGCTTGGAGATTATGGCAGGAAGGCAGCGAAAATCGCGCCGACTTTAGCCCAATCGCGCTCCTGCGAACGCAGGAGCCCAGAGCTTCGAACCGTGCCCTTGCAGCCCGGGACTCCTGCGTTCGCAGGAGTCCCGGCCAACCGATCTTAGCGGACGCGGCAATCCACGCCCGGCGCGGAGGCCGTCGCCTCGCCCGCCGCGATCGGACTCAGCATCCCGTCGCTGCGGCCCTTGCCCCACCATTGCCAGCCGCCGCCCACATAGCGCTCCCCGCTCGCCGAGACGGCGCGGGCGAGCTGGACGGTGTCGTCGCCCAGCGTGATCACGGCGGCGTCCCCGCCCGAATACAGCACCTCGATCGTCCGCCCGTCCGCGCAGGCATAGAGCGAAGACTGGCCGGTGGAGGGCGAATAATGGGGTTTGGCCGCCAGCGGCTGCGCGGCGAGCGCGAGCAGCGCGAGTGGCGGAAATACGCGGAACATCATCGCCGGGAAGTGGGGCCTTGGGGGCGAGGTGCAACCCCTGCGAGCTTGCCATCATCCCGTCATCTCAGCGCAGGCTGGGATCTCTCAGGGGATCCGCACCCCCCGCCTCAAGCGCCCCCAGCCCGCGCCGGGATGGCGAAGGGCGTGGAGGCGACCGAAGGCCTAAAGCCGCTCGATCAAGGCCATCGCCGCAGCGGGGGCCCTCACTTTCGCGCCGTTGATCATGAAGACGAACGCATCCCGCTTCTCGGCCGGATGCGGGCCGCCGACATAATCCAGCCCTTCGGGCGAATGGCCGGCCGCCCAGCTTTTCGCCACCTTCGCCCACTGGTCCAGCTCGTCGGAGGAATAGCCGGTCGGCTCCTCCTCGCGCTGGCGCTGAAGACGGGCATAGGTGAAATCGGCGGTGATGTCGGCGATCTGCGGCCAGCTTTCGTCATCCGCGATCACGATCGCCGCATTGTGATCGCGCGCCAGCGTCACGAACGCCTCGTCGCGGAAGCTCTCGTGACGCGGCTCGATCGCGTGGCGCAGGCGGAGCCCGCCATGGCTTTCAGGCAGGAGATCGAGGAAGCGGGCGATATCCTCGCGGTCGAACTGTTTGGTGCCCGCAAACTGCCACAGGATCGGCCCGAGCTTGGGGCCCAGCTCCACCAATCCCTGGTCGAGGAAATTGGCGATCCCCTCGCCCGCCTCGGCCAGCACCTTGCGGTTCACCACATAGCGCGAGGCCTTCACGGAGAAGACGAAATCGTCGGGCGTGCGCCTGGCCCAGTCCGCCCAGGTGGCGGGCTTCTGGCGGGAATAGAAGGTGCCGTTAATCTCGATCGCGGTGACGTGCGCGCTCGCATATTCCAGCTCGCGCGCCTTGGGGTGGCCCTTCGGATAGAAGGTTTCGCGCCACGGCTCATAGGTCCAGCCGCCGATGCCGACGCGGATTTGGCCTGTCATCTCCATCCCATCCAACTCCGTTTGGTTCGAGCGCAGTCGAGAACTCTTCGGGCTTCGAGCGAAGCCGAGAAGCCGTGACACAATCGCCGCATCTCGACTTCGCTCGATGCTATGCGTTCTCGACAAGCTCGAACCAAACGGAAGAAGAAGGCGTTACACACGCTCCGTCAGCACCGCCGCGAACTGCGCCGGATCGACATTGCTGCCCGAGCAGACCACCACCGTCTCCGCATCGTCGTCCGGCAGTTTGCCCGCCAGCAGCGCCGCCAGCGCGACCGCCCCGCCCGGCTCCACCACCAGCCCCAGATCGTAGGCGAAGCGCATCGCAGCGCGATGCTCGGCCTCGCTCACGGCCACGCCGGTGGCGCCCGCCGCCTTCAGCGCGCCGAACGTCATGTCCGCCACGCGCTTCGTCTGGAGCGCGTCGCAGGCGGTGAAGGGCGCGTCGGCCGGGACCTCGACGATCGCACCACCGGCAAGGCTGCGGCCCATATCGTCCCACCCCTCCGGCTCGGCGATCACGATCGCGCTCTCGGGCAGCGCCAGCGCGATTCCGGCAGAAAGCCCGCCGCCGCCGCACGGCACCACCACCCGGCCCGGCACGCGGCCGAGCTGGCGCAGGATGTCGAGCCCGGTCGTGCCCTGCCCTTCCACCACGTCGACATCGTCGAACGAGGGCACCAGCACGGCGCCGCGCTCGGCCGCGATCCGCGCCGCGATCTGTTCGCGGCTCTCGGTATGGCGATCATAGGGGATTACCTCGGCGCCCAGCGCACGCGTGCCCGCCACCTTCACGGCGGGGGCATCGGCCGGCATCACGATCGCGGCCGGCATGCCGAGCAGTTTCGCCGCGCGCGCCACGCCCTGCGCGTGATTCCCGGACGAGAAGGCGACTACCCCTGCCGGCCGATTCTCCGGGGCGATCTGCGCCAGACGGTTATAGGCGCCGCGATATTTGAACGCCCCGCCGCGCTGAAGCGACTCGGCCTTTAACCAATGGAGCCGCCCGCGATGCTCGAACGGCAGCAAAGGCGTTTCCGCAACGATCCCGGAAAGCCGTGCCGCCGCCGCAACAACTCCTTCATAAGACGGTACTTTTTCGCTCATTCACCCCACCTCGGCCACGATCCGTCCCAACGCTTTAGACGCGCTGAAACCATCTTCAAATTGGAACTTTACAGGGGGGTCACGCGACCATATATGCCGCGCCTCGCTGCCCCATGGGGACTTCCAACCGCAAGGCAGCTTTCCGTCAACGACTTGCCGTCAGGCATCTGGAGGTCCCTTGAATTGCACAAGCATCCTCGCGCGCTGGGGCTAGCTGCCCACCCGTCCGACAACGTCACCGTTGCCGACATCGCCGATCGACGCCCGGTTCAGCCGGTCACGCTCGTTCGTCCTCACGCCGCCCGTCGGGCCGCCCGCTTCTTCGTGGAGAAGTTCAAGGGCCGCTCGATGTATGCGGTGAAGGCCAATCCCTCGCCGGATCTGATCAGGATCCTGTGGGAGAGCGGAATCACGCATTTCGACGTCGCGTCGATCGCCGAGGTTCGCCTCGTCGCCTCGGTCGCGCCGGATGCGACGCTGTGCTTCATGCACCCGGTCAAGGCCGAGGAAGCGATCCGCGAGGCCTATGAGGTCCACGGCGTCCGCACCTTCAGCCTCGATACGATCGACGAGCTCGAGAAGATCATGCGCGCCACCGGCGACGCGACCGATCTCACGCTCTGCGTGCGGCTGCGCGTGTCGTCCGAGCATGCGAAGCTCAGCCTCGCCTCGAAGTTCGGCGCCGCGCCGGAAGAGACCAAGGCCCTGCTGTTCGCCGCCCGCCAGGCGGCCGACGCGCTCGGCATCTGCTTCCATGTCGGCAGCCAGACGATGAGCCCGCAGGCCTATGTGCAGGCGCTGGGCCGCGTGAAGCAGGCGATCGTCGAGGCGGCCGTCACGGTCGACGTGATCGACGTGGGTGGCGGTTTCCCGTCCATCTATCCGGGCATGACGCCGGCGCCGCTGGAAGCCTATTTCGACGCGATCCACGAAACGTTCGAGCAGCTGCCCGTCAGCTATTCGGCGGAGCTGTGGGCCGAGCCGGGCCGCGCGCTGTGCGCCGAATATGCGAGCCTGCTGGTGCGCGTCGAGCGTCGCCGCGGCGAACAGCTCTACATCAACGACGGCGCTTACGGCGCCCTGTTCGATGCGGCGCATGTCGGCTGGCGCTTCCCGGTCACGCTCGTCCGCCAGCCGGAGAGCGAGGCCAAGGATCTGCCGTTCAGCTTCTACGGGCCGACCTGCGACGATATCGATCACATGGCGGGCCCGTTCCTGCTGCCGGCCGACACCCAGCCGGGCGATTATATCGAGATCGGCATGCTCGGCGCCTATGGCTGCGCGATGCGCACCGGCTTCAACGGCTTCACCGCCGGCGAGACGGTCGTGATGACCGACGAGCCGATGGCGAGCGTCTATGCCGACATCGAGGTGGAGCCGAAGCGCTTCTCGAACGTCGTCACTCTGTAACGTAAGACCTACACTGTTCCGGCCTCCGCTTCGGCGGAGGCCGCTGGACGCCGGATGCTTCGAGCATCGCGGCGCCGTTCGGGTTTCCACGTCCCCAGAATGACGGCGGATCACCGGGAATGAGGGTATCCATGACCGACAAGATCAACGACACGCGCAAGGCCGAACTGCTCTCCACCGTGGTGGAGCATGTCGACATCACCAGCTTCGACGCGCGCCCGATCATCGATGCGATGGGCAAGATGAGCTTCACGAGCCGCGATCTCGCCCGCGCCACCGGCATCTACAACGACATGCTGGCGGATCCGGACTGCACGATCTTCCTCGTGATCGCGGGCTCCACCTCGGCCGGCGGCTGCATGGACGCTTATGCCGAGCTGGTGAAGAACGGCATGGTCGACGGCATCGTCGCCACCGGCGCCACGATCGTGGACATGGATTTCTTCGAGGGCCTTGGCCACAAGCATTATCAGGCCAAGGAAATCCCCGACGACGATACGCTGCGCTCGCTGCTGATCGACCGGATCTACGATACCTATATCGACGAGGAAGACCTCCAGAACGTCGACCACACGATCTTCGAGATCGCCGAGACGCTGGAGCCCAAGGCCTATTCGTCGCGTGCCTTCATCCGCGAGATGGGCAAGTACCTCGTCGAGCATGGCAAGAAGGACAACAGCCTCGTCAAGCTCGCCTACGAGCATGACGTGCCGATCTTCTGCCCGGCCTTCACGGACAGCTCGGCCGGCTTCGGCCTCGTCAAGCATCAGGTCGATAGCATGAAGGCGGGCAAGCCCTACCTCACGATCGACAGCATCGCGGACTTCCGCGAACTGACCGACATCAAGATCAAGGGCGGCACCTCCGGCCTGCTGATGATCGGCGGCGGCGTGCCCAAGAACTTCATCCAGGACACGGTCGTCTGCGCCGAGATCCTCGGTCATGACGATGTCGAGGTGCACAAATATGCGGTGCAGATCACCGTCGCCGACGTCCGCGACGGCGCCTGTTCCTCCTCGACGCTGCAGGAAGCGGCGAGCTGGGGCAAGGTGAACACGGGCATCGAGCAGATGGTGTTCGCCGAAGCCGGTTCGGTGATCCCGCTGCTGGCGTCCGACGCCTATCATCGCGGCCACTGGAAGAACCGTCCGAAGCGCGCCTGGGCGAAGCTGTTCGCCTGAGTTGGGCTGACTCGAACCGATGAGGGGCGGCTGGTCTTAGGACCGGCCGCCCTTTTTCGTTCTGCCTTGCCTACCGTGCCCCAGCGAAGGCCGGAGGAGTACGCTCCCGACATGCTCTCCTCCCTGAAAGGGAGGGGTTGGGGGTGGGGCGCTGCCGGAAGGACGGTTCGCCTGAAACGAAGCCAAAGCCCAAATTCCGTTCGTGCTGAGCCTGTCGAAGCACCGTCCTTCTTCTTGAACAACCGGAGAAGGTCGAACGGCACTTCGACAAGCTCAGTGCAAACGAAGGCGGAAAGTCAAATTTCACAGCAACTCCCTCCAAGGAGGGGAGAAGAAAGGCTGGCCCGCTCGAGCCGGCCTGTTCCAAGGGAACAACCCACCCCGGCGCGCGTCCCTTGCGGATGCGGAACATTCTCCCTTTTCTCGGCCTCGCCATCGCGTTCCCCGCCTGCGCGGCGGAGCCGGTCCGGCTGATCGTCTCCGGCACGCATGTCGAGCCGTCCTCCGGCCGCGTGACGGTGGACCTCGTCGCGATCAACGCCTCGGGCGCGACCGCCGACTTCACGTCGCCGGGCACGATCACCGCCAGCCTGAAAAGCGCGAACGGGCGCAGCGACACGATCACCCTGCACCCCGCGGCACCGGCCGATCACAAACCCATCGCCGCTTCGGGCTTCATTCCGCTGCGCTACGAAGGCACCCTTCCCGTCGGGACCGGGCCGGGCATGCTCTCGCTATCGGTGCCCGACGCGCCGATCATCGCGCTCGACATTCCGGCCGGAGCCTCGGCCGCCGAGCCCGTGCAGGTCGCAACCGCGACGACCGAAACGCCCTCGCCCCCCGCCGCGGCGACCCAGCCCGTCACCACGCCCCCCGCCGCGCCCCCCTCGGCCGGATCGCCGCGCGACAATCCACTGCTGCCCAATCTCTCGGTCTACGAACCGATCTATTTCGTCTACGGGCCAGGCACGAACACCGCCGCGCGCATCCAGCTCAGCCTGAAATATCGCCTGTTCGGCCAGCGCGGAAACTGGATGGACGGGATCAACTTCGCCTACACCCAGCGCATGTTCTGGGACATCGGGGGCGTCAGTTCGCCGTTCCGCGACGTCAACTACATGCCCGAGCTCTTCTATCTCGTGCCGCCCAAGCCGGTGGGATCGAACGGGCTTTCGATCGGCGGACGCTTCGGCGCGCGGCATGAGTCCAACGGGCGCGACGGCCTAGCCTCCCGCACGCTCAACACGGTCTACGTCCAGCCCGAGGCGAGCCTGCCGATCGGCCGCTACACGCTCACGCTGGGGCCGCGCGTCTGGGCCTATGTCGGCGGACAGGCGGGCAATGAGGATATCGAGCGCTATCGCGGCCATACCGGCCTCTATGCCGCGTTCGGCGAGGATGACGGGCTGCGCCTGAGCCTGACGAGCCGCTTCGCCTTCGGCAGCGGCAAGGGCGCGGTGGATGGCACGCTCTCCTATCCACTCACGAAGATGTGGTCGTCCGGTCCGCAGCTTTACATGATCGCGCAGGGCTTTGCCGGCTATGGCGAGAGCCTGCTCGACTATAATCGTAAGCAGACGCGGCTGCGGATCGGCTTCGGCATTACGCGCTGACCCGTTTTTTCATCCTCCCCCGCTAGGGGGAGGTGTCAGGCTTCAGCCTGACGGAGGGGGAGGAAGCCCGGCCGGCCGCCGACATCTCCCCTCCGTCGCCTTCCGCGCCACAGTGTCGGGTCGCCCATGCCTCCGGCATGGGCTTGGATCACCGGGGGCAATCCAAGCCGACACTCCCCGGCGGGGGAGGACAGATGATGCATCAGCCTCGTTTCTCAGGGGCGCCGATAATTCAGCGGTGCCCGCGCCCCCGGCCCGGCCCGCCACGCGGCGGGCCGTCATGGTGGAAGCCGTGGACGGCATTGAAGCCCGGCCGCTCGTCGTGGCGGAAATGGCCCGCCCGATCGGGACGAAAGCGGCCGCGCGTGTCGCGATAATAATAGACCCCGCGCGGCCCCCAATAGCCGTTGCCGTAGGGGCCGTAGAAGCCGTCATAATAGGCATCGTAAATGGGCGGCCCGCCGGCATAGCCAGGTCCGGGGCCATAAGCGTCGTAGCAGGCGCCGAGCGTGAGCGGCAGCGCGAGGGCCAGACCCAGCCTGGCGATCGTGGCTTTGCGGCAAAGCTTCGTCATTTTCTCTTTCTCCGATCGTCCACCGCCTGCCATGCGAACGCCGCGCGCCCACGGCTTGTTGCACGGTTCGTCGCGGAAGCGGGCGCGGATGGCGGAGCGGCCGCCGCATACCTTCCCTTCCCGTGCTCCTGCGAAAGCAGGAGCCTAGGGCTGCAAGCGCTGCGCCCGAAGCTCTGGGCTCCTGCTTTCGCAGGAGCACGAACCAACTCCAGTCAGCCGCAGCGGGGAAAGCCGGCAACAGGGCGATATCGTCAGGCTCATGGCCCAGCACGATCTTGGCGTGGAGATTGGCCGCGACCTGCTCGATCCGGTCGATCGAGGCCAGGGTCTCCGCGCGGCTGGTGTTGATCCTGGGCACGCCCCGGATCGGACGCTGGCCCGCGAAATGCCAGAGATCTCCGCTCAGCAGCACCGGGCCCGAGCGCAGCCGCACGAGCAGGCTGTGATGCCCCGGCGTATGGCCGGGCGTGGCGAGCATCAGCACGCTGCCATCGCCAAACAAATCGCGATCGCCCTCGACCGAATCGAACTTCGTCGTGGCCGGAAATTGCAGCCGATCGAGGTTGAACGCGCTCCTGTCGCCCCGCACCACCGCGATATCCGGCGCCCCCAGCAGCACGCGCGCATTGGGGAAGCTCGCGAGCTGCCCCGCATGATCGGCATGATAATGGCTCAGCGCGACGATCTTCACGCTGTCCGGCGCGATGCCCAGCTGGCGGATCTGGTCCGGCAGCGTCCGCTCCAGTCTCGCCAGCCCGCCTCCGACGCTCTTCTGCCCCGCGCCCAACCGGCTGAGCGGCAGGCCCGTGTCCCACAGCACATAGTCGTCACCGTGGCGGATCAGATAGCAGCTGACCGTGACCGTCTTCGACTGGCCCGAAAACGCGAAACTGTCCGACAGGAAATCGAGATCGGGGATCGTCACCGTCCCGCATCCCAGCCGCCACATCTTCAGCGGCGGCGCATCCTTCGGCACGACAGCGCGGGCCGGCGCGATCGCCAGCCCGAGCGCCGCGGCCAGAAGCATCAGTCGGCGGATGTCACCAGCTCGCGCACGTCGGTGAGGCGACCCGTCACCGCCGCTGCCGCCGCCATGGCGGGCGACAGCAGATGCGTGCGCGATCCCGGACCCTGCCGGCCGACGAAATTGCGGTTGGAGGTGGAGGCGCAGCGCTCGCCCGCCGGTACCTTGTCCGGGTTCATCGCGAGGCACATCGAGCAGCCCGGCTCGCGCCACTGGAAGCCCGCCTCGATGAAGATGCGGTCCAGCCCCTCCGCCTCGGCCTGACGCTTGACCAGGCCCGAGCCCGGCACGACCAGAGCCTGCCGGATATTGTCCGCCACCTTGCGGCCCTTCGCGACGGCGGCGGCGGCGCGCAGATCCTCGATGCGGCTGTTGGTGCAACTGCCGATGAAGATATTCTCCACCGACACGTCCTGCATCCGCGTGCCGGGGGCGAGGCCCATATAGGCCAGGCTCTTGCGCGCGGCCTCCTGCTTGGAGGGATCGGCGAAGCTCTCCGGATCGGGGATGATGCCCGTGATCGGCACCACATCCTCCGGGCTGGTGCCCCAGGTAAGATTCGGCGCGATGTCGTTCGCGTCCAGCAGCACGACCGTGTCATAGCGGGCCTGCGGGTCGGTCGGCAGCGTGCGCCACCATTCGAGCGCACGCTCCCATTGCTCGCCCGATGGCGCCATCGGGCGGCCCTTCAGGTAGGCGAAGGTGATCTCGTCGGGCGCGATCAGGCCCGAACGCGCGCCATGCTCGATCGCCATGTTCGAGACCGTCAACCGCCCCTCGACCGACATCTCGCGGATCACGTTGCCCGTATATTCGACGACATAGCCGGTGCCCCCGGCGGCCCCCAATTTGCCCACGATGGCGAGGATCACGTCCTTCGGGCTCACGCCGAAGCCCAGCGTGCCGTCGACGCGGATCTCCATCGACTTGGACTGCTTCAGCTGCAGCGTCTGCGTGGCCAGCACATGCTCCACCTCGGACGTGCCGATGCCGAAGGCCAGCGCGCCGAGGCCGCCATGCGCGGCGGTGTGGCTGTCGCCGCAGACCAAGGTCGTGCCCGGCAGCGAGAAGCCCTGCTCCGGCCCCACGACATGGACGATGCCCTGCTCGGCCTTCAGCGCATCGATATAGGGCACGCCAAATTCGGCCACGTTGGCGCGGAGCGTGGCGAGCTGCTGCGCGCTTTCCGGATCCGCGATCGGCAGCGGGCGGCCCGCCGCATCGACGCGCGCGGTGGTCGGCAGATTATGATCCGGCACGGCGAGCGTGAGATCCGTACGGCGCACCTTGCGCCCCGCCGCGCGCAGCCCCTCGAACGCCTGCGGGCTGGTCACCTCATGGACGAGGTGGCGATCGATATAGAGCAGGCAGGTGCCGTCATCGCGGCGCGAGACGACATGCGCGTCCCAGATCTTTTCATACAGCGTGCGGGGGGCGGACGTAGACATGGCGCGCACATAAGCGCGGCCTGCGTGGATGGCCAGATGGCGTTGCTTTCTTCTCCCCTTCTTCGTCATTCCCGCGAACGCGGGAACCCAGTTTGCCGACTCTCCGCTGGGTTCCCGCGTTCGCGGGAATGACGGATAAACGCTAATTCGTCGCCTTGGTCTGCTCCTTGGGCGATACATAATCGGCATCATGCGCGACGGGAGACGCGCCGCCCGAGCGGAGCGCAGCCAGCACGCTCCCGAAATCCGTGGCGCAGCGAAAGCCCAGTTCGCGCTCGGCCAGCCCCGCATCATAGACGCGGTCGATCGAGGCGGGCAGCGACCAGCCCATCCGCGCATAAAGATCGGCCGCGTCGGGATAGAGCCGCGCGATCACGGCGGGCGCATCGCGCTTCAGCTCGGCCACGTCGGCACGCGCGAACGGCGTGGGCGCGGAAAGGATGTAGGTGCCGAACCCGATGGCGGGCGCCCGATCCAGCGCCGCGACGTGCGCGGCGGCCGCATCCTCCACGGTCAGGCGGCGGTGGAGCAATTCGTTCGCCTTCATATTCTCGCCGGAGAGCGCGCGATGCGTGTCATCCTCTTCGGGAAAGAAACGTCCGGTGCGAAGGACCAGAACAGGCAGGCCGTGATCGTCATGGAACAGCCGACAAAGTTGCTCCGCCGCGAGCTTGGTGACGCCGTAGATGTTGCGAGGGCGAAAGGAATCCCTCCCCTCGTCCAGCCACACTGCCGCATCCCCTTTGGCCTCGCGAATATCGGTGGAGATCATCAGCGAGGTGGTGGAGGTGAAGACGAACCGGCTCGCCCCTGTGCGGACCGCCGCCTCCAGCAGAGCGAGCGTGCCGGTGATGTTCACATCCACGAACGCCTGCGTGGGATAGCGGGCGATATCGGGCTTATGCAGCGCGCCCGCATGCAGCACGGCATCGAAAAGATGTTCTTCGAACAGCCGATCGATCAAAGCGCGATCCGCGACCGATCCGATCGCCTGCGTATACGCGCCAGGCGCGATATCGAGGCCGATCACTGTGTCGCCCCGATTCACAAGGACGGGCGCCAGAGTGCGGCCGAGCCAGCCAGAGGAGCCGGTGAGCAGGATCTTCATTCCTGCGGTCTAGCCGTCCCACGCACGGTCCGTCACCCCCTCGCCACGGCACCGAACAGCATGCAGCTGGCCCGATCCCGCGAGCCGAACGATCCGCCAGCCAGCGGGCCTGCGCGATGCGCCGCAGACCGATATTAGGGAATATACGGCAGCCGAAATCACTGAGTTGCAAGCAAAGTTTTTATTTTTTAAGCGCCGCGACACGGCACAAAGCTGGTTAACGGCTCGTTTACCCTACACCGCCTGGGATATCGGTTCCGGCCGGGAAAAGGGACGCCCCTCATGCATCTTCGTAACCGTATCGTACCCGCTTGCCTGCTGGCGGCGGCCGCCGTCCTGCCCGCTTATGGTGCCGCAGCGAATGCCGCTCCCATGATCGTCACCCTCAACAGCAGCTTCGCCGCCGCGCCCGTGTCGATCAACTTCGACGGCAGCACCTTCACGTTCAGTTCTACCAGCGACATTTTCATGCCGACCGCGGTGCAGACGTCGGGCGGCGGCGCTGTGCGGTCGTTCGGAGGATTCTTCATCTTCCCGCTCCAGCCCTCTACGGATTTTCCGGATCGCGGTTCGGGCATCCTGACCTACGGTCCGGGCACGCAATTCTCGTCGTTCACGACGCCGACGACGATCCCTTATTCGAACGGCGACAATTATCTGGGCCTGCGCGCCTCGCTGAATGGCCTCGATTATTACGGCTATGCCTATACCCAGGATACGACGCTGAAGAGCTTCGGTTTCGAGACAACGGCGAACACGGCGTTCACGCTGAACACCAGCACAGCCCCTGCGGCCGTGCCCGAGCCCGCGACCTGGGCGATGATGCTGGTCGGCTTCGGCGCGATGGGCGGAGCGCTTCGCCGCAAGCGCGTGTCGGCAGTCCGGTTCGTCTGAACGGGCGCAGGAGACCGCCGCCCGATCGGGTGGCGGTCTCTAGTCGGCCAGGATCGACGTCCCCAATCCCAACAATGCCTCCACCTCCTCGACGGGCGTGCCGCCGGGGACGATCAGCCATTCGTCGGGATGGGCGCCGTCGATCACCGTGACGGCGCGCTTCGGGCAGAGTTTCAGGCATTTGCTGGGGATCACGCCCGCGCCCGCCTTGCGACCCTTGCCGCCGCCCGCGCGCCTGGCGAGCAGTTTGGACAGGCGATCCTTGCCCTTCTTGCCGAAGCCGCCGCCCAGCTTCTTCTCGCATTTGGTGCAGACGATCACCGCCGCCGCCCATTTGCTGGGGACCGTGCTTCTCACGCGCCCGCTCTCATGACCGAGCCGTCACGCCGCGCGGCGTTCCTCGGCCACGCGCAGCACTTCGTAGGCGGCCTGAATCGTGCGGAAGCGGTCGGCCGCCTCGGCATCGCCCGGATGCGTATCGGGGTGGTTGGCCTTGGCGAGGCGGCGCCAGGCGATCTTCACCTGATCGAACTCGACATCGGGATCGAGCCCCAGCGTATCCAGCGCGCGCATCTCGTCGCGCGATCGGCTGCCGTCGCCCGGCCCGGCCCAGCCATAATGGCGGGATTGCTCATAGGCGCTGCCGGTGGCGCGCTCGCCCGCCTCGCGCGCGGCGGCCTCCTCTGCGGAGAGGCCTTCGAAGTAATTCCAGCCGCGATTATATTCGCCGGCATGCTCGGTGCAGAAGTACCAGCGCTCCGGGCTGTTGGGTGATTTGGGCGCGGGGCAGTCGCCCGGCAGATCGCAGCCGTCGCGATCGCAGATGCGGACCTTGGTGGCGCCGCGCTCGCTGCCATAGCTGCGCCAGCGCGGGAAACCCCAGTCGTTCGATCTGCTGTGCCGGCTCATTCCGCCGCAGATAGCGTGCCCGTCCCCGATCCGCCACCACGGCGAGACGCCCCGGCCGTCGCGCGGGCAAAAAAAAGGCCGGTCAGAGGACCGGCCCATCGAAGTTGGGAGAGGATGCCTGAAAGGCGTATTCTTTGTGCATCTGCGAACGCGTTAGCGCAACCACTATTTTGCGTCGCAAAATGCAAAGATCGCATTTACAGTTATGAAACATTACCAAACATGCACGCGCAGCTCCGGCGGGAGATACAATTTGTCGCCCGGCTTCACGTCGAACGCGCTGTACCAGGGATCGAAATTCCGCACGATCCCGTCGATCCGAAACGATTCCGGGCTATGCGGATCGGTCAGCACCTGCTGACGCAGGAATCCGTCACGCGCCTTGCCCTGAAAGATTTGTGCGTAAGCGAGGAAGAAGCGCTGATCGCCGGTCAGTCCGCCGATCGCCTGCGATGCGCCGTGGCGCGCCTGATAGCGTTGATAGGCGGTATATCCGGCCTGGATTCCCCCCAGATCGCCCAGATTTTCGCCCAAAGTGAGTCGGCCGTTCACGTGCAGACCCGGCAGCGGCTCGTAAGTGTCATATTGCGCCGCGAGTCGATCGGCACGGCCCGTATAGGACGCGGCCGATTCCTTGGTCCACCAGTCGCGGACGCGGCCGGTCGCGTCATATTGGCGGCCCTGATCGTCAAAGCCGTGGCCCATTTCGTGCCCGATCACGGCGGCGATCGCCCCGTAATTCACCGCCGGATCCGCCGCCGGATCGAAGAAAGGCGGCTGCAGGATCGCGGCCGGGAACGTGATCTGGTTCATCGGCGGCGAATAATAGGCATTCACCGTCTGCGGCGTCATCGCCCAGAGCGTGCGGTCGACCGGCTTGGGAAAGCGCTTCAGCTGCAGCGCCCATTCGAACCGATCGGCGCGGATCGCATTGCCGAGCAGATCGCCCCGCACGATCTTCAGATCCGCATAATCGACATAATGGACCGGGTGGCCGATGCGCGGATCGAACGAGGCCAGCTTGGTCAGCGCCTCCTTGCGCGTCGCCTCGTCCATCCACGACGCCTTGGCGATCAGCTCGCCATAGGCCCCGCGCAGATCGCCGATCAGCTCCGCCATCTGGCGCTCGGCCTCGGGCGGGAAATGCTTGGCGACGTACATCTGGCCGACCTCCTCGCCCAGCGCGCCGTTGACGAGCGCCACGCCGCGCTTCCAGCGGTCACGCTGGCGCGGCTGATCGGCCAATGCCTTGCCGAAGAAGGCGAAGTTCGCCTCGTCGAACGCCTTGGGCAGATATTGCGCGTGATCACTCACGAAGCGCAGCGCGAGATAGTCCTTCCACTGCGCCAGCGGCACGTCGTCGAGCAGCTTGGCGTTGGCCGCGATCGCGCTCTTCTCGCCCACGATCAGCTTGGGCGGCGTGCCGAGGCCCTGCGCCCGGAACCAGACCGGCCAGTCGATCTGCGGCGCGAGCGCGGTCAGTTCCGCCACCGTCATCCGGTTGGTCGTCTTCGTCACGTCGCGGCGCTGGGCGGCGGGCCACTGATCGGTGGCGATGCGCGTTTCCAGCGCGATCATGCGATCGGCGCGCCCGGCCGGATCGGAGAGACCGGCCAGCGTCGCGATCTGCGTCAGATAGGCGCGATAGGCGGCGCGGATCGCATCATATTTCGCGCCCTTCTCCAGATAATAATCGCGGCTCGGCAGCCCGAGTTCGCCCTGCCGCACCGTCACGACATAATGGGTCGGATCGTCGACATCGGGGCGGATGCCCACGCCCGCCGCCGGAGAGGCATAATCCGGCGAGGCGAACAGCCGGACCAGCCCCCCACGATCCTTCACCGCCGCCACCTCGGCCAGATAGGGCGCGAGCGGCTTCGTGCCCGCCGCCTCGATCGCGGCCTCGTCCATCCAGCTCGCATAGAGATCGGCCACCTTGCGCTGGGCCGGCGCGGCATCGGCCGGGATCGCCTCCACGATCGCGCGCACATCCGCCTCGGATTTGTCGCGCAGCGTGATGAAGGCGCCCGCGCGGGTGCGATCGGACGCGATCTCGGTGCGGGCCAGCCAGGTGCCGTTCGCATATCGGTTGAAGTCGTCACCCGGCTTCACATTCGTGTCGCGCGCCGTGAGATCGACGCCCCAGGCGCCCAGCTGCGGCTTGGCGACGGGGGCGGCGGCCATCACGGCCAGCGCCGCGCCGCACAGGGCCAGGATCCGGTATTCCTTACGCATTCAACGACTTCCTTCAGGCTTCGTTGGTGGCCTGATGCGTCGCGGCGAGGAAATAGTCGAGGGTGAGATCGGTCGAAAGCGCGAAGCCGTTCATCGGATCGAAGCTCATGCCGGCGCGATCGATCACCGTGAGCCCCGCCGCCTCCAGCAGCGCCGAAAGCTCGTCCGGCGTGAGGAATTTGGACCAGTCGTGCGTGCCCTTCGGCACCATCCCCAGGCCTTCGCCCAGCGTGATCAGCGCCAGCCGGGACAAAGGCGTGCGATTGGGCGTGGAGAGCAGGACGAGCCCGCCCGGCGCCAGCGCGCGCGCGATGCCGCCCACGAACGCCGCCGGATCGGCGACATGCTCGATCACCTCCATCGACACGATCAGATCATAGCGCTCGCCCGCCAGCCCTTCGATCCCGCCATGGCGATACTCGATCGCCAGCCCCTGCCCTGCGGCATGCGCGCGCGCCACCGCCACATTCTCGGCCGCCGCGTCCAGCCCCGTCACCTGCGCGCCGAGCCGCGCCAGCGGCTCGCTCAGCAGTCCCGCGCCGCAACCCACGTCCAGCGCGCGCCGCCCCTCCAGCGGACGCCTCGCGCGCGGATCGCAGCCCCATTCGCTGTCGATCCGGTCGCGCAGATAGCGCAGGCGCACCGGATTGAGCTTGTGGAGCATCGCGGAAGATCCCTTCGGATCCCACCATTCGGCGGCCAGCGTGCCGAAAAAGGCGGCTTCGGCGGGTTCGATCGTGTCGGTTGCGTTCATGGGGGTGGGTAACTATCAGGGCGCTCCCGCCGGCCCAAGCCCCCAGCTTCGGGCCTTTCCACCTTTCTCAAGCGGCGAAGACGACAGATGGCCCGTATCGTGATGAAGTTCGGCGGCACCTCCATGGCCGGGATCGAACGCATTCGTAACGTCGCCCAGCGCGTCAAGGCCGAGGTGGAGCGCGGCAACGAAGTGGCGGTGGTCGTCTCGGCCATGGCGGGCGAGACGGATCGCCTCGTCAATTTCTGCCGCGAGGCGAGCCCGCTTTACGATCCCAAGGAATATGACGTCGTCGTCGCGGCGGGCGAACAGATCACGAGCGGCCTGCTCGCGATCGCGCTGCAGGCGCTGGGCGTGCCCGCGCGCAGCTGGCTCGGCTGGCAGCTGCCGATCCGCACCAGCGACACGCACGCTTCGGCCCGCATCACCACGATCGATGCCGAGGTGATCGGCGCCTCGATGGCGAAGGGCGAGGTCGCCGTGATCCCCGGCTTCCAGGGCATGAGCGAGGATGGCCGCGTCACCACGCTCGGCCGCGGCGGATCGGATACGTCGGCGGTCGCGGTGGCGGCGGCGATGAAGGCCGATCGCTGCGACATCTACACGGACGTCGACGGCGTCTATACCACCGATCCGCGCATCGTGCCCAAGGCGCGCAAGCTGGGCAAGGTGACCTATGAGGAGATGCTGGAGCTGGCGTCGGTGGGCGCCAAGGTGCTCCAGACGCGCTCGGTGGGCCTCGCGATGAAGGAGAAGGTGCGCGTGCGCGTCCTCTCCTCGTTCGACGACCACAAGGATGATGATGGGCATCGCGGCACGCTGATCGTGGGCGATGACGAGATCGAAGAGGACAAGATGGAACGCCAGCTGATCACCGGCATCGCCGCCGACAAGAATGAGGCGAAAGTCACGCTCCTGTCCGTGCCGGACCGGCCCGGTGCGGTGGCGACGATCTTCACGCCGCTCGCCGAAGCCGCGATCAACGTGGACATGATCGTCCAGAACGTCGCGTCGGACGGCAAGTCGACCGACGTGACCTTCACCGTGCCGCGCGCCGAACTGGCCCGCGCGCTGGACGTGCTGGACAAGCAGCAGGCCACGATCGGCCATATCGGCGTGAAGCATGATACCAAGATCGCCAAGATCTCGGTCGTGGGCGTCGGCATGCGGAGCCATGCGGGCGTCGCCGCCGCGATGTTCAAGGCGCTGGCCGATCGCGGCATCAACATTCAGGCGATCACCACCAGCGAGATCAAGGTCTCGGTGATCATCGACGAGGATTTCGTCGAGCTGGCCGTGCGCGTGCTGCACACCGCCTACGGTCTGGATGCGGACGACGCGGCGGCCTGAAGGCTGCCTGCGTTTCCGCTTTCCGTTCCCCGTTCGTACGGAGCGAAGTCGAAGTACGGGAAGCCGGGCGCATCGCTTGCAGCCCGTCCTTCGACTGCGCTCAGGACGAACGGTTTCCCTTATAGAGCAGGGCTTCCGTCGAGCGCGATTAGCCGGCGCTTACGCATCGAAGCCCCCATCGCCCCGAAGCCCGCGAGCATCATCGCCCAGATCGCGGGCTCCGGCACATCCGAAGCGGGCGCCCCGCCCAGCCGCGCATCATAGGCCAGCTCCAGCTGCGGCGCGCGGAAGCTGGTCGCCGTGCCGCTTTCGAATGACAGGCTGTAGGTCAACCCGGTGAACGAGAAGGCCGTCGGCGTGAGATCGTTGAACGCGCTCGCGAAGAGGCCACCGATCGTCGCGCCGCTATAGCTCGCCAGGCCGGTATAATCCCCGCTGATCCCCGTCAGGCTGATGACGGACGTGCCGGTCGTGGTGCCGCCGTTCGAATAGAAATTGAGGCCGACCAGTTCGTAGCCCGGCCCCGGACTGGTCGGATCGTTCGTCAGTGTGATCGGCCCGCCGAGGAAGCTCACCGTCCCCTGCAGCGTGTCCCCCGCCGACACCGTCAACGGCCCGTCCGTCGACTGGACGTAGGTGTAGGCACCGCTCGCCGTCGCCGTGCCGAGATCGAACACATAATCCCGCGTGATCACCGCAGCCGGCGCGGCGGATGCCGCCAGAAGCGCCATCGCCATTGTCACCGACATTGTCGTCGTCAGGAAAATCCGCATCGCTTACTCCCATCGCTGATCCGGCCGACGAACCGATCCCGCTCAATTCTGTACGGTTCGCCGCGCCGGGAGGTTGAAGATGAAAATCTCGTCCGCCCTCAGGCCGCGCGCGACGGCAGGCCCCCTGCCCGCGTCCGGCGCAGGCGCGCGCCGATCGCACCGAAGCCGCCGATCATCATCGCCCAGGTGGCCGGTTCCGGCACAGACGGCGGCGGCGCGCTCACGCCCACCGTATAACCCAGCGTCAGTTGCGAGGGCGTGAAGGCCCTCGCGGACCCCGCATAATAGTCCAGCCTGTAGGTGAAGCCGGTGAAGGAGAAGGAGGTCGCCGTCAGGTCCGCAAAGGCACTGGCGGTCAGATTGGTGGTGATCATCGTCTGAATGGCGCTGTCGCCCGTATAATTCCCGCTCACGCCGGTGAGGCTGACCGAAGACACAGCCTGATCGACATTGCCGACACTCGGCCTGGGCGTGAAGACCAGCTGCACCAGTTCATACTGGCCCGGCGAGGACGTGTTGTTCGTCAGCGTGACGATGCTGCCGCCCGTGAAGCTGACCGTCCCCTTCAGCGTATCGCCCGGCAGGAGGGAGATCATGTCGGCGGGCAGATTGACGGTCGTCCGATTGCCGCTCTGCGTCGCCTTGCTCAGATCGATCACCAGATCGTAATTCACCACCACCGCCTGCGCGGCCGATCCCGTCGCCGCCGCGACCAAGGCCGCCAAAACCACTCCACACCGCATCGCCACGCCCCCCGAGTTTACAAAGCGTAACGAGGATGGCCGAATTTGGAGAATATTGGAAGGCCTTTGGACCTAAATTGAACAATCCATTACGCAGTGACCACGCGGCCCGCCGGAACGGTCCTTGAAGACGCCGGAGCGGCGCCGAAAACCGTGCGCGCAGTCGGCCCCTATCAATTTTCGCCAAATGCCCTATATGAGACCGTGCTTACGTCGCCTGCGACGGATATCGGGCCGCTCTTGGCTCCCCTTTGTCCCTTTCTAGCTGCTTCGAGCCGGGAGGCGCCATGTCGGCGCGGACCCGTCACATGGACAAAGGATATCCTCCATGATCACCGGCAAAGTTAAGTTCTTCAACAACGACAAGGGCTACGGCTTCATCGCTCCCGAGGATGGCGGCACCGATGCGTTCGTGCACATCTCCGCCGTCGAGCGTGCGGGCATGAGCACGCTGCAGCAGGACCAGCGCATTTCCTACGAGCTGGAAACCGATCGCCGCGGCAAGACCTCGGCCGTCAACCTTCAGGAAGCCTGAACGTGACGCGGGCGGGCGTTTCGACGTCCGCCCGATTGCCAGAGGACTGCATCCAGTCCGACCGTGCCGGCCCCTTCGCCCGGCGCGAACACCCCGGAGACCCCTATGTCGCGCACTGCCGTTAAGCCCTATCTCGTCGCCAAGGATGAGGAAGGCAAGTTTCGCGTGACCATCCGCACGACGCGCTTCAATTCGCAGGGCTATCCGCTCGTCTCGTCGGAATTGCTGGAGCAGAGCTTCGAAACCGCCACGCGTGCGCGCACCTTTCTGCGTGCCGAATATCGGGCAGAGGCGACCGACATCACGTCCAAATAAGGATCGCGCATGCAGAATTCGTCGAATTTTTGCCGTTCGCAGGAAGCGATCCAGATCAAGCGCGCCGCCGAGACCACGCTGGACAATGTCCGCGCGATCGCGACCAAGGCCGCCGAAGTGTGGCGGCTCGAGGCCGTCGCCGCCGAGCAGCGCGAGGATCGTCATCGCCAGCGCCTCGCGGTGCAGAGCGACGATCGCCTCGCGCGCGAAACCTCCGATCAAGGCCTCGTCGGCGGCGAATGACCGGGCACCCGCTCAGCTCTTCTTGAGCTGCAGCCGCCAGCTGACATTGAAACGCCATTTGCCCTGATAGCCCGGATAGGGCTTGTCGATCACGCGCGCGCCTTCCAGTTCCAGCCAGGCGCGCGGCGTGAAGGCGATCCGCACGCCCCCGCCCGCCGATCCCACGTCGAAATTCGCGCCGCGATAATAAGGCAGGCGATCGACGAAGCGCACCTTCGCATGATCGGTGAAGCCATATAGCTCGCTGCCCTGCAGCTTGGCACCGAGCTTGGGCCGGAAGGCCAGTTCGCCCAGCACCGCATAGCCGCGATCGCCGCTCACCACCGCCTGATCGAACGCGCGGCCATAATCGGCGCCGCCGATCACGATCCGCTCGCCGGCCGGCAGCGGATCCTTACTATATTGCAGCTGCCCCTTGGTCCGCACGACGAATGTCTTGCCGATCTGCCGATCGTAGCTCGCGCGGGCATTCACCTTCGTGAAGACGGGCTCGGAGAGGAACGGCGTGCCGTGCGCGCTCAATATATCCAGCCCCCGGCTGACGGTGAGCCCCGCCGTGATGACCGATCTGGTCTTCACGATCGAGAAGCCCAGCGCGCCGCGCAGCGCGCGCGTATGATCGGCGGACGCCACCGCGCCCAGGATCGCCTGATCGCTGTCGATCCCGTCCACGCCGATGCTGGCGACGAGGTTCTTCGTGTAGCCCCGGATGATCGGATAGGAATAGGTGATGCCCGCCGTCTTGGCGGTGCCGTCAAAATCGGTGCGCTTGGCGTGCGTCGCCAGATACCCCACCGAGAGCGAAAGCTGCCCCCCGTCCGTGCCGATCGGCGTGCCGTGCGCGAGGGAGATGTAGCGCAGCCGATTGACGTTCGGCGTGATCAGCCCCGTCAGGTCTGTCCGGTCGCCGTCGCGCAGCAGGCTGTAGGCGTGGGCATCGGCGCGGACCTGCGAATTGCCCTGCTGATCCTGCCCGCGATTGTCGTAGCTCACCGAGAAATCGGTATGCTTCCGCGCGCCCTTGATCTGCAGGACGATACCGCCGGGTTTCGTGCCGCGCAGCACCTGCACGTCCACCTTCTCGCCCGGAATGTCGCGCATCAGCGACAGGTAGCGCTGCAGCGCGCGCTTGCTGAGCGGATGCTCCCTGGTCAACTGGGTCGCATAGGCCTTCATCAGCGGCGTCATGCCGCCCGTGAACACCACGCGCTCGACGAAGCCCTCCGCCACGCGCACCACCACCACGCCCTTGGCGAAGCTCTGGTCCGGGATGATGACCGTGTAGAGCGCGATATCCGCATCGGCATAGGCATCGGACAATGCCTTCGCGAGATCGCCCAGCACCTCCCTGGTCGCGCGCTTGCCGAGATAGGGCCGCGCGGCATTCGCCACCCGCGCCGGCACCTTGGCGCCACCGAAGCTGACACTGTTGATCTGCACGCCGGCATCAGCGCCTTCCACGCGCGCGCCGCCCGTGGGCGCGGTGCGCGGCGCGGGCTTCGTCTCGCGCGGGGCCTCCGTGGGATCGGGCGTCCGGTCGAGCCGGTTCTGGTCGAGGATGAGAGGGGTACGAGTCGTCGGCAAGGCGGGCGGCACATCCAGTTGCGCCGCCGCCGCGAGCGTCCACACAGCGAGCATCGCTGCGCTCCTTTTCGGCTGGTCGGATCAGGAAGAGGTCGGAGACCGGTGACGAGGAAGCGGCCAGACGGATCGGGGACTCTTCCGATCCGTCCGGGCCGCACCCTCGGGTCCGGGATCAGCGCGGGTCAGCGCTGAACCAGCCCGTGCAGGCCACCCGTCAGCCCGCCGACGAGGCCTCCCGTCTGCCCGGTCGCGGCCACCGGCGTCACCACCGGCGCGATCACCGCGCTGACGGTCGGCACGATCGTGTTCACGACCGGCGTGACCACGGCGGTCACCGGCGCCACGACATTGGCCACCGGCGTGCTCGCCGCGGGCGTCGCCACCGCCGTCACGGTCGGCACCACCGTATTGACGACCGGAGCCACCACCGCCTGCACCGGAGCGACCACGTCCGCCACCGGCGCGTTCACGACGGGCGAGAGCGCGGCGGTCACCGTCGGAACCACCGCATTCGTCACCGGCGCGACGGCCGCCGTCACGGGCGCCACGACATTGGCGACCGGGGTCGAGACGGCGGGCGCCACCGCCGCCGTCACCGCCGGAAGCACCGCACCCGCAACCGGCGCGATCGCCGCATCCACCGGCAGCGACACCGTCGCCAGCGATCCGGTGACCGGCGCGTTGGAGGCGACGTTCACCGCGACGACCGGCGCCGCGCTGCCGATGGCCGTATTGCCCGCCGTCACGCCGATTAGTCCGCCCGAAGCGCCCGTGGCGGTGTCCACCACCTGGCTGACGACCGGGGCATTGACGGAAGCGATCTGCCCCGCGCCGTTCGTCTGCAGCGCCGTGACGGACAGAAGTTGCCCGTTCGCCGCCGTATCGGACAGGGCCGATACGCCCACCAGCGGCGCGGCCCCGCCGACACCGGTGTTGGCGACATTCACGGCGGCCAGGTTCTGCAGCGCGCCGGGCGTCACTTCGTGGATCGCCAGATTGGCGACGCCGTTGACCGTCGCGGTGGCGAGATTGCCGCCTGTCAGCAGCCCTACCGAGGCGATCGTGCCTTGGGGCTGCGTCGCGCTGGCCACGCCGACGCCGACGGCACCCGTTCCGCTGGCGGGCGACGTGACGCTGGTATTCAGCGCGGTGATCGCCACCACGTCGCCGACGACGCCCTTCAGGCCATCCACCAGCAATTGCTGGCCATGGCCCGCGTCGACCAGCGCCTGACCCGTATCATTGCTGATGCCGACGATCGTGCCGGTGATCGGCGTGGTCGCCGGCAACGCCGCATTGACCGGCTGGGTCGCGGCGTCGAGCACGTCGCCGACGCCGAGAACGGCGTTGCCCGCCGTCACGAGAACACCGCCGAGCAAGCCCGAGGGAGACTGGGTACCGCCCGTATCGGTGCCGGTGCCGGTGCCGGTGCCAGTCCCGGTTCCGGTTCCGGTTCCGGTTCCGGTTCCGGTTCCGGTGCCCGTTCCTGTGCCACCCGAGCCTGTACCCGTGCCGCCCGAGCCGGTGCCGCCCGATCCCGTGCCGCCGCTGGAACCACCGGAGCCAGTGGAGCCGCCCGAGCCGGTGTCGCCACCTCCCGACGTTCCGCCGCCGGTCGATCCGCTGCCGCCCGTGTCGCTGACACCGGGAACACCGACGCTGCCGAGGCGCGTGCCACCTTCCGTAGAGCAGGCCGACAGCACCAAGGCGAGCACAGCGGCCGAAGAAATGAGAGAAATCCGCGAACGCGACAACTTACTCATGATCACCCTCCTTTTGCTCACCCCGACTATCAACGCGACTCATCTTGTCGATGTTCCAGAACATTTTATCGCAACTTGAAGTAAAAAGGATTTCAGCCAATTTTTTATGATTATCGTTCTTTCTAATATACCCAACAACACATCGAATCATGTTAACCATAATTCCTTCTATTGTTGATTTACATTTTGTAATATCGCCTTTTCACTTCAACAAAGATCGATAGATCGTTTCGGCAAGCATTAATTATACGCCTTGATCTTCTGATTTACGCTGCAATGCGGAATGCAGGCGATTTTTGACTGTTTTCAGGTGCTATCCGCAGAGCCAACGCACCTCTCGCCTCTGGCGTTTTGTGCGGCTAGGGCGTGCGACATGACTCAACCGACCCAGCTTGATGCGCTGATGCAGCGCGGCGCCCACTTCCTCGGCACACGTTTCGCGATCATGGCGGGCGCCATGTCGTGGGTGTCGGAGCGCCACCTCGTCTCCGCCATTTCCAATGCGGGCGGCTTCGGCGTGATTGCGTGCGGCGCCATGACGCCCGATCTGCTCGATCGCGAAATCGCCGCCACCAAGGCGCTGACCGACAAGCCGTTCGGCGTGAACCTGATCACGATGCACCCCGATCTCACCGCGCTGATCGATGTATGCGCCGCGCATCAGGTGGGCCATGTCGTGCTGGCGGGCGGCCTGCCCCCGGCGGGCGCGATCGACCGGATCAAGGCCTCCGGCGCCAAGGTGCTGTGCTTCCCGCCGACGCTCACCTTCGCCAAGAAGCTGATCCGGTCGGGCGTGGACGCGCTGATCATCGAGGGGATGGAGGCCGGCGGCCATATCGGCCCCGTCTCCACGAGCGTGCTGGCGCAGGAGATGCTGCCCGAGATCGCGCAGCAGGTGCCCGTCTTCGTCGCGGGCGGCATCGGCCGGGGCGAGGCGATCGCGGGCTATCTGGAGATGGGCGCATCGGGCGTGCAGCTCGGCACGCGCTTCGTCTGCGCGACGGAGTGCATCGCGCACGCCAATTTCAAGAAGGCCTTCATCCGCGCCTCCGCGCGCGACGCGGTGGCCAGCGTGCAGATCGATCCGCGCCTGCCCGTCATTCCGGTGCGCGCGCTGAAGAATGCGGGTGGCGAACTGTTCACCGCCAAGCAGCGCGAAGTGGCGCAGGCGCTGGACGAGGGCAAACTGGCCATGGCCGAGGCCCAGCTCCAGATCGAGCATTATTGGGCGGGCGCGCTCCGCCGCGCCGTGATCGACGGCGATGTCGAGCATGGCAGCGTGATGGCCGGCCAGTCGGTCGGCATGGTCACGAAGGAGCAACCCGTCGCCGAGATCCTGGCAGAACTGGTGGAGCAGGCCACGGCCGCGCTGGAGCGCCGCGCCGCCTGAGCGGCCCGCATCTTTCTGTCGACGGCCGACGCCAAACCCCGTTCGCCCCGAGCCTGTCGAAGGGCTGCACTTCTTTTCCCAGGTGCTGGAAAGAAGGACAGTGCTTCGACAGGCTCAGCGCAAACGGCGCGACGCAGGCTTGTCACCCCGCAGGCCCCAAAGCCCCGACAAAGCCCCAAGAGGAATGCGATCAACCATTTGGCCGCATCCGTCGCCCTCTTCGGTTGACCGGACAGGCAACGCGCGTCAGGGCACGGCCATGCGCCCCCAGGATTTCCAAGGCCAGATCCTCAACGCCGCCTCCAGCCTTCTCGGCATCTCGCTCGTCATCATTGCGGGGCTGAACGTCACGCACGCGGCGCGCGGCACGCTGGCCGACGAAGTGGCCTGGGGATCGGCCGTCCTGCTCGCGCTCAGTTGCGTCCTTTCCTATCTCGCCGTGCGCGCCGCTCCCCGCGAAACGAGCATGGGCAAATGGGCCGATCGCATCTTCCTGCTGGGCCTGCTCGCATTGTTCGCATCGATCGTGGTTCTGGCGGTTAACAATCCGTAAGTTGTGCGAGGCGAGCCTTTGCTGTTAGCTCGTGATTAACGACCATGCCGCCCACCTCATCCGCCACCGCCGCACGCGAAATCCTCGTCCGCCTTCACGACGTGATGGCGTCGCGTACCAACGCGCAGGCCAAGCTCAACCAGGTCACGCAGATCATCGGCGAGGCGCTGCATAGCGAGGTCTGCTCGATCTATTTGCTGCGCGAAGGCGTGCTGGAGCTGTTCGCCACGCGCGGGCTGAAGCAGGAGGCGGTCCACGTCACGAAGCTGGCGCTGGGCGAGGGCCTGACCGGCACGATCGCCGAGAAGACCGAGACGCTCAATCTGGCGGAGGCGACCAGCCACCCCGATTTCGTCCATAATCCCGAAACCGGCGAAGATCTGTATCACAGCTTCGCCGGCGTCCCGATCGTGCGGGCCGAGCGCGCGGTGGGCGTGCTGACGGTGCAGCATGTCGATCAGCGCCGCTATGCCGATATCGAGATCGAGGCGCTGCAGACGGTGGCGATGGTGCTGGCGGAATTGATCGCGGGCGCCGGCCTGATCGACGAAACGCAAGGTCCCGGTTCAGGATCGGGCCGCGATAGCGGATCGGTGAGGATGACCGGTCTCAAGCTCGTCGAAGGCATGGGCCAGGGCCGCGCCGTCTTCCATCAGCCGCGCGTGATCGTCGAGCATACGGTGGCCGAGGATATCGAGGCCGAGCGCCACCGCGTTTACTCCGCGTTCGACAAGATGCGCGACCAGATCGATCGCATGATGAGCCAGGCCGATTTCGGCGTGGCGGGCGAGCATCAGGACATTCTCGCGACCTACAAGATGTTCGCCTACGATGAAGGCTGGCGCGGCCGCATCAACGACGCGATCGACAGCGGCCTGACGGCGGAGGCCGCGATCGAGCGCGTGCAGCAGCGCACGCGGATGCGGATGCGCGAGATTGACGATCCCTTGCTCGCGGACCGGATGCACGATCTGGAGGATCTCTCCAATCGCCTGCTCCGGATCGTCTCCGGTCAGCTCGGCACGGCGGCGCAACTGGGCCTGCGGCAGGATTCGATCCTGATCGCGCGCAATCTGGGCCCGGCCGAGTTGCTGGAATATGATCGGCGACGGCTGAAGGGCGTGATCCTGCAGGAGGGATCGCTCACCGCGCATGTCGTGATCGTGGCGCGCGCGATGGGCATTCCGGTGCTGGGCCGCGTACGCGATGCCCGCCGCCTGATCGCGGAAGGCGACATGCTGCTGCTCAATGCGAGCGAGGGCAATGCCGTCGCCCGCCCCAACCCGCAGATCGAGGAGGCGTTCGAAAGCCGGCTTTCGGTCACGCAGAAATTGCGCGCCGAATATGCGGCGATGCGCGATCTGCCGCCGGAAAGCCGCGATGGTCGCCGCCTGATGCTGATGGTCAATGCGGGCCTGCGCGACGATGTCGCGGCGCTGGATACGACCGGCGCCGACGGGATCGGCCTGTTCCGCACCGAATTCGAATTCCTCGTCTCGGCCGAATTGCCGAAGCGCGAGCGTCAGCAGCGCGTCTATCGCGACGTGATGGAGACGGCGGGCGACAAGCCCGTGATCTTCCGCACCGTGGATGTCGGCGGCGACAAGGCGCTGCCCTACATGACGAGCGACGAGATCGAGGAGGAAAATCCGGCGATGGGCTGGCGCGCGATCCGGCTGGCGCTGGAGCGCGACGCGCTGATGAAGGCGCAGGCCTCGGCCCTCGTGGAGGCGGCGGGCAATCGCGTGCTGCAGGTCATGTTCCCGATGATCTCCGAGCCATGGGAGTTCGACGAGGCGCGCGCCCTGTTCGAGGAACAGCGCGAGCGTCTGGCCAAGCGTGGCAAGCCGCAGCCGCTGACGATCAAATATGGCGCGATGCTGGAGGTGCCGGCGCTGGCGGAAGCGCTCGACATCCTGTTGCCCAAGCTGGATTTCCTGTCGATCGGCACGAACGATCTCACGCAATTCCTGTTCGCGGCCGATCGCGCGCATCCGAAGCTCGCCGAGCGGTTCGACTGGCTCTCGCCCGCGATCCTGCGCTTCATCCGCCGCGTCGTCCGCACCTGCGACGAGGCGGGCGTCCCCGTCGGCGTGTGCGGCGAGATGGGCGGGCGCCCGCTGGAGGCGATGGCGCTGATCGGCGTCGGGCTCGATCGCCTCTCGATCACGCCCGCCGCGATCGGCCCGGTCAAGGCGATGATCCGTTCGCTGGATGTCGGCGCCCTGCGCGAGGCCATGGCGGAGCTGCTCGCGCGTCCGCCCGTCGCCATGCGTGCAGCACTCACCGATTGGGCCGTTGCCCACGATGTAAGAATAGCTTGAGAGCTTGCTTTAACTGCGGCAGCTATCATTCCGCAGTGATCGAGGTTAAGCCGTCACAACTTTGCTGGGAAGCCGGATGAACGAGATCCGCAACGGGCTCGCGGAAGCGACTGCCACGACGGTCGGTGGACAACTTCGTGCAGCGCGCGAGGCGCAGGGTCTTTCGCTGGGCGAAATCGCCGAGCGGACGCGCATTCCGACGCGCCACCTGACCGCTCTGGAAAATGACGACCATCAGGGCCTGCCCGCCGCCACCTACAGCACCGGTTTCGTCAAGACCTATGCGCGCATGCTGGGGCTGGACGGTCAGGAACTGGCGCAGCAATTCCGCGGCGAACTGACGCATGCGGCGCCGCGCATCGCCTATCAGGAAGTCTATCAGCCCGCCGATCCCGCGCGCACGCCGTCACGCGGCCTGGTGTGGGTGAGCCTGCTCGCCGTGGTCGTGCTGGTGCTGGGCTTCCTCTACTGGCGCGGCATGCACAGCGAGGATCCGGTGGCGGTCGCGTCCGCGCCTCCGGCGGAGTCCCCGGCCCCCGCTTTGCCTGCCGCGAAGCCACAGGCTCCGGCCGCCACTCCGACGCCCGCCACCGCTGGCGGTCCGGCCGTTCTTACCGCGGAATCGCCCGTGTGGCTGCGCGTCACCGATGGCGACGGCAAGCTGTTCGAGGGCATGCTGGATACGGGCAAGAGCTTCACCGTGCCCGATACGGCCGCCGATCCGCGCCTGCTGACGGGCCGGCCCAACGCGCTGAAGGTGACGGTGGGCAGCAGCGTGATCCCGCCGCTCGGTCCGCCCGAGCAGCGCGTCCGCAACGTGAGCCTCAAGCCGGAAGCGCTGCTGGAGCGTCTGTCGGGCGGCACCGGCGAGCGCGCCGTGGCGCTCATTCCCGATCCGGTGAACATCGCCTCGGATACCGATTCCGTCCCGGTCAGGCCCGCGCCCGCCCCGACGTCCGCGCCCGCAACCCCGCAGGCCGGACCGAACTGAGCGGTTCCCGCTTCATCGGGCGCTCATCTGCTTTATGGTGGGGCTCCATTTCCGAATCCGAGCCGAAAGAGCCGCCTTTATGTTTCTGCGTCCGCTGACGATCGCCTGCCTGCTTGCCTCCGTCGCCACGCCGGCGCTGGCGCAGAGCGCCGACAAGATGGCGCCGCGTGTCGACAAGCTGGAAAAGGAGATGAAGGCCGTCCAGCGCAAGGTCTTCCCCGGTGGCAGCCCCGCTTTCTTCGAACCTGAGATCGCCGCCACCCCCGCCACCGCCGCCCCCGTCCAGCGCGCGCCCGCCGATCAGGCGGTGCGGGATCTGACCGGCCGCGTCGAGGCGCTGGAGCGCGAGCTGGAGACGCTCACCGGCCAGATCGAGGTGAACCAGCACAAGCTGGACGTGCTGACCCAGACCGAGGCCAAGGATCGCGCCGATCTGGACGCGCGACTGAAGGTGCTGGAAGGCGGCGCCGCGCCTGCCCCGACGCTGAACGCGCCGCTCCCGATCGATGCCGCGCCGCCGCGCCGCCCCGGCAAGGGCACGCCGCCGCGTCCGCTGCCCGCCGAGCCGGCTGCCGCCGAACCCGCGCCGGCCCCGGCCGCCGCCGAACCCGCCGCTCCCTCGACGGGCGATGCGGGCGAGGACGCCTATATGGCCGGCTACAAGCTGTGGGATCAGAAGAAATTCCCCGAGGCGCAGGCCGCGCTTTCGGCGATGATCAAGAAATATCCGAAGCACAAGCGCGCCAGCTATGCGCGCAACCTGCTCGGCCGCGCCCAGCTGGACGGCGGCACACCCGCCATGGCGGCACAGACCTTCTACGCCAATTACCAGACCGATCCGCGCGGCGAGCGCGCACCGGACAGCCTCTTCTATCTCGGCCAGGCGCTGACCCAGCTGAAGAAGCCCGCCGACGCCTGCAAGGCCTATGGCGAGCTGGAGCAGGTCTATGGCACCACCCTCGCCGCCGGCCTGAAGAGCAAGCTGCCCGCGGCGAAGAAGGCCGCCGACTGCAAGTGACGGATGCGGCGGCGGTGACGATCACCCCGCCCGATCCGGATCAGGTGGCGCGGTTCGCGCGGGATGTCGCCCCCTTCGTTCCTCCCCAGCTTGCTGGGGAGGGGGACCATGCGAAGCATGGTGGAGGGGAAAATCCCGACCGTTCGGCAATGCCCCTCCACCAGCCTTCGGCTGGTCCCCCTCCCCATGCTATGCATGGGGAGGACCTTGCCGTCGCCGTTTCCGGTGGACCGGACAGCCTCGCCCTCCTGCTGCTCGCCTCGGCCGCCCTGCCCGGACGCGTCGCCGCCGTCACCGTCGATCACGGCCTTCGCCCCGAGGCCGCCGGCGAAGCGCGCTTCGCGGCCGACCTCTGCACCGTGCTCTCCGTCCCGCATGCGACCCTGCGCGTCACCGTCGCGGACGATCCCGCCGGTATCCAGGCCGCCGCCCGGCGCGAGCGCTACGCGGCGATGGCCCAATGGGCCCATGCGCGCGGCATTGCCGCCCTCGCCACCGCGCATCATCTCGACGATCAGGCGGAAACCGTGATGATGCGACTGGAGCGCGGCGCGGGCGTGGCGGGCCTCTCCGGCATCCGCCCGGACCGCGCGCTTGCCGACGGCGTGCGCCTGATCCGCCCCCTGCTCGGCTGGCGCCGCAGCGAGCTGGGCACGATCGTCCGCGCGGCCGGCCTCTCGGCGATCGACGATCCCTCGAACCGCGACCCCCGCTTCGATCGCGCCGCGGTCCGCGCCAGGCTGGCGGAAGGCTGGCCCGATCCGACGCGCCTCGCGGCGGTGGCCAGCCATATGGCGCAGGCCGAGGATGCGCTCGCCTTCACCGCCGATCGCCTGTTCGCGGAGCGCTACGAGTCCGATTCGGCCACGCTCGCCGCCGCCGATCTGCCGCGCGAGCTGCGCCGCCGGCTGCTGATCGCCGCGCTCGCCCGCCTCGCCCCCCACGCCATCCTGCGCGGCGACGAGGTGGATCGTCTGCTCGATCGACTGGCCGAAAACCGGGTTTCCACCCTCGCCGGGCTCCGCATCCAGCCGGGCCGGACGTGGCGCTTCACCCCCGCCCCGCCCCACCGATCCGCCTGACGGGCGCCGCGCCCCGGGGCACCATCCGAGGGGGTCGCGCGTTGCACGCCCAAGGACGTGCAATTTTGATCGGCCGTTGTTCCATTGCCATTAACCCCTGCTGTCCTACATAATGCCTGTTCTCGAAAGGCTGGTAAGCGCGCATGAGCGAAGACAAGAACCCGCAAGGACCGAATCCCTGGATGAAGAGCCTCGCCATATGGCTGGGCATTCTCCTAGCGATCGTCCTGTTCGTCTCGATGTTCGAGAATGGCAGCCGGCAACCGGCGGGCGAGAGCATCGCCTATTCGGAATTCCTGGCCCGCGTGGATGACGGCTCGGTGCGCGAGGCGGATATCGGCAATGGCGTGATCGCCGGCAAATATTCGAACGGTGCCACCTTCAAGACCTACGCCCCGAACGATCCCGGCCTGATCCAGCGCCTGACCTCGAAGAACGTCACGTTCCGTGCGCGTCCGGAGGAGCAGCCCTCGGTCTGGACCTATCTGCTCTACCAGAGCTTCCCGTTCCTGATCCTGCTCGGCATCGGCTATTTCGTGATGCGCCAGATGCAAAAGAATGCGGGCTCGGGCGCGATGGGCTTCGGCAAGAGCCGCGCCAAGATGCTCACCGAAAAGCAGGGCCGCGTCACCTTCGACGACGTCGCCGGCATCGACGAGGCGCGCGAGGAGCTGCAGGAGATCGTCGATTTCCTAAAAGATCCGTCCAAGTTCGCCCGCCTCGGCGGCAAGATCCCGAAGGGCGCTTTGCTGGTCGGCTCGCCCGGCACCGGCAAAACCCTGCTCGCCCGCGCCATCGCGGGTGAGGCCAAGGTGCCCTTCTTCACCATCTCGGGCTCCGACTTCGTCGAGATGTTCGTCGGCGTCGGCGCGAGCCGCGTGCGCGACATGTTCGAGCAGGCGAAGAAGAACGCGCCCTGCATCGTCTTCATCGACGAGATCGACGCGGTCGGCCGCCATCGCGGCGCCGGGCTCGGCAACGGCAATGACGAGCGCGAGCAGACGCTGAACCAGCTCCTCGTCGAGATGGACGGCTTCGAGGCGAACGAGGGCATCATCATCGTCGCGGCAACCAACCGCCCCGACGTGCTGGACCCCGCTCTGCTGCGTCCGGGCCGCTTCGATCGTCAGGTCGTCGTGCCCAAGCCCGATATCGAGGGTCGCGAGAAGATCCTCGGCGTCCACATGGGCAAGATCCCGCTCGCGCCCGACGTCAATTCGCGCACGATCGCGCGCGGCACGCCGGGCTTTTCGGGCGCCGATCTCGCCAATCTCGTCAACGAGGCGGCCCTGCTCGCCGCGCGCAAGGGCAAGCGCCTGGTCGCGATGCGCGAGTTCGAGGAAGCCAAGGACAAGGTGATGATGGGCGCCGAGCGCAAGTCCATGATCATGACCGAGGACGAGAAGAAGGCCACCGCCTATCACGAGGCCGGCCACGCGCTCGTCTCGCTCCACGTCCCCGGCTGCGATCCGCTCCACAAGGTCACCATCATCCCGCGCGGTCGCGCGCTGGGCGTGACGTGGAACCTGCCCGAGCGCGATCGTTATTCGATGACGATGAAGCAGATGAAGGCACGCCTCGCGCTCTGCTTCGGCGGCCGTATCGCGGAGCAGCTGATCTATGGCGCGGACGAGCTGAACACCGGCGCCTCCAACGACATCCAGCAGGCCACCGACATGGCCCGTTCGATGGTAATGGAATATGGCATGAGCGAAAAGCTCGGCTGGCTGCGCTATCGCGACAATCAGGACGAGGTGTTCCTCGGCCACTCGGTGTCGCGCAACCAGCATATGTCCGAGGACACGGCGCGTCTGATCGACAGTGAAGTGCGTCGCCTCGTCGAGGAAGGCGAGGCCAAGGCCCGCCAGGTGCTGACCGACAATCTGCACGAGCTGCACCGTCTGGCCACGGCCCTGCTGGAATATGAGACGCTCACCGGCGAAGAATCCAAGAAGGCGATCGCCGGCGAGGATATCGGCCGCGAGGATCCCAAGGACCGCGCGCCCCGCTCGCTCGCGATCGGCGGCTCCTCCATTCCCAAGAGCCGCCGCCCTGGCGGCTGGGGTGAGCCGACGCCCGCGGGCGCGTAAAGCCTTCCGGCACATCACGGAACGGAAAGGGCGGCCTTCGGGTCGCCCTTTTTGTTTTGGGGGCCGGCCCACCCGGATCGGCCCCGCAGGGAGCCTCGCGATTCCGTGGGCCGCCCGCAAGCGCCACGCGATCGGGGCAAATGTCCTTTCCGACCGATCGGATCTGCGCGCCCGAATATGGCAGATTACTCCCCCGTAACGAGCCGGAATCGGCGGCGTCCGTATCACGCGCGAAGCACAAAACCCGTCACAACTCCAATCATCTCCTCACATTCTTCTAGATGAAGACTATCCGTGAAACTGATTTTGAATCGATCCATTCCAGCCTGCAAATATATTCACTGCCAATGCCATCAATTGACAAGATCATAACTCACGATCACCTTCCTGATTATATAAACAGGGGAGATGATCATGCGAGTTACGCGCAAAGGCGCCACGGTTTCGCTCGTCCTGAGTGCGACCGCCGCAGCCGCAATTCTGGGGATTTCGCAGCAGGGTATCAGCCAGTCGGTCCCGACGGATCCGCAGCCGACCTGTCCGATCTCGCCCGCCACCTTCGCCGCGATGTTCGAGTCCGGCACGGTCACGCTCAACGGCACGGTCAAGCCGGCCGACAGCACACAGGTTCTTCAGCCCAATTGCGGCTTCTTCGTGTGGAGCGAGCAGATGTTCCTCTGGCTCACCTCGCCGGCGCCGACCCGCTACGGCGGCGGCGGGGGCGGCCGGATCATGTTCTCGCCGAGCTTCTACACGGTCAGCCCGGAGGACAGCAGCGGGCGGCGCAGCTTCATCCCCAACAATCCCCGCCTGCCGTTCCGGATGATGCTGCGGGCGACCGAACTCGGCCCGCACCTGCTGCCGATCGTCCGCACGCGCACCGGCCAGATCGTCGAGGTCCAGCGCCCCAATCCCCGCCTGCCGGTGCCGCCCGTCGTGCGCGGCCTCAACGGCGCACAGGTCCGCCTGTCGAGCGCCCGCGTCGTCGGGGGGCAGCTTCAATTCCTCGACGTGCGCGGCAGGGCCATTCAGGTCCGCAAGCTTCAGCTGCCGACTCTCAATCGCGTGATGGTGCGGATGCCGGAGAGCAATCGGCTGCTGCCGATGGTGCCGGTGCAGGCGGTCAAGGATGCGATCCAGGCCCGCAAGATCATCCTCAACAAGATTCCGATCTTCATCGATTCAGGCGGCAACGTGATCGATGTCGAGCCCGGCCAGGCCGATGGCGGCGTCCTGCTCTCCCAGAACGGGTCGCTGATCTACTATATCACCATCGTCAACGACATGTTCGCCTATCATCGCACGATGCAGGGGCCGGCGGTGATCCCGTTCGTCACGCCGATCACCTTCCCGCTCACGGCCGCGAACGCCGCGACCGTCACGGCGTTCGCCTCCTCGCACGGGCGCACGCTCACCGATCCGGAGGCGCTGACGATCGAAACCAAGAGCAGCTGGGTCGATGCGAGCGCGGTCCCGGATCCCTCGGGCTATGTCCAGCTCAAGGCGACGGTGCCGACCTTCGACAAATCCAATCCGGCGCATTGGGTGCCCAACGGCCAGACCACGATCACCGTGGCGATGGTCGGGCTGCATGTCGTCGGCAGCACCAACGGCCATGGCGAGATGGTGTGGGGGACGTTCGAGCATACCGGCAATGCGCCCAACGCATCCTATCAATATAATTCGACCAGCGGGCTCAAGACGGTGGCGCAGAATACCGTCGGCACATGGCTGTTCACCCCCAGCGGATCGAGCGGCCCGTTCAACGGCCAGATCACGAACTTCCCGAGCTGGGACATCCCGACCGGAGCGATTGACGGCCCCTCGGGCAATCCGGTCGGCCCGACCGCCGTCCTGCGAACGCTGCCCTGGGGCACCAGCGGCACGAATGCCTCGCTGAACACGCAGGTGATCTCCGCGAACGCGGCCGTCATCGGCCAGCTGCTGGGAGGCGATCTGCGTCGCAATTACTTCCAGCTCGGCTCGACCTGGACGATCGGCGGCGCCCCGCCGAACAACAATAATCAGGTCGGCACCAACCGGCTCTCGAACGCGACGCTCGAGACGTTCGTGCAGGAGGATCTGGCGCACCCCGGCTCCGGCGCCAACTGCTTCTCCTGCCACGGCACCAACACCGTGTCGGTGAGCCACGTTTATGGGACGCTGAAGCCGTTATTCTAGGCTCGGGGCCGCTGCGGGCTGGGCATCGTCCCCCGGTCCCGGCGGCTCGGATTGTCCGGAAAAGACCTTCCAATTCTGATGATGATCTTCGCCGCGAATTATTTCGCCTGCGGAACGGACCTTCCCACCGGGCCTCCTTTTGGCGATACTCCTCGTTGAGGGGGGCCTCATGGGACAGTTTCGGATCGTGCGCGGGGCGGTTGCCTTCGCGGCCTTGCTGGTGTGTGCGCCACTCGCGGCACAGGAGAAGACCGGGATCAAGCCGGGTTTCGCGCTCCGGCCGGGAACGGCGCGCATCGTCCTGATGCGCCCGACGATCCTCGTCGGCGCCCAGTCGATCGGCGGCGTGAACGAACCCAATGCCGATTGGACGCGGCAGGCGCGCGAGAATATCGCGCTCGCCCTCCGCCAGGCGCAGGCGAATGTCGGCAATGCCATGGTCGAATATGACGAGGGGGCGAGCGGCGAAGGACCGCTGGCAACCGAATATGCGCAATTGTTCGGCGCGCTCGCGGACTCCGTGATCGAATATCAGTTCTTCGCCGGAAACCGCCTGCCCACCAAGAAGCGCAATGACAGCTTCGAATGGAGCATCGGCGCCGATCTCGGCAAGCTGCGCTCGCTGGCGGCGGCCGATTACGCGCTCTTCATCACCACGCGCGACGATTATGGATCGGCCGGGCGCAAGGTGCTGCAGATGGTGGCGGCGATGGGCGGGGTCGGGCTCAAGTCCGGCGATCATACGGGTTATGCCGGACTCGTCGATCTGCGGACGGGCGAACTCGTCTGGCTCAATGCGGACCGCCAGATGGGCGGCGACGTCCGCACGGCCGAAGGCGCCTCCAAGCGCGTCAGCCAATTGCTCGAAGGCTTTCCGGGCAAGTCGTCCGCCGCCGTGAACGGGGCGCCGTAAGATGCGGCGCCTTTTCCCGATCGTGATGACGGCCCTGACGATGGCGGTCACGATGGCCGGACCCACCATCGCCGCCGATCCCACGCTGAGCCTTCCCACCTACACGCCGGCCTACGAACCGAGGACGGTGGACGAGCGCGGCCTGTGGATGGAGGCCGACGAGGAGGAGCGCCTCCTGCGCGACAGCCCGCTCCGCATCCGCGAGGGCAAGCTGGAGCAGTATGTGCGCGATGTCCTGTGCCGCGAGGTCGGCGCCGAGCGCTGCCAAAGCGTGCGCGTCTACGTGATGGAAGTGCCGGAGTTCAACGCGTCGATGCTGCCCAACGGCTGCATGCGGGTCCTGACCGGCCTGCTGCTCCGGGCGCGGAGCGAAGCCGAACTCGCCTCGGTGCTGGGTCATGAATTCGGGCATTTCGAGCTGCGGCACGGACTGACGGGCTTCAAGGCCGAGCGCCGCACGAAGGACAGGACAGCGTGGCTCGCGATCCTCGGCGCGATGAGCCGAACCGATATTACCGACACGCGGATCAGCCTCCTCGCCTCTTTCTACCGGTTTACCCGCGATCAGGAGGCCGCTGCGGATCAGATGGGCCTGCGCTACATGGCCACGTCCGGCTATCCCGCCAGGACAGCGGCCGAGGTGTGGCGGCAGGCGATGGCCGAGCAGGATGCGTCGGAAATCGGGCATGGCCGCACGCCGAGGCACAGTTACGTCTCCGGCTATTTCGACACGCATCCGACCAATCTCAACCGTGCGATGGCGCTGGAGGCCGCCGCCGCCCGGATGCCCGGCGGCGGCGAGGCGCGCGCCGACGAATATCGCGCGGCGATCGCACCCTATCTGCCGAGGCTGCTCGCCGCGCAGATCAAAACATACGATGTCGGCGCGACCGATTTCATCCTCGCCTCGCTCGCCGCGCAATCCGGCTGGACGGGCGAGCTGCTGTTCGCGCGGGCCGAATTGTATCGCGCGCGCGGCAATCCGCGCGACCTGCAGATGGCCAGCATCTGGTTCCGCGATGCGCGGGCCGCCGGCTATGCCGCGCCCGAACTCGATCGCGATCTGGGCCTGACGCTGCTGCGGAACGGACAGGCGGACGAGGCACGCAAGGCCCTGAACGCCTATCTCGCCGCTCGGCCGGATGCGAGCGACGCGACGATGATCCAGACTCTGGTGGCGACCGAACAATGAATATCCCGCGCAGCCCGGCCCTGCTCGCGCTGGCGGCTTTGGCGGCGACGCCCGCTCTCTCCAATATGCTGGTTCCGCCCGGCCCCAGAACCGGCATCGCCAACTCCCGGCTCTCGGCGACACCCGCCAGCGAATGGAACAGGCTCAGCCACACCGACGGCAAGTTCACCGAGGTCTGGACGATCGACGGCGACCAGCTCGACAAGGTCACCTTCTTCGGCGGGGTCGCACGCGGCAAGGCGCTGCTGCGCGAGGTGGACCGCAAGCATCACCCGCTCCCCACCGTGAAGGCCAGCATGCTGATCACCGATATTCCGGTGCTGCTGGAAACCACCTATCGCATCCGCGGCGCCCGCCAGATGACCATCGACACGCAGGAACCCGCTATGCTCGGCGGGCACAAGGCGATCCGCTTCACCTACCATTTCACGCTGGACGACGAGGTCCGCCGCAAAGGCGAAGGCCTCGGCGCGCTGGTCGACGGCAAACTCTATCTGGTGACCTACGAGGCGCCGGCGCTGCATTTCTTCGACAAGGATGTGGCCCGGTATCGCGCGCTGGCGGCCTCGATCACTTTGTAACGGCCGCCCGCCGCGCGCCTCACCGCACCGGCGCGACGCTCTCCAGCGGCTCGGCCGCGCGGCCCGATCGCAGGTCGCGCTTCACCTTCTCGCCCGGATAGACCCGCCGCACGCGCACCCGCGCCGTACCCATCCGCACGATCCCCAGATCCTCGGCCGCACCGCGCGACAGATCGATGATGCGCCCATCGACGAACGGCCCGCGATCGTTGACGCGCACGATGATGCGGCGCCCGGTCGCCAATGCCGTCACCTCGACATAGGAGGGCAAGGGCAAGGTCTTGTGCGCGGCGCCGACGCGGTTCTGCTTGAACTTTTCGCCATTGGCGGTGCGCCCGCCCTGCCCCGGCCCGTACCAGGAGGCGAGGCCCACCTCGTCATAATCCTGATCGTCGGCGGGCACGTAGGTCCGCCCGCGCACCTGATAGGGCCGGCCGATCTTCACCGGCGTATCGGGCACCATATGATGCCCCGCGCACGAGGCGAGCAGGAGGGATGCGGCGGCGGCCGGAAGGAAAAGCGCCGCCTTCCCCCACCCCGTTGGGTTCGAGCCTGTCGAGAACCCTTTCCTGTTCAGGCCTTCTCGACTGCGATCTCGGCAAGCTCGATCTCCGCTCGAAGCAAACGGTTGGGCGGAAGCGAGCGACACGCCCCTCAATCCGCCGGCCGCATCACCTCGTCGGCGAGCAGGCCCACCGAGAGCGCGTAGAAATTGGAGCAGTTATAATCGAGGATCGCCTGATAATTGGTCGTCAGCAGATAGGCGGTCTGGCCCGGCCCATCCGGCTCGATCAACGTCGCCATCTCGGTGTCGGCCGGAACGGGCGCGCCCGCGATCATCAGCCCCTTCGCGCGCCATTCCGCCATCGTCAGCCAGCGGCTGAGGCGGACATGGACGCGCGGGCAACGCGGGCTCGTCAGCGGCGAGGCGATCCCCGTGCGGTCGAAGCTGGAGGGCACCACAACCGGCACGCCCCACGGCACGTTGGGCTTCCACCCGGCATTGCTGAGGTAATTGCCGATCGAGGCCAGCGCATCGGGCTCGCTGCGCCAGATGTCGGCCTTGCCGTCGCCGTCGCCATCCACCGCCAGCCGCAGCCATACGCTCGGCAGGAATTGCGGATAGCCGGTCGCCCCGGCCCAGCTGCCCTTCAGCAGCGAGCGCGGAAAGCCCCGGTCGATCAGCTTCAGCGTATCGATGAACTCGGTGGTGAAGAGAGCGCGCCGCCGCCCCTCATAAGCCAGCGTCGCGAAGGAGCGCAGGATATCGTAATTGCCGGTGAAGGTGCCGTAGCCCGTCTCATGGCCATAGATGGCGAGCATGATCGATTCGGGCACCCCCGTCTTCGCCTCGATCGCGGAGAGCTGGGGCCGCAGCCCGGCATAGCGCGAACGCCCGCGCCCGATCCGCACCGGCTCCACATGCGTGCGCCTGTAGGGCGCGAAATTGATGCTGATCGAGGGTGTCGCCGGGCTGGTGGCGCCCCCGCCCGGCTGGCCGCGATCGGCGCGGATCACGCGCGGATCGAACGTGAGATCGGACACTTCGCGATCGAAGGTCTGCGGGTTCACCCCCGCCGCCAGCGCCTGCGGCCGCAAGCCGGTGACGAAGGCGCGAAAGGCGGTGGCGGCCTTCTCCTCCTCGCTGGGCTGCGCCGGCGCGGTCGGCGCTTCGGCAGCTGTGGTCGGCTGATCCGAATCCGGCGGCGGCGCTTCCTGCGCGAAGGCGGGAACGGCCAGAAGCGAGAGGGCGGCAATCAGGGAACGCGCGATCATGCCGCCCTCCTGCCACAGCGAAACGCCCCCGTCTCCCCGCCGCGTGCCTTTGCGCGACGCAGCGTCTTGCGCGAGCGCCCGCCTCCCCCGATAAGCGCCCCGTCCGGACAGGTGGCCGAGTGGTTTAAGGCAGCGGTCTTGAAAACCGCCGTGGGTGGAAGCTCACCGTGGGTTCGAATCCCACCCTGTCCGCCATAGCGTCAAGGAGAACGCGCAAGTGAGCGAGATTCCCGAGCAGGATCGAGTAAAGCTGCGCCCACCTCCACATATGGTAACACTCCAGTTTGGAAGCCAGTGGAACGTCGTTACACCAGCCGTTTACCGTTACGAGGATCAACGCTGGATCGACGAGTTTTTTGACACCGGTAAGTTGCGCCTCAGTACGTTCGCGAAGTTCGCAACCTATGAAGATGAAGTTCGCGGCGACAAGAACGAGGGCCAAGGTTTTTGCTACGGGGAAACAAGTGATAATAAGAGTGTGGTAGTGATGCAATCGCAGGGAATTAACGCAGCAGTACTTTGCTGCTCCCATCGATTATGTCAAGATTTGCAGCATGGATTCCAGAGAAATTCAGCCTTTCAGATAACAAACACGGTGGGCTTCTCTCTTGAAATATCTCGACAACTTGCAGGCTTTCGGAACGGCATAGAAGGATCCTGTATTTACAGGTCGGATGCCACGATAAGTCGCGCCATAGATTTCGATTTTGAAAAGTACAAACTTCCGGACGGAAATCTCGACATGCAGATGGTGGCCGATGCCAGCACTCAGCTCGGCGGACCCGAATTATTGCTGCTGAAGAGAAAACGCTATGAGCGACAGCAAGAATATCGTCTGTTGTGGGAAATAGACACGATCGGAGCCGACTATGTTGATGTGGTCGCCCCACTTGCGCGTCAGTTCTGCCGTAAGGTCGAGGCAGAGGATTGGGGTGGGTAGTTTTCCACTTGGTGCAGCGCTCAGCCCTCTCAGAGCATGAGGTATAGGCCGCGACCAATTGTTTTCCTTCGGGAAAGTGATGACGCGCTGAGCTACCTTATGGGCAGTAACCGCGAAGAATGTCCTACACCTTCCCCCACTGCGATTGCGGCCATTTGCCGATCGCCTCCCCCAGTTGTGGCCCAACTCATTGAAACGCTCCGAATTGCTCTGCTGGATGCGGAGGCGACCGTCCCGGCATCGAAAGTTAAAGGGCTGCCGATCTTGGCCTCATACCCCGGTGCGCTACGAGCCACGACCGCGCCACCATCAAGCTGGCCACTTGTGGGCGGCTTCCAGTTCATCGCGCGCATCGGACCAGCCAACACCTTAAATCGGCGGGCGCCTCACCCATTTCATGGCGACGCAGGTCAGCGAAGGCGTTATCAAAGAGAGATTGTCCGTCTCCACGTGCGCCGCGAACCTGAGCCCTGGCGATCCGTGCAACGACCAGATAAGGCCTGTGCCTCACCTGACTCGATCCACCCACCGCCCACGACACTCCCCACGTCGAGGCTTGCGCGGATCCAGGCGGACGGGCAACGGTGGCATACGCGATCGTAACCAATCACGCCGCAGAGCGTTGGGCGATCCAGCAACGGTGTACGGCACGGGCGAGTTGACGGCGCAGACGATCATAGAAACGGATGAAGCCGGCCCCGACCTGCCGGAAATCCTGTTCCGCTCCGATCATGTCGAGGTGCGCCGGATCGCAGCTGGAGACGGCCGCCATCAGGTGGTGACGTTCGAATCCTATCATGACGATGCCGGGTTCGACCGGATCGGTTTCGGCGAAACCTTCTTCGAGCGCGCGGGCTTCACCGGCATCCACGTCCTCTCCGCCGGCAACGACTGGTATCAATATCCCGAAATCGGCGCGGTGCTGGCGATCATCCGGGATGCGGTGGCCGGGGCCGAGAGCGTGCTGGCCTATGGCTCCAGCATGGGCGGCTATGCGGCGGTGCGCTTCGCCGACGCGATCGGCGCGACCGACGTACTGGCTCTGTCCCCCCAATATTCGATCGATCCGCGCCGGATGAAGGCGGACAAGCGCTGGTGGTGGGATCAGAGGCGCATCCAATTCCTGCCTGAGCATAATGGGCCTCTGACATGCCGCGCACGCGTTGTGATCGCGTTCGATCCCACGATCAAGCTGGACCTGCTTCACGCGGAGCGCATCGGCCACGATGTGAAGGCCGATCTTCTGCGGTTGGATTATGCCGGCCATCCGGTGACGACCGTGCTCGCCGAACTCGGCCTGCTGCAGAAAATGGCATTGGCTTTTGCGTCAGGCTCGGCTGATCCGGCGACCATCCAATCGGAATTTCTGGCGCGGCGCGAGGACGCATCGATGTGGCTCGCCGAATATGGTTCGCGTTTGCCCGACGGCGATAAATCCCGAGCGCGCGATCTCGCCGCGCGGGCCGTCGCGATCGCGCCCGGAAATGCGACGATCCAGCACCAATATGGCATGCGCCTGCACGAACTCGGCCGATATGACGAAGCGATTGTGGCACATGAGATGGCCGTTGCGGCGTCGCCCCACCCGATCTTCGTGTTGTCACTCAGCCGCTCGCTGTTTCATGCGGGACGCTTCGAGGATGCCGTAAATCGCGCCGAGCAAGCGTTGGCGGAGCGCAGCTTCGACAGCGAATATTTCCGCTGGGCCGCCCGCGCGCGGCGCGGCGCGGGAGATCCCACAGGTGCTTATGAGCATGCGCGCTCGGCTTTCCGCCTGGCCCGCACGATTCGTAATCTCGTGTCCTTGCTGCGCTATCGGATCGGGCTGGTCCGCGCGAACGGCTGATCAGGCGTCGAGGCTCGCGGCACGGCTGCGCCGAAACAGAAACAAACCCACCGTTCCCAGCACCAGCCCGATCGCCACGCCGATCGTATCGGCCACCACATCCCAGATATCGGCGTCGCGATGGACGATCGGGGTGGCCTGGCTCAGTTCGATGAAGATGCCGAACAGCACCAGCGCGGCCGCGATCCAGATGGCGCCGCGCCGCGACCAGCCCAGCCGGGCGAGGAACGCCAGCGTGACGAACGCCAGCACATGGCCGTCCTTGTCACTATGGCCGATCTCCGGACCGCCCGGAATGACCGCGCAGACATAAGCGAACAGCAGGGCCGCCCAGAAGGCCAGCCGCATCAGCTTCCGAAGGGTGGCAATGCTCATTGTGCGGCGCAATATCAGCCGGGACACAGCGCGGCAACGGGCCTGCCCGGGCGAGCATTCCGCCATAAACACAAAGGGGCCGCCCCGAAGGGCAGCCCCTGCATGCGAAACCGGCGGCAGGCGCAAGCCCGCCGCGCGCGTCTCTTACTTCTTGCCGAGCGTGAGACCGCCGAAGCGCTTGTTGAAGCGCGCGACCTGGCCGCCCTGATCGAGCAGCTGACCACGGCCGCCGGTCCAGGCCGGGTGAACCGTCGGATCGATGTCGAGCTGGAGCGTGTCGCCCTCGGCGCCCCAGGTGGAGCGCGTCTCGTAGGTGGTGCCATCGGTCATCTGGACCTTGATGACGTGATAATCGGGGTGAATGCCGCTCTTCATAATCTCAGGCTCCTGGAATGACTGGTTACCGACCAGTCGGAGGGAAGCGGCGCCCATACAGGCGGACGCGGAAAAAGGAAAGAGGCGCCGGGATCTCGGCTCTTCGTCATCCCGGCGGAAGCGGATGACGGGAAATTCAGTCCTTCGGCGGATCGGCGATCATCGCGGTGAAGTTCGCCTGCGCCGCGACCTTGCCGTCGATCAGCGCCTTGCCGGCGAACTTGCAGACCGACGCCCGCTTCTGGACGAATTCCACCTCGAGCTTCAGCAGCACGCCGGGCTCCACGGGGCTGCGGAACTTCGCCTCGTCGATCGCCATGAAATAGACGAGCTTGCCCGATCCGGCGAGGCCGAGCGATTCCACCGCGAGAACACCGGCGGCCTGCGCCAGCGCCTCGACGATCAGCACGCCCGGCATGATCGGACGGCCGGGAAAATGGCCCTGGAAGAAGCTTTCGTTGATCGTCACGGCCTTCACCGCGACGATCGAACGATCGGGCACCAGTTCCTCGACGCGATCGACGAGGAGCATGGGATAGCGGTGCGGAAGCGCCGCCATCACCCGCTTGATGTCCAGGGGGCCCATGTTCGGGCGCTCCGCCTCGCTCATCGTGCGCTTAGCGGCCCTGCGGCGCGGCCTTGGCGGGCGCGGCGGCGGCAGGAGCAGCGGCGGCCGGCGCGGCAGCGGCAGGAGCCGTCGGCTGCGGACGGACGATCTGCACCGACGTCAGCTTCTGATCCAGCAGCGGCAGCACCGCGGTCGTCACGTCACCGGCCGGATCGGCGGCCAGCACGGTGCCGCGCGGCACGACCAGAGCGGCCTTGCGCTGGGCGCGGACCTGCTCGGCGATCGGAACGGCGGCCTGGATGATCTGCTCGCGCACATAAGCGGCCGAATCCTGGATCGCCTGCTGCACGCCGAGCGCCTGCTGACGGGCTTCCTGCATCTTGTCCTCGGCGGCGCCGAGCGACTGCTGCGTGGCGGGGGGCAGCTTCGACGGATCGCCGTTCGGGCCGAGCAGCTTCTGTGCGGCGGTCACCTGCGTCTGATAGGCGGTGCGCGCCTGCTCGAACGCGGTGTTCGCCTGCTGCTGCGGGCCCTGATAGCGCGTGATCATCTGCGACTGCGCGTTCTTGGCGGCGGCGCTGTCGCTGTACAGACGCTCGATATCGATCGACAGGATGCCACCGGTCGCGGCCTGCGCGAACACCGGCGAAGCCGCCGTCACCGAGAGGAGCGCGACGATCGCCGCACGGTTGAACTTGCTGATCATTAGAATTGCGTCCCTACGTTGAAGGTGAAGAGCTTGGGATCATCGCCAGCATATTTGACGAGAACCTTGGCGATATCGATACGGAAAGGCCCGAACGGCGAATTCCAGTTCACGCCGAAGCCAACGGAAACGCGGGGCTTCCACGTATTGCCGACATAGACTTCCTGGAAGCCAGGAATGCTCTGCCCGACGAGCGTGGAGCCCTCGGCGCAGGTGGAGGTGCCGGCGGGCACGGACTGCGAAACGCCACTGGTGCTGTTGTAGCAGGTCAGCGTGCCGTCGGCATTCGGCGTGGCGCGGAACTGGCCCGCCACCGGAATGTTCGTCGTCGCCGGCTTGGTGAGCCCGAAGACCGAGCCGGCGATCGCGAAGATCGACGGACGCAGGCCCAGTTCGCGCGCGCCGTTGCCCAGCGGCAGTTCCAGATCAAGCTTGGCCATATAATAAGCCCGGCCGCCGAGCGCGTCGTCCGACATCTGCTTGCGGTCGCTCACCGGATTGCCGTTCGCATCATAAGGCACGCGCAGCACGCGCGGGCCGACGCCGCGAATGTCGAAGCCGGCAAATTCCGGCTGCCCCAGGAAGAAGCGGTCTGTCAGGCGCACCTTGTCGATGTTCGGGCCACGGCTGCTGTTGAGCGAATAAATGTATCCGCCCTCGCCGTTGAGCGACAGGATCATGCCCTTCAGGATCTGGTGATACTGATGCCCCTCCGCGCGGGTGCGGATGTAGCGGACGCTGCCGCCGAAGCCGGCAAAATCCTGGCTCAGCACGAAGCGACGGCCGGCCGTCGGGCGGCGGCGATCGTTCAGATTGTCGAACACGATCGAATAGCCGATCGAGGAGGTCAGTCGATTGCCGATCGAATCGCAAAGATAGCGGCCGGCCAGCAGCGGATCGCAGGCGAAATTGTTGGTCAGCACCGACTGGCCGTTCGCATCCGTCTGGTAGAAGGAATAGAAGCTGCTCTTGTCGAGGCTGACCTTGTCGTAGCTGAGGCCGTAACGGAGCGCGAGGCTCCAATATTCGGTCAGCGGCACACCGGCACGGACCTGGAAGCCCGTCGTGACCTGGCTGTAGGTCGTATTACGATCGTTGTTCACATAGTTGAACGAGTTCAGATCGCGACGGAACACATCGACGCCCAGCGCGATCGACTTGTCGAACAGATACGGCTCGGTGAAGCCCACCGACACCGACTTCGAATAGACCGAATAATCGACGCTGGTGCGGACTTCCTGGCCCTTGCCCATGAAGTTGGACTGGGTGATCGAGGCGTTGACGATGAACTTCTCGAGGCTGGAATAGCCCGCCGACACCTGCAGCTGGCCGGTCGACTTCTCTTCCAGATTGGCTTCGAGGATCACCTTGTCCGGCGAGGAACCCTGCTTCTGGCCGATCTCCAGCTTGTCCTGGAAGAAGCCCAGGCTCTGGATGCGATCGCGCGAACGCTTCACGCGGAAGCCGTTGAAGGCGTCGCCCTCGGCCAGGCGGAATTCGCGGCGGACGACCTTGTCGCGCGTGATCGTGTTGCCGTTGATGTCGACCCGCTCGACATAAACGCGCGGCGCGTCGGCGACCTGGAAGGTCACGCTCATCGTGAGCGTATCCTTGTCGCGCTGGAAGTCGGGGCGCACGTCCGCAAAGGCATAGCCCAGCAGGCCGGCCGTCTCGGTGATCGTGTCGACCGTGTCTTCCACGACCTTGGCGTTGTACCAGTCGCCCTTCTTGAAGTGAATCAGATACTTCAGCGTCTCGGGCTTCAGGTCGCGGATCTGGCTTTCCAGATCGACATCGCCGAATTTGTAGCGCTGGCCTTCCTCCACCACGTAGGTGACGATGAAGTCGCGCTTGTTCGGCGTCAGCTCGGCCACGGCCGAGACGACGTGGAAGTCGGCATAGCCCTGCGTCAGGTAGAACTGGCGCAGTTTCTGCTGGTCATAGGCCAGACGATCGGGATCGTAGCTCGTGCCGCCCGAGAAGATCTTGGTGAGGCCGGTCTGCTTGGTCACCATCTCGCCGCGCAGGCGGCCGTCCGAGAATTTCTCGTTTCCGATGATGTTGATCTTGCGGATGCGCGACTTCGGACCCTCGTGAATCTCGAAGACGACGTCGACGCGATTCTGGTCGAGCTGAACCATCTTCGGCTCGACGGTCGCGGCATAGCGCCCCTGGCGCTTGTACAGTTCGATGATGCGGGCGACGTCCGCGCGCGTCTTGGATCGCGTGAAGATCTGGCGCGGCGCGAGTTTGATCTCGGGCCGGATCTTGTCTTCCTTGATGCGCTTGTTGCCCTCCAGCACGATCCGGTTGATCACCGGATTTTCGCGCACCTGCAGCACGATATTGCCCGTGTCCGCGCCCGCGATCGTGACGTCGGCGAACAGTTCGGACGCATAGAGGTCCTTCAGCGCCTGATCGAGATCGGCTGCCGTATAGGCCTGGCCGGCCGTCAGCTTCACATAGGAGCGGACGGTATCCGCCTCGAGGCGCTGGTTGCCCGTCACGTTGATCGAATGGATCGTCCCCGAGATCACCGGCGGCAGCGCGGCCGGAGGCGGCGCCACGGGCGCTTGGGGAACGGGCGTCCGCACCGGCCGCTGGCCGAGCGCAGGGGCTCCGGCCAGCATGGAGCCGATCAGGAAGGCCGAAGCGTAACGTGCACCCGTCTTGTTCTGAAACTTCACCCGTCCGCCCTTAAATCCGATAGCAGTGCCGGGCCCCAATTTCCGGCGCACCGCCCTGCCCCATCCCGATCAGCCGATCAAGCCAGCAAGCGTCCGCCAGAGACCAAGCGAGCCGAGATCATTGATCGTCACGAACACCATGAAGCCCAGCAGCATCGCCAAACCTGAACGAAACGCCCAATCGTGGGCCCGTTCTGGCAGCGGCCGCCGGCTGATCCCCTCGATCACGTAGAAGAGCAGATGCCCACCGTCGAGCATAGGAATTGGCAAGAGATTGATGAACCCGAGATTTATCGAGATCAACGCCATGAAGTGGATGATCGCGACAACCCCGAAGGATACCGTTTCACCGGAATAGCGTGCGATCTGGATCGGGCCGCCCAGTTCCTTGGCCGGCCGCGCGCCGGTGATGATCTGTCCGATCACATCGACCATCGTCCGCACGGTCTGCACCGTTTCATGCACGGCCGCGCCGATGATGCCCGCAGGCCCCATCCGCTGATAGATTTCGCGGCCCGGCGTCACGCCCAGCAGCCCCATGCGCTGCGGATTGCCGAGGTCGTCCTTGATTTCGCGCACCGAAGGCGTCGCGGACAGCGCAATATGGCGGCCGCCGCGTTCGACATCCAGCGCCATCGGTGCGCCCGGACGCACCGAAACATAGATGGCCAGATCCTCGAAGCGCGAGATGGCCCGGCCGTCGATCGCGACGATCCGGTCACCCGGCTTGATCCCGGCCTTCTCCGCCGCCGATTGGGCGACGACGCCGGAAATCACGGCCGGCGTCTGCGGCACGCCATAGAGGGTGAAGAAGCCCGCGAAGATCGCGATGGCGATGAGGAAATTGGTGAGCGGCCCGGCCAGCACGATCAGGAAGCGCTGCCACAGCGGCTTGCCCTGAAAGGTGCGGGCCTTCTCGGCCGCAGGCAGGCGCAGCCAGGCCGGATCGGTGCGGCCGGCCGGGCCCATGTCACCCGCAAACTTCACATAGCCGCCCAGCGGCAGCGCCGAGACGCGCCAGCGCGTGCCGCGCTTGTCGGTCCAGCCGGTCAGTTCCTTGCCCATGCCGATCGAGAAGGTTTCGGCATGGACGCCGAACCAGCGCCCGACGAAATAATGGCCCAGCTCGTGCAGGAAGACGAGCGGTCCGATGACGACGACGAAACCGAACAGAGCGAGCAGGATGTTCGGTATCGCGGTCATCGGGCAAGCAACTCCACACTCTGCGACGCGCGAATGCGCGCCTCGGCATCGATCGCGAGAACATCCGCGATCGAGGCCGGCTGAGCCGCCGTATAATCCGAACGCACTTTCCCGACGATTAAGGCGATATCGAGAAATCCGATCCGCCCTTCCAGGAAGGCGGCCACCGCGATCTCGTTCGCCGCGTTCAGGATGGCGGGGGCGGCCCCACCCTCGCGCATCGCGTCCAGCGCGAGGCCGAGCGCGGGGAAGCGATCGAAATCGGGCGCTTCGAAATCCAGCCGGCCGACGGCGGCCAGATCGAGGCGCGGGCACGGCGTCTCCATCCGCTCCGGCCAGGCGAGCGTGTGCGCGATCGGCGTCCGCATGTCGGGCGTGCCGAGCTGCGCCAGCACCGATCCATCGACATATTCCACCATCGAGTGGACCACCGATTGGGGATGGACGAGAACGTCCAGCTTGTCCGCGCCGACCGGGAACAGGTGGTAGGCCTCGATCAGTTCGAGCCCCTTGTTCATCAGCGTGGCGCTGTCGACCGAGATCTTCGCGCCCATCGACCAATTGGGATGCTTCACCGCCTGCGCGGGCGTCATCCCCGCCATCTGCTCGCGGGTCAGGCCCCGGAACGGGCCGCCGCTGGCGGTGAGGATGATCTTCCGCACGCGTTCGGCGGAACCATGCGGATAGCATTGGAAAACGGCATTATGCTCGCTGTCCACCGGCAGCAGGGTCGCGCCGGTGTCGGCGGCGGTACGCGTCATCAGCGCACCGGCCGAGACGAGCGATTCCTTGTTGGCGAGCGCCACGGTGGCGCCCTGCTCCAGCGCCGCCATCACCGGGCGCAGCCCCGCCGTGCCGACGATCGCCGCCATCGTCCAGTCGGCGCCCATCGCGGCCGCCTCGACGATCGCCTCCTCGCCCGCCGCCGCTTCCACGCCGCTGCCGGACAGCGCTTCCTTCAGCTCGCCATAGAGCGCCGGATCGAGGATCACGGCGCGCTCGGCGCGGGTCCGCCGTGCGGCATCCGCCAGCGCATCGACATTACGCGCGGCCGTCAGGCCCCGCACGCGGAAACGATCCGGCGCCCGCTCGATCAGATCGAGCGTCGAGGCGCCGATCGATCCCGTCGCACCAAGGATCGTTACCGAACGCATCTCACCCGTCACAACCAATCTCCAGCCACCAAAATCGCCACCAGCGACGCGACGGGAATCAGCCCGTCGATCCGATCCAATATGCCACCGTGGCCGGGCAACACCCGGCCGCTATCCTTGACGCCGGCCCTGCGCTTGAGCGCGCTCTCGTAAAGGTCGCCCGCCTGCGCGACAATGGCCAGCGGCGCGCCCAGCCACAGGCATGCGCCCGGCAGAGCGAAGGCCAGCGCGATCGCCGCACCGCCCACCAGGGCCGCCGCCATGCCGCCACCCAGCCCGGACCAGGTCTTGTTCGGGCTCAGCTTCGGCCAGAGCTTGGGCCCGCCGATCGCGCGGCCGGCGAAGTAAGCGCCCGTATCGGTGAGGATCACGATCAGCACCGTCCACAGCGCCAGTGCGAAGCCCTGCGGCAGCGCGCGCAGCGACAGCAGAGCGATGGCAGGCGCACCCGCATAGATCAGGCCCCAGCCGATGCGCGGGCTTCCCACGAACATCGCCACCACGATCGCCATGACGCTGAGCAGCGCTACCGTATCGCGCGTCGGGCCCCAGAAATCGGGCGATGCGATCACCAGCGCGACGAAGAACAGCACGAGCGCCATCGCCGCGCGCGCGGCGGCCGCCCCCGCCAGCCCGCTCCATTCCGCCAGCGCGATCATCGCCACGATCGTGACGAACGCCCAGAGCAGCCAGCCCCCCGCCACCAGCGCCACCAGCGCCACGATGGCGGCGGCGCCGCCTGCCAGCGCGCGGGTCTTGAGATCGGAGACTCCACCCCCCGCCATAAAGCGATCAGCGGCCGCCGAAGCGGCGCTCCCGTTTGCCGAACACGGCCAGCGCATCCTCCAGCGCCGCACGATCGAAATCGGGCCACAGCGTGTCGACGAACAGAAGCTCGGCATAGGCCGCCTGCCACAGCAGGAAATTGGAGAGGCGGCTCTCGCCCGAGGTGCGGATCATCAGGTCCAGCGGCGGCAGGCCGGCCGTATCGAGGCACTCCTCGAACAGATCGATGTCGATCGCGGCGGGATCCAGCGTGCCGGCCTTCGCCGCTTCCGCCAGACGACGCGCCGCGCGCACCACTTCGTCCTGCCCACCATAATTGAGTGCCAGCGCCACGGTGAGCCCGCTATTGCTCGCGGTGCGCACGCAGGCCGCCTCCAGCTGCTGCACCAGATCGGGCGCGAACCTGCGATAATCGCCGATCAGCCGCAGGCGCACGCCGTTGCGATCCAGTTCGTCGATCTCGCGCTGGAGATAGAGGCGCAGCAGCCCCATCAGATCGCTGATCTCGTCCGCCGGACGCCGCCAATTCTCCGACGAGAAGGCGTAGAGGGTGACCGCCTCCAACCCGATCTCGCCGGCGGCGCGGATGGTGCGGCGCACCGCCTCCATCCCCTGGCGGTGCCCGGCGACGCGCGGCAGATGCCGCCGCTTCGCCCAGCGCCCGTTGCCATCCATGATGATGGCGACATGGCGCGGGCCTGCCATGCCCCCCGCGGGGATGGCGGCGGGATGGGCCGAGCCGGGGCTCACTTGCCCAGGATTTCCTTTTCCTTGGACGCGGTCGCCGCATCGATGTCGGCGACGGTGCCGTCGGTGAGCTTCTGCACCTCGGTTTCGAGGCGCTTGCGCTCGTCCTCGCTGATGTCGCCCTTCTTCTCGTCGGTCTTCAGATTGTCCATGCCGTCGCGACGGACGTTGCGGACCGCGATCTTCGCCTTTTCGGAGAAGGAGCCGGCGAGCTTGGCGAGTTCCTTGCGGCGCTCCTCGGTGAGATCGGGGATCGGGATGCGGAGATTCTGGCCGTCGACGATCGGGTTCAGGCCGAGATTGGCCGAGCGGATCGCCTTGTCGACGACGCCGACGTTCGACTTGTCCCACACCTGGACCGCCAGCATCCGCGATTCGGGGGTGGTGACGGTCGCGACCTGGTTCAGTGGCATATGGCTGCCATAGACCTCGACCGTGATCGTATCGAGCAGCGAGGTCGAGGCGCGACCGGTGCGCAGGCCCTGCAGATCATGCTTGAGCGCGTCGACGGCGCCGGACATGCGGCGCTCCAGATCGGCCTTGTTGTAGGCGGGCATTTCCTAGTTTCCTTCGTTCCGCACGGTCGTTGCCGTGCCTTTGCCTGCGAGCACGGTCGCAAGATTGCCCTGCTCGCGGATATTGAACACCACGATCGGGATGTTGTTATCACGACACAGCGCCACCGCGCTCGCATCCATTACCTTCAGATTGTCCGAAAGCACGCGATCGAACGTCACCGTTTCATACCGCTTCGCCGTCGCCACCTTCTTCGGATCGGCATCATAGACGCCGTCCACCGACGTGCCCTTGAACAAGGCATCACACTTCATCTCGGCCGCGCGCAGCGCCGCGCCGGTATCGGTGGTGAAGAACGGGCTGCCGACGCCGGCCGCGAAGATCACGACGCGGCCCTTTTCCAGATGGCGCTCGGCGCGGCGGCGGATGAACGGCTCGCACACCGTCTGCATCGGAATGGCCGACTGGACGCGCGTATCGACGCCGATCTGCTCCAGCGCATTCTGCACGGCCAGCGCGTTCATCACGGTCGCCAGCATGCCCATATAATCGGCGGTCGCGCGCTCGATGCCCTTGGCGGCGGCCGAAAGGCCCCGGAAGATATTGCCGCCACCGACGACGATGCACAGCTCGAACCCGGCCTCGCGCGCTGCGGCGATCTCGCCGGCGACGCGCGCGGTGGTGACGGGATCGATCGCCAACTGGCCCTCGCCCATCAGCACTTCGCCCGAAAGCTTCAGCAGGATGCGTTTGAAGGTCGGCTGCGTCATGCCTGTTACGGGTCCGATACTGGTGGAGACGACGGCCACTCTTAGATGCGCTCCGTCGCGGTGCCAAGGCTTGGAAATGGTGAAGATGACGTCTTCGGCGTCACCATCCCACCGGTCATCCCGACGAAAGTCGGGATCCATGTTTCGGTTCACCCCATGGCTGGCCCGGCGGCCTGCGTGGATACCGGCTTTCATCGGGCGACGGCGCCGTTTCGCACAAAGAAAAAGCCCCGTTCCTCCCGGGAGGAACGGGGCCGATTCTCCGCCGAAACGGCAACCGATCGCGAAGGATCAGTTGGCCGGAGCGACGTCCTTCTGCGCGACGCCGGACGCGGCGGCGACTTCGGCTGCGAAGTCGCTGACTTCCTTCTCGATGCCTTCGCCCAGCTGGAAGCGGACATAATCCGTCAGCGCGATCGAGCCGCCGGCTTCCTTCGCCGCCTGTGCGATCACGTCCTTGATCTGCGTCTTGTTGTCCATGACGAAGATCTGGCTGATCAGCGCGTTTTCCTTGCGGAACTTGGCGACCGCGCCCTCGACCATCTTCTCGATGATGTTGGCGGGCTTGCCGCTCTCGGCGGCCTTTTCCATCGCGATCGCGCGCTCGCGCTCGACGAGGGCCTCGTCGAGGCCTTCCTCATGCAGCGCCTGCGGGAAAGCGGCGGCGATGTGCATCGCGAGCGACTTGCCGAGCGCCTCGATCTTCTCGACCGGAGCCGAACCCTCGAGCGCGACGAGCACGCCGATCTTGCCGATGCCGGGAGCGGCCGCGTTGTGGACGTAGGACACGACCGCGCCCTCGTTCACCGACACGATCTTCGCGCGACGCAGCTGCTGATTCTCGCCGATCGTGGCGACGTTCGAGGTCAGCTTGTCCTGCACGGTGCCGTCGGTGCCCGGATAGGTGGCGGCGGCCAGCGCTTCGATGCTGTTGCCCGTGGTGAGCGCCAGCCTGGAAACGGTGCGGACGAAGTCCTGGAACTGCTCGTTCTTCGCGACGAAGTCGGTTTCGGAGTTCACCTCGACGGCGGCACCGGTCTTGCCTTCGACGGCGACGCCGACGAGGCCCTCGGCCGCGGTGCGGCCCGACTTCTTGGCGGCGGTGGCAAGGCCCTTGGTGCGCAGCCAATCGATGGCGGCTTCCATGTCGCCGCCATTCTCGGTCAGCGCCTTCTTGCAATCCATCATGCCGGCGCCCGAGCGCTCGCGCAGATCCTTCACGGCAGCAGCGGTGATTTCCGCCATAGCTCCATCCTTTCAATGGGAAGGGCTCCCCCGAAGGAGAGCCCGATATTCGCCGGGCGAGGCCTTAGCCCCGTCCGTGCGTCATCTCTGTTACGCCAGCGCTTCTTCGACCGGCGGAGCCTCGGACGCGCCGAAGTCCTCGCCGCTGTCGCGACGGTTGCTCACGTTGCCGCGGGTCGCAGCGGCGGCCACCGCGTCGCAATAGAGGCGGATCGCACGGCTCGCGTCGTCATTGGCGGGCACCGGGAAGGCGATGCCGTCCGGCGACACGTTCGAATCGAGGATCGCGACGACGGGGATGCCCAGCGTGTTGGCTTCCTTGATCGCCAGCTCTTCCTTGTTCGCGTCGATCACGAACATGATGTCGGGGATGCCGCCCATGTCCTTGATGCCGCCCAGCGACAGCTCCAGCTTGTCGCGCTCACGGGTGAGCTGCAGCACTTCCTTCTTGGTGAGGCCGTGCGTGTCGCCCGAAAGCTGCTCTTCCAGCGCCTTGAAGCGCTTGATCGAACCGGAGATGGTCTTCCAGTTGGTGAGCATGCCGCCCAGCCAGCGGTGGTTGACGAAATGCTGGCCCGAAGCGCGCGCGGCGTCCGCGATCGGATCCTGCGCCTGGCGCTTGGTGCCGACGAACAGCACCTTGCCGCCGGCCGCGACCGTCGACGAGATGAACTCCAGAGCGCGCGCCATCAGCGGCACGGTCTGCGAAAGATCGATGATGTGGATGCCGTTGCGATCGCCGAAAATGTACGGCTTCATCTTCGGATTCCAGCGGTGCGTCTGGTGACCGAAATGCGCACCCGCGTCGAGCAGCGCCTGCATGGAGACGGTAGGAACCGCCATGATATTTCTCCTTACCCGGTTGGACCTCTGCGCGGCTGGAACCTTCACGCGCCTGAAAGACGCCCGAAACGGCACCGGTATGAGTGCCGCGCATGTGGAATGCCGGGGCCCTTACAGCGATCGGCCGTGAACCGCAAGGCGGTAGCCCACCACCCTCCCCACCCGCCATGCTGACTTCGTTTCAGCATCCATGGCCCGACCAGACGGCGCGCAATCGCTCCCCGAAAGCCCGAGCCGCCGATGCCGAACGCCTCCAGCGGAACAGATGCGATCCAACCAATCGGAACATCGAAAGAACATCGCTTGACATGGCGGAACGTTTAAGGAACATTGGAACCAAGACGCTCCGACCCGGTTAACGCCGCGTTCGTGAGGAGCAGGGCACGGGCAGGAGTAACCTTTATGCTGCAAGCAGTTACCACGCTGATCTCGCTGTTCGTGGGCGCGATCGCGATCGGCGTCATCATCACCATGCTGAGCGAGGAGCGCGATGCGATCCGCATGGCGCTCGGTTTCGCCGTTCCGCGTGAGCCGCTCGCGCCGCTGCCGCCGCGCTTCCGCGAGATCAGTGTGCGGCGGGGTTCGTCGATGCGGCTGGCGCCGCCCGCGCGGGTCCGCGTCGCGCTTTGACGCGGGCATAGCTGCGGATCGCGAACGGGATCGCGGCCGCATACAGGATCACCATCGCGCTGAGCGTCGCCCAGGGGGCCGTGATCAGCGAGGTTCCGACCAGAGCGATCAGCAACAGGGCCGGCAGGCGCCATTCCTGGCGGATCCGGATCGAGCCCATGCCATATGTGGCGAATTGCGAGATCATCAGCAAAGCGCACAGGATCGTCCACGGCGCGACCACGTACGTCCGCTGGAAGATCGCCTCTCCCGTCGTCAGCCACAGAATCAGGGGCAGCAGCGCCATGGCGGCACCGGCGGGCGCCGGAATACCCGTCAGGAAACCGGCCGCACGCCTCGGCTGCATCTCGGCGTCGATCTGGGCATTGAAGCGCGCGAGGCGCAGCGCGCAGCACACCGCATGGGTCAGCGCGATCACCCAGCCATATTTGGGTACGTAGCTGAGCGACCAGAGATAGAGGATGATCGCGGGCGACACGCCGAAGGCGATCACGTCCGACAGCGAATCAAGTTCGGCGCCGAAGCGGCTCTCGCCTTTCAGCAGGCGCGCGATCCGGCCGTCGAGCCCGTCCAGCACGCCGGCGATGATGATCACGCCGACCGCTTTCTCCCACTCGCCCGAAATGGCGAAACGCACGCCGGTCAGGCCGAAGCACAAGGCCAGCGCGGTCGTCGCATTGGGCGGGATCGCGCGCAGCGGAAGCCCGCGCCGCATCAGCCGCGCGCGCCGCATGGCAAGCGGGCGCCTCATTGCGCGACGCCGGTGACGCCCTCGCCGTCTCCCAGCCTGCCGAGGATCGTCTCGCCCGCGATCGAGCGCTGGCCGAGCGCCACCTTGGGCGCGGTGCCGGCCGGCAGATAGACGTCGACGCGGCTGCCGAAGCGGATCAGGCCGACGCGCTGCCCCACCGCGACGATATCGCCCGGCTTCACGAACGGCACGATGCGCCGCGCGACGAGGCCGGCAATCTGGGTGAAGCCGATGCGCGTGCCGTCGGCGCCTTCCACCAGGAAGTGCTGGCGCTCATTCTCCTCGCTCGCCTTGTCGAGGCTCGCATTCAGGAACTTGCCGGAAATATAGACGACGCGCGCGATCGTGCCCGTGATCGGCGCGCGATTGATGTGCACGTCGAACACGCTCATGAAGATCGACACGCGCACCAGCGGCTCGCCGGACAGAGCGTCGTCGCCCACCAGTTCGCGCGGCGGCGGCACGCGTTCGATCATCGTGATCAGCCCGTCGGCGGGCGCCACGATCAGTCCCGCGCCCTGCGGCACGCTGCGGATCGGATCGCGAAAGAAGGCCAGCACCCAGATGGTGATGCCGGTGCAGATCCAGCCCAGCCCCTCGGAGACGAACCAGAAGACCAGCAATGTGATCGCGGCGGCGATGAGCGCGAATTTGCGCCCTTCCGGGTGAACGGAGGGCCAGCGCCATTGCGCGCTGGGCGTCGTGTCGGGTCGGGTGTCCAGTGAACTCATCGGGCGCTCTTAGAGCCTGATCGATGGAGGTGGAAGCGCCAAGCGCTTCCGCGTCGATCGTGAATCAGGCTCTCATCACAAGATGAGATCTCGATTCACGCCTCAGGCCTTGCCTGAGCCGATCGAGATCTCGGACCGGCCGGTCGCGTGACAATTGCTTGCGGCCGTTCACATGCGGTTGAAACCCGCCCTTCCCCGCCCTAGAGCGCCTCCAGTCTCCTCTCAGCAGCTGGGAAAAGCGCGATATGGCGAAGATCAAGGTTAAAACTCCCGTCGTCGAGATTGACGGCGATGAAATGACGCGGATCATCTGGCAGTGGATCCGTGAGCGCCTGATCCTCCCCTATCTCGATATCGATCTGAAATATTACGATCTCTCCGTCGAGAAGCGCGACGAGACGAACGACCAGATCACGATCGACAGCGCCAATGCGATCAAGCAGTACGGCGTCGGCGTGAAGTGCGCCACGATCACGCCGGACGAGGCGCGCGTCGAGGAATTCGGCCTCAAGGAAATGTGGAAGTCGCCGAACGGCACGATCCGCAACATCCTGGGCGGCGTCGTGTTCCGTGAGCCGATCGTGATCAAGAACGTCCCCCGGCTGATTCCGGGCTGGACGGATCCGATCGTCGTCGGCCGTCACGCGTTCGGCGATCAGTATCGCGCCACCGATTTCGTCGTGCCCGGCAAGGGCAAGCTCACGATCAAGTGGGTCGGCGAGAATGGCGACGTGATCGAGAAGGACGTCTTCAACTATCCCGGCGGCGGCGTCGCGATGGCGATGTACAACCTCGACGATTCGATCCGCGATTTCGCCCGCGCCTCGATGAACTACGGCCTGTCGCTCGGCTGGCCCGTGTACCTCTCCACCAAGAACACGATCCTTAAGGCCTATGACGGCCGCTTCAAGGATCTGTTCGCCGAGGTGTTCGAGGCCGAGTTCAAGGACAAGTTCAAGGCTGCGAACATCGTCTATGAGCATCGCCTGATCGACGACATGGTCGCCTCCGCGCTCAAGTGGAGCGGCAAGTTCGTCTGGGCCTGCAAGAACTATGATGGCGACGTGCAGTCGGATCAGGTCGCGCAGGGCTTCGGCTCGCTGGGTCTGATGACGTCGGTGCTGATGTCGCCGGACGGCAAGACGATCGAGGCGGAAGCCGCGCACGGCACCGTCACGCGCCACTATCGCCAGCACCAGCAGGGCAAGTCGACCTCGACCAACCCGATCGCGTCGATCTTCGCCTGGACCGGCGGCCTGAAGTTCCGCGGCAAGTTCGACGACACGCCCGACGTGGTGAAGTTCGCCGAGACGCTGGAGCGCGTCTGCATCGAGACCGTCGAGCAGGGCGGCATGACCAAGGATCTGGCGCTGCTGGTCGGCCCGGATCAGGCCTGGATGACGACCGAGCAGTTCTTCGAGACGATCGTGCAGAATCTCGAAAAGGCGATGACCGCCTGACCGGCGGTCACGTCTGATCTGCCCACAATCGGGCGGCGGCGCGGTGCGCTGCCGCTGATCCAGACGGCGGCGGTCCTCACGGGCCGCCGCCGTTCCTGTTTTCGGCGCATGACGGGCATTTCCGGCCCGTAACGGCGCGTAAAAAAGCATCGCGCGGGGAGTCCCTTCCCGCCCTTCCCGCCCCATATGGAACATACCGGACTGGCCATTATCGGCTTGACCGGCAAAAAGGGTGGATATGGCGCTTCCGATCGAATCCGTTGGTTTCAGCGACGCGCTGGTCGTGCTGGGTGCGGCGGGTGTGGTCATCCCGGCCTTCGCCCGGCTCCGGATCAGCCCGGTGATCGGCTTCATCCTCGTCGGCATGGCGGTGGGTCCGTTCGGACTGGGCCAGTTCGTGCAGCAGGCACCGTGGCTCTATCATCTCACGATCAGCGATCCGCATTCGATCGAGCCTTACGCCGAATTCGGCATCATCCTGCTGCTGTTCTCGATCGGGCTGGAACTGTCCTTCGCGCGATTATGGCAGATGCGGCGGCGCGTGTTCGGGCTGGGCGCGGCCGAACTGATCGGCTGCGGCGCGCTGCTGGCGGCCCTGTTCTGGACGAGCGGCATGTCGCATCAGGGCGCGCTGGGCCTCGGCTTCGCGCTCGCGCTCTCGTCCACCGCCTTGGTGCTGCCGATGGCGGGCACCAGCGGCCCGGTGGGCCAGCGCGCGTTCGGCATGCTGCTGTTCGAGGATCTGGCGCTCGTGCCGATCATCTTCGCGCTCGGCGCGATGGCCCCGCATACGGGTGGCGACAGCGCCGCCGCCGAGATCGGGCGCACGCTGGCGATGGGCGCCGTCGTGATCGTCGTGCTGCTCGTGCTCGGCCGGTTCGCTCTATCCAGCTTCTTCGCGCAGGCCGCGCGCACCAAGAGCCCGGAGGTTCTGCTCGCCGCCAGCCTGCTGGTGGTGATCCTCGCCAGCGTGGCCACCAGCGCGGTCGGCCTGTCGCCGATCGTGGGCGCGCTGCTGGCGGGCGTCCTGATCGCCGAGACCGATTATCACGGCGAGGTCGAGCATATCACCGCGCCGTTCAAGGGACTCGCGCTCGGCATCTTCCTGATCACCGTGGGGATGAGTCTCGATTTCGGCGCGGTCGCGCATCAGTGGCTGCCCCTGCTGATCGCGGTGACGATGGTCGTGCTGGTCAAGGCCGCGGTCACGGGCCTGCTGCTGAAGCTGGGCGGCACGCCGCGCGGCGTGGCGCTGGAGATCGGCCTGATGATGGCCGCCCCCGGCGAGACGACCCTGATCGTGCTGGCGACGGCCAGCGCGGCGGGCCTGATCGGCCCCGCCACCGCCGCCTTCTGGCAGATCGTCACCGCGATCGGGCTCACGATCACGCCCCTGCTCGCCGCGCTCGGCCGGATGCTCTCGCGCAGGGTCCAGGTGGTCGAGCCGGATCCGGGCAACGAGAATGTCGGCGACGGCTATCGCGCGCTCATCATCGGCTTCGGCCGCGTCGGCCGGCTGGTGGCGCAGATGATGGACGGCCACAAGCTGCCCTATCTCGGGCTGGATGCCGATCCGGATACCGTGCGCAAGGCGCGCCAGCGCGGCTATCATGTCGCCTTCGGGGATGTCGGCCGGCCCGGCATGATCGAGCGGCTGGAATTCGATCGTGCGAGCGCCGTCATCCTGACGATGGACGATCCCGCGCAGAGCGTGCGCCTGACCAAGACGCTGCGGAAGCGCTATCCCGACCTCACGATCGTCGCCCGCGCGCGCGATCCCAATCACGCCGCCGCGCTCTACAGCGCGGGCGCGAGCGACGCCGTCCCCGAGACGATCGAATCCTCGCTGCAATTGTCCGAAGCGGTGTTGTGCGATCTCGGCCTCGCCGTGGGTCCGGTGATCGCGTCGATCCACGAAAAGAGATCGCAGCTGCGCGCCAAGATCATGGACATGGCGAAGCTCGATCGCGAACCCCTGTTGCGGCGCCCGCGCGCGCCCGAGGAAGTATAAGCCCCGATGGCCGCCACCTATCTGCCGACGCTGAAGCAACTCCAATATCTGATCGCCCTGCGCGACCACGGCCATTTCGGCCGCGCCGCCGATGCCTGCTTCGTCACCCAGTCGACGCTGTCGGCGGGCCTGCGCGAGCTGGAATCCTTGCTCGGCGTGATGCTCGTCGAGCGCACGCGTCGCGTCGTCCGCTTCACCCCCCTCGGCCTGCGCATCGCAGAGAAGGGCCAGCGCGTGCTGCGTGAGGCGGAGGAGTTGTCGGAGATGGCCAAGGCCGCGCACCGGCCGCTTTCGGGCGAATTGCGCATGGGCGTGATCCCCACGATCGCGCCGTTCCTGCTGCCGCGCGTGCTGGGCAAGATCCGCAGCGAATGGCCCGAACTGAAGCTGTTTCTGCGCGAGGAGCCATCGGGCGCCGCCTGCGAATCGCTGCATCGCGGCCATGTCGATTGCGTGATCCTCGCTCTGCCTTATGCCTGCGGCGACATCGAGCATGCCGATCTGTTCGACGACCGCCTCTACGTGGCCTTTCCGGAAACGCAGGGCATGCAATTGGGCGAGATGGTCGCGGCCGACGCGATCGAGCCCTATCGCCTCCTGCTGCTGGAAGACGGGCATTGCCTGAAGGATCATGCGCTGGCCGCGTGCAACCGACCCGAACTGCGCGCCGAAGCGGGCATGATGGGCACGTCGCTCCACACGCTCGTCCAGATGGTCGATAACGGCCTCGGCGTCACGATGCTGCCCAAGATGGCACTGGACGCGGGCATCCTCGATCATACGCGCGTCGTCGCCCGCCCGCTGGACGCCAGCCACCCCTCGCGCCGCATCGCGCTCGTCTGGCGCTCGGGCAGCCCGCGCGAGAAGGAATTCCGCCTGCTGGCCGAGGCGCTGCGCAAGGCGTCGCTGGACCAGCCCGCGAAGGGCTGAGCGGCCGCGCCTGTCACCCCCGACCCGACGTGGGCGACGCAGCCTATGCCGCCCCACATTTCTTAATATTTCTCGCAACCACGCGCTCGGCGCGTCCGTAACTGGGGCTGTCCCGGCCGGGAATGTAGCCCGGCACGCGTTATCGGTGGTCGCCCCCGCGCTATCCGATGGGACGAGTTCGAGTGGCGTAGCGTTCCGGTCGTTGAGTTGCGTGATGTGCGAGGCCGATGGCCGAGAAAGACAGCGACGCGTCTGACGCGCCGCTGTCTTTTGCGCGGGATGTCACCACGCATCCTGCTTGAAACAGGATCGGATTGAATCAGCCTGCCGCCTCAGGCGGCCGGTGCGATCGAGACGAGCGGACCCGAGAACAGCACCGGCCCCGTGGGCGCGCCCGTAGGCGAACCGCCGACGGGCTCGCGCGAGATGGCGAAGGTGGCGCCCGTCGTCACATTGCTGCCCACGCGGCGATCCGCCCCGAGCTTGGCATCGACCAGGCCCATCGGCTTGGGCGCATTCTTCCCCTCGATCAGCCACAATTCGTAGCTGTGCGCCTCGTCCGGCGTCAGGCCGACCGGGATGATCCGCATCCGCCCGCTCACCTTGTCATAGGTGACGAACAGGCCCGGCGTCTGGCCCTCGGCGCTGAGCGCGGCGACGGCCGTCGTATTCAGCGCGATCGGCTGTACCGCGCCGGGGTTCACCGTCGGCACCGGCAGCGTGGTTTCGTGCGGACGCAGGGCCAGACCCGCCGCCACCAGCGCCACCACGGACGCAGCCGCCGTGGCGATCCGCCAGCGCCCGGCCTGATTGTCGTTCGAGGCGCGCGGGCGGGCGACGGGCGCGATGCCGATCGCGTCCATCACGCGCTGCTCCAGTCCCCGCGGCGGATCGACCGGCTCGATCGCCAGCGCCAGCGGCGCGAACCGCTCCTGCCACGCCAGCACGGCATCCACTGCGGCCGGCTCGCGCGCGAGCCGGCGCAGGAAGTCGCGGCGCTCGTCCGGCGGCAGCGTGCCCAGCACGAACTCGCCGGCCTCGTCGATAAAGGGTTCCTCAGCCACCCAGGCACATCCTCAGCTGCGCGAGGCTGCGGTGCAGCCAGGACTTGATCGTGCCCACGGGGCGCCCGGTGCGATCGGCCAGGTCCTCGCGGCTTTCGCCGCCGAGATAGGCCGCGACCACCATCTGCCGCTGCTCGGGATCCAGCCGCTCGAGGCAGACGCGCAGCGCCGCCAGCTCCTCGCTGGTGGCGCCCTCGCCGCCGCGATGCGCGATCAGGTCGAGATCATAGTCGACGGTCTGCGCGGCCCCACGCGAAATTTCGGCGCGGCGCCGGTCGATCGCGATGTTGCGGGCGATCGTGGCCAGCCACGTGATCGGGCGCCCACGCGCGGCATCATAGCCGCCCGCGCTCCGCCAGATTCGTACATATGCGTCCTGCACCGCTTCATCCGTCTTGGCTGGTTCACCCAAGATACGCAGCATGATGCCGTAAAGTTTCGGCGCGGTGCGCCGGTAAAGCTCTGCAAAAGCGGCGCGATCCTGATCGGCCACCGACGCCAGCAGATCCTCGAGCTGCCAGCCTGCAAACCCCGCAGTCTGTCCCATCCTTGTTCCCCATCCCCCGCGTTCCGATCAGCGCCAGCGCGCCGCCGCCTCGTCATCCTCGGCGCGGGCTTCCACCCATCGGCTGCCGCCGTCCGCAAAGCGCTCGCGCTTCCAGAACGGCGCGGCCGTCTTGAGCCAATCGATGAGGAAAGCACAAGCCTCCAGCGCGGCGGCACGGTGGCGGGAGGCGGTTCCCACGAACACGATCCGCTCGCCCGGCGCCAGCCCGCCGATGCGGTGGATCAGCGTGATGCCCAGCAGGGGCCAGCGCCCGGCGGCCTCGGCGGCGATCGCCTCCATCGCCGAGACGGTCATGCCGGGATGATGCTCCAGCAGCAGTTCGACCAGCCCGCCGTCGCCCCGCACGACCCCCGTGAAGCTGGCGATACCGCCGCCGCCCAGCCCCTCCAGCGCGGCCAGTTCGACGCCGGGGTCGAACGGTTCGCTCTGGACGCGGACGCTGATCATCCGCCCGTGACGGGGGGAAACAGGGCCACTTCGCGCGCGCCCGCGATGCCCGTTTCGGGCGTGGCGAACTGATCGTCGACGGCGGCGCGAATCCGTGCGCGATCCTTCAGCGCGGCGGCATGCGCCTCGCTCCGACCGGCGAGCCAGCCGATCAGGGACGCGACATCGATGACCTCGTCGGGCGGGGCGACGGTTTCGCCATCGAGACCGATCCGCTCGCGAACCCAGGCGAAATAGAGAATCCGGAGAGGCACGATTCGTCCGCTCAATCCATGTGCTTCAGGCCGACGCGCAGATAATCCCAGCCGGTCACCAGCGTGAGGCCCGCCGCCATCCACAGGCAGAACAGGCCGATCCAGCCGACGGCGGGCGTCGCCGGCATCGCGCCCGCGAGGATCAGCGCGCCCAGCGCCACTAGCTGGAACGTGGTCTTCCACTTGGCGAGTTGGCTCACCGGCAAGGAGACGCGCAGGTCGGCCAGGAATTCGCGCAGGCCCGATACCGTGATCTCGCGCAGCAGGATGATGAGCCCGGCGATCACGGGCAGCCCGTCCAGCACGCGCGTGAAGATCAGCAGGACGATCACCGTGGCGACCATGATCTTGTCCGCGATCGGATCGAGGAAGATGCCGAGCTTGGACACCGTCCCCTGCGCGCGCGCCAGATAGCCGTCGAAATAGTCGGTCACGGCCACGATCAGATAGAGCACGAAGGCGACGGCATAATCCGCCGGCCCCGGCCGCCACAGCAACGCGACCAGAATCGGCATCGCGAAGATGCGGGAAAGCGTGAGCAGGTTCGGGAGCGTCAGCATCGATCCATATCCCTAAAGCCTGTTGGCCTCGGGAGGAAGCGCTTCGCACCACGGGAAACGCGGCGAATCACACTCTTTTCGGCCGCGCCCCCTGCCCTCATCGCGTGCCGCCATCACCTTCCGGTCGCGCCAGCAGGATCCGCTGCACATCGTGATAGCGCCGCTCGGCGAAGGGCGCGAATCCCAGCTTCGCCGCCACCCGCAGCGACGCCTGATTCTCGTGCGCGATCAGGCACACCATCCGCGAAGGCCCGAAGCGGCGTTCGCGCCAGGCGATCGCGGCCTCCATCACCTCGGTCGCGTAACCCTTGCCCTGCGCCGCCCCCGAAAAGACCCAGGCGCCTTCGGGATAGGGATCGAAATCGTCGCCCAGCCCGCGATGGAAATCCGCGAACCCGGCCTCGCCGATGAAGGCGCCGCTGGCCTTCTCCTCGATCGCGAAGACACCCCAGCCGAACAGGGCCCAATGGCCGTTATACCGCAGGATGCGCGTCCAATTCTCCTCCTCGTCCTGCGTCTCGCCGCCGATGAAGCGCACGACGGCATCGTCGTTCGTCATCGCCAGCCGACCGGCCAGATCGTCCGGCCGATGCAGGCGCAGGATCAGCCGCTCCGTCTCGATCCGAACGGGCTGCGGAGGGATCGCATTCATACCGTCATATTTCCTGATTTGGCGCAAACGTGTTCGTTCGGCTATGAGGCCCGGAATAGCGACACCATGTCAGGCGCGACACCCCCCCATATGACTCCATCGTTCCGCCTGCTCGGCACCCGACGATTCCTGCCTCTCTTCGCGACGCAGTTCCTCGGTGCCTTCAACGACAATCTGTTCAAACAGGCGATGGTCCTGTTTGCGACCTACACCATCTATTCCGATCCGAAGAAGGAGGCCGCCTTCAACGCGGTGGCGACCGGGCTCTTCATTCTCCCCTTCTTCCTGCTTTCCGCGCTCTCCGGCCAGCTGGCCGACGCCCATGACAAAGCGCGCATCATCCGCCTCGTGAAGCTGGCCGAAATCGCGATCATGATCGTGGGGGCCGCCGGGCTGCTGATGGGCATGGTGCCGCTGATGCTGGCCGCGATCCTCGCCATGGGCATCCATTCCACCTTCTTCGGCCCGATCAAATATGCGCTGCTGCCGCAGCATCTGGAGTGCGACGAGGTGCTGGGCGGCACCGGGCTGGTCGAGGCCGGCACCTATTGCGCGATCCTGGCCGGCACGATCCTGGCCGGCCTGATCGACGAGCGGCTGACGGCATTCCTCGTGATCGTGATCGCGCTGTTGGGGTTCGCCACGTCGCGCAGCGTGCCGCCCGCCCCGCCGCCGGGCGAGCGCCCGAAGCTGGACCTGCACATCATCCGTTCCTCGATCACATTGATCTCGGGGACGATGCACATCCGCCGGCTGTTCCTCGCCATCTGCGCGATCAGCTTCTTCTGGATGATCGGCGCGATCCTGATCATCCAGTTCCCGCCGCTCGTGAAGAACGTGTTCACAGCGGACAAGCAGGTGGCCAGCCTGTTCCTCGCCATCTTCTCGATCGGAGTCGCGATCGGATCGGTCCTGATCAACCGGCTGCTGGCCGGCCGCGTCTCGGCCCGCTTCGCCCCCGCCTCGGTGATCGCGATGGCGGGCGCGCTGCTGCTGATGGGCTTTTCGTCCCACCACTGGATCCCGGCGCCCGACGGCGAACTCTACAATCTCAAGGATTTCGTCTCCCACCCCGGCGCGCCGCTGGCGATCGTCGCGCTCTTCGCCATTTCGGTGACGGGCGGCATGTTCGTGGTGCCGCTCTATGCGTTCCTGACGACGACCGTGGAAGTGGACCATACCGCGCGCACGGTGGCGGCGAACAATATCGTCAATTCCGGCGCGATGGTGCTGGGCGCGGTGATCGCGATCGGCATGGCGGCGATGGGTGTTCCCGTGCAGGACGCGCTGGCGAGCGTGGCGGTGCTGTGCCTGTTCGCGGCCTATCTGGCCTGGCGCCTGCACTGCGCCTGCGACGCGCATGACGCAGCCGAATGCGGCAAGGGCTGACCTTCAGGCGATCGTCGTTGCGAACGCAGCGAAGCAATCCAGCTCCGACAGTGCGGGACTGGATTGCTTACCCCGGCTCAAGGCCGGGGTCGCAATGACGATAAGAAGCGGTGTTGAGAGGCCTCAGCCCAGCATCACCAGAAAGAAGACCAGCCCCGCCGCCCATGTCGCCAGAAAGAGGCGAATCTCGCCGCGATCGAGCGGAAAGCCGGGCTTGGTCGGGGCTGACATCCTGTTAGCCTAGGAGCGATCGCACCGCTCCGCCAGCCCCGGATCAGGCCTTATCGATTTCCTTGGCCAGCTTGTCCTCGGCCGTCTTTTCCTCGCCGCGGATCGCCTCGATCTTCTTCGTCACCGTCTCCGCGACATTGCCCGCGGCCTTAGAGATCTTGGCGCGATTGACGACGGCAGCGGCCGCAGCCGCAACGCCCGCCACGGCCGCTGCCGCGCCCACCAGAACCCGCGTGCGCGTCGGCTTCGCGGCGGTTTCGGCCTTCGGCTTGGCCGTGCGCTTGGCAACAGGCTTCGCCGTCGTCGCAGGCTTCGCAGCGGCCTTGGCCGCGGCGCGGCGCGGCTTGGCCGGCGCCTTCGTCTTTTCGGCCGTGGTGGACTTGGCCGCGCGCGCCTTGGCGGGCTTGGCGGCGGCGGTCGCGCGCGTGCGGCGACGCGGCGGCGTCTTGGCGGGGGTCGTCTCGGTCGTGCCGTCAGTCTCGGCCATCGGAAAACTCCTTCGGTTTCCCCCCTGTAACCGCCGCGTCATCCGACGGTTCCGAAACGATCGGTTTCGTGCCTTGTGTCCGTTGCGACAGGCCCACTCGGTCGAGAGGCTTTTGTGCCCCTCACATCCCGTTCGTCCTGAACCCTTCGACTACCTGCCAAGGCAGGCGCTCAGGACAGGCTGGCCTTCGGCCAGTCGAAGCACGTGCTGCAAATGATACCGCCAGAAGCCCGTCCTTCGACTTCGCTCAGGACGAGCGAATGGGGGGAGACTGAATGGCCAATCCATCGCGTCGATACCGTCTCCCGGCCCCTCTGTCCTTGACCCGCAACGGATCGCACGTATCTCCCGCCCTCCCAGTTCACCGTCCCGAGGAAGTTCGCCATGCCGTTTCGCCAGCCGCCCGAATGGGCCGATCACGATGCCGTGTGGATCGGCTGGCCGAGCCATGCCGAGTTGTGGGAAGAGGATCTGGAGCCCGCGCGCGCGGAAGTCGCCGCCTTCGCCCGCGCGGTGCGCGCCGGGGGCAAGGGCGAGCGCGTGATCCTCGTCGCCGCGCATGACGAAGCCGCCGAGGCGGCGCGCGCGGTGGGCGATGTCGTGGTTGTGGAGGCCCCCTTCGGCGACATCTGGCTGCGCGACACCGGCCCGCTGATCGTGATGGACGGCACCGACACCGGCGCCGCCACCTTCCGCTTCAACTGGTGGGGCGGCAAATATCATCTGCCGGGTGACGAGGATATCGGCGCGCGCCTCGCCGCCTCGCTCGATCTGGAGCCCAAGGCGGCCGACTGGGTATTGGAAGGAGGCGCGATCGACGTGGACGGCACCGGCCTCGCCGTCACCACGGAACAGTGCCTGCTCAATCCGAACCGCAATCCCGGCCTGTTGCGCGCCGATCTGGAACGCCGCCTCGCCGCCGATCTCGGCCTCGATCGCATCCTGTGGCTGGGCCATGGCCTCGCCGAGGATCACACCGACGGCCATGTCGACAATCTCGCCCGCTTCGTCGGCCCGAACCGGCTGGCGCTGCCCGAGCCGGCCGGCGAGGACGATCCCAATGCGGACGTCTATCGCGACGCGGCCGACCGCGCCCGCGCCTTCGGCGTCGAGGTGGTGACGATCCCCTCCCCCGGCCTCGTCGAGCGCGACGGGGAGATGGTGCCCGCTTCCTATATGAACTTCTATATCGGCAATGCCGCCGTCGTGGTGCCGCTCTATGGCGCGCCCAATGACGACGCCGCCGTCGCCGCGATCGGCGCGCTCTTCCCCGACCGCGAGGCGATCGGCGTGCGCGCGGATCATATCCTCACGGGTGGCGGCAGCCTGCACTGCATCAGCCAGCAGATTCCGCGCCGCTGATGACCGCGCTCGCCGTCCGCGCGCTCCTCTCGGGCCTGATCGTGGCGCTCGTCGCGCTCATCGCCCGCAGGAGCCCCGCGTTCGGCGCGCTCGTCGCGTCGCTGCCGATCGTCTCGCTGCTGGCGATGATCTGGCTGTGGCGCGATACGCATGATGCGGAGCGGCTGGCGGCGCATGTGGAGGCCACCTTCTGGTATGTCCTCCCCTCGCTTCCTATGTTCCTGCTCATCCCGGCGGGGCTGCGCCACGGCATCGGTTTCTGGCCGATCGTCGCGGCCGGTTGTCTCGTCACATTCCTGCTCTATCTGCTGACCATTGGCATCGCTGCCCGCTTTGGTGTGAGGCTCTGACCCCCGACATGACCGAAATTACCGTCGCCGCCCTGCAACTCGCTTTCACGAACGACATTCACCAGAATATCGCCGCCGTGTCCGATCTCGTGCGCGAGGCGGCTGGCAAGGGCGCGCAGGTGATCCTGCCGCCGGAGCTGTTCGAGGGCGAATATTTCTGCCGCGTCGAGGATGAGGGCCTGTTCGCCACGGCCAAGCCCACCGCCGAGCATGACTCGGTGAAGGCGATGCAGAAGCTCGCCGCCGAGTTGAACGTGACGATCCCGACCAGCTTCTTCGAGGCGGACGGCCCGCATCACTACAACAGCCTCGCGATGATCGGCCCGGACGGCAAAATTCAGGGCGTCTATCGCAAGAGCCACATTCCCGACGGCCCCGGCTATGAAGAGAAATTCTACTTCCGCCCGGGCAATACCGGCTTCAAGACCTGGCCTGCCGCCGATACCATGATCGGCGTCGGCGTGTGCTGGGATCAATGGTATCCCGAAACCGCGCGCGCGATGATGCTGATGGGCGCGGAGGTGCTGTTCTACCCCACCGCGATCGGCAACGAACCGCACGATCCCTCGCTCGACACGTCCCGCCTGTGGCGCCGCGCGATGATCGGCCATGCCGTGTCGAACGTCGTGCCCGTGGTCGCCGCCAACCGGATCGGCACCGAGCATGGCCAGACCTTCTACGGCCACAGCTTCATCTGCGATCAGCGCGGCGATCTGCTGGCCGAATTCGGCGCGACCGAGACGGGCGTGCTGGTCGCGACGCTCGACATCGATCTGGCCAAGCGCCACCGCGCCGCCTTCGGTTTCTTCCGCGATCGCCGGCCGGAACTGTACGGGCGGCTGGCGCAGGACATCTGAGGGCGCGGCCCTTCCCCCTCCGTTCGTGCTGAGCCTGTCGAAGCACTGTCCTTCCCGCTTTGGCAAAGAAAAGGACGGTCCTTCGACAGGCTCAGGACGCGCGGAATTTTAGCGCGGATCGGCACTCAGCTCGATCGCCTGCGCGAACACCGCTTCCAGCATCTCCGCCGTCAGCACGCCGGTATTCTGGTTGTAGCGCGAGCAGTGATAGCTATCGAGCAGCAGCATCCCGCTCGGCATCCGATGCACGTTGCCGTGGCCGAACGGCGCCTTGGGCAGCCGCCCACCCAGTGCCTTCACCGCCGCCTGGTGCGCGATCTGGCCGAGCGCCAGCACCACGCGCAATCTGGGCAACGTCTCCAGATCGCGCTCTAGGAAGGGGCGACAGGTCCGCATCTCTTCCGGCGTCGGCTTGTTCTGCGGCGGCAGGCACCGCACCGCATTGACGATGATCGCGCCATTCAGCGTAAGCCCGTCATCGGGCGCCGCGAGATATTCGCCGCTGGCCAGCCCCAGCTTGAGCAACGTCTCGTAGAGCAACGGCCCGGACCGGTCGCCGGTGAACGGCCGCCCCGTGCGATTGGCGCCCTGCATCCCCGGCGCAAGCCCGACGATCGCCAGCCATGCATCCGGATCGCCGAACGAGGGCACCGGCGCATTGAACCAGTCGGGATGCGCCGCACGCTGCTCCTCCCGAAACGCGACAAGGCGCGGACAGAGCGGGCAATCGGATGAAGGTTCGGCAACGGCAAGGGTCATGATGCCCCGCTACCCGGATGCAGGCCGCCCGACCACTCCCTACTCCGCCCCAAATCCCGCATGACGCACGCCCTCGGCCTCGCTACCCGGCCGCCATGCACCGTTACGCAATCGCCCTCGGCTCGAACCGCCGCCACGGCCGCCATGGCAGTCCCGAGGCGATCCTGCGCGCCGCCGCCGCCGCGCTGGGCGACGACATCCGCCTCACCGCTTTCTCGCCCATCATCGCCACGGCCGCCGTCGGCGATCGCGGGCGCCGCTTCGCCAACGCCGCCGCCACGATCGAGACGGAGCTTCTGCCCCCCGCTTTGCTCGCCCGGCTCAAGCGGATCGAACGCGATTTCGGGCGGCGGCGCGGAAAAAGATGGGGCGCGCGCGTGCTGGATCTCGATATCTTGCTCTGGTCCGGCGGCCGCTGGCGATCGCGCCATCCGAAGCTGGAAATCCCCCATATCTGGCTGGAAAAGCGGCGCTTCGTGCTGGATCCGCTCGTCCGCATAGCGCCGCACTGGACGATCGCGGGCACCACAAGAAAGATCGTCCATGCCCATGCGCGGTTGACCGCCGCTAGGCACCTCCCCTAGGGGCGGGCTTCGGTGGGTCCGTAGCTCAGTCGGTAGAGCAAGCGACTTTTAATCGAGAGGTCCCGGGTTCGAATCCCGGCGGACCCACCAGTTCACGATCGACCCGGCTTTCTCCGCCCCGGCGACACGAGCACCGCATGGCCAAGAGCAAACGCTATCTCACCGCCACGATGGCCGATGGCTATGTGAAAACGATCGGGCCGACCGCCTCGCCTTTCACCCATTATTGGCGGATCGTCGCGCATCTGGCGGATGGCGCCACCGAAGTTTTCTGGGGTCATTCCAAATCGCTGAAGGAGGCGACCGGCAAGAAGGCGGCGACGGCCGATGCCGCCCGCCAGCGCGGCTGGGTGCGCTACGATTTCGAGGTGGTCGAACTGGTCGAATCGCTGCATCCGCCGCGCTGACGCGGCGGCCGGCCCATCCCGATCAGGCGGCCCGCCAGGTCACCACCAGCACGTCCCGATGCGCGGGCAGAGCGGGATCCAGCGCGCGGATGGCGGTCACGCCGTGCCGGATCCGCCTGTCGTCCAGCAGCACGGCCTCGCCGGGCTCGGTCAGGGTGAAGCTGTCGCGCCGGCCCGCCTCGTCGATGATCCGCGTGGTGCCCGCATCGACATTGGTCCGCCCGGTCAGCATCACCAGAACCCAGTCGACACCGTCACGATGCATGCCCTCCGGCGTCGGCAGCCCGAGCGCGCCGCCGCGCGCCTCGATCCGGAACTGGTGAAGCTCCACGTCCCAGCACCGCGCGGGATAGCCGCCTTCGATCGATGCGAAGAGCGGCGTGCAGAGCGCGAACAGCCGCTGCGCGATCGGATGCGCGACGAAGGCGTCGTGAACGGGCGCGAACCAGCGCTGCCGATCGCCGTTCAGCGGATTATGATCCTTGCTCTGGAAATGCGCCTGATGCGGCTTGCGGATCAGGCCCCCACCCTGCGCGCGGAACGCCGCATGGCGCCGCCGACGATAGCGCCCGCCATCCGCCATATGATCGTCCAGCGGCATATCGCTCCACATGGCCGCGAACGACGCGAATTCCGCCGGATCCTGCGCGCCCGCCAGCGATCGAAAATCGCGGGCGTCGAGATGCACATAGCCCTTGTCGGCCAACGCCCCCGAAAGGCGGGACAGGGGCTGAAGCTCGTCGATACCGTCCATCTTCCCCGTCTCGTAGCCCGGCGGCGATGGGATGCCGGAGGGGCGCATGGCGATCGCCCGCTTCCTATCTCGTGGGCTGGCCGTCATTTTTAAAGCGGGTGGAATACGGATCGTCGCAAAGCCCGGCGGTCTTTCATCCCGCCGCTATCCACGGCTCGCAACCCTCGCGTCGCCATGCTAGGCGCGCCCCGCAATGTCACACTTCCAGTCCGATCTCCTCCGCCTGCTCGACGAGCGTGGCTATATCCATCAGGTCACCGATCCGGCGGCGCTCGATGCGCTGGCGTCGAAGCAGGTGGTGCCCGGCTATATCGGCTTCGATCCGACCGCGCCTTCGCTGCACGTGGGTTCGCTGGTGCAGATCATGCTGTTGCGCCGGATGCAGCAGACCGGCCACAAGCCGATCGTGCTGATGGGCGGCGGCACCGGGAAGATCGGCGATCCGAGCTTCAAGGACGAGGCGCGCAAGCTGCTGGCCGAGGACGGAATCGCGACCAATGTCGCCTCGATCAAGCGCATCTTCGAACGCTTCCTCACGTTCGGCGACGGTCCGTCCGATGCGGTGATGGTCAACAATGCCGATTGGCTGGATGCGCTGGAATATATTCCCTTCCTGCGTGACGTCGGCCAGCATTTCTCGGTCAACCGGATGCTGAGCTTTGACTCGGTCAAGCTCCGGCTGGATCGCGAACAGTCGTTGAGCTTCCTTGAATTCAACTACATGATCCTCCAGGCCTATGATTTCCTGGAGCTGTCGCGTCGCGCCGGCTGCCGCCTGCAGATGGGCGGATCGGACCAGTGGGGCAATATCGTCAACGGGATCGAGCTGTCGCGCCGCATGGACGGCACCGAGGTGTTCGGCGTCACCACGCCGCTGATCACCACGGCCGATGGCGGCAAGATGGGCAAGACGATGGCGGGCGCCATCTGGCTGCACGAGGATCAGCTGCCGCACTTCGATTACTGGCAGTTCTGGCGCAACACCGACGATCGCGACGTGGGCCGCTTCCTGCGCCTGTTCACCGACCTGCCGCTGCATGAAATCGCCAAGCTGGAGGCGCTGCAGGGCGCCGAGATCAATGAAGCGAAGAAGGTGCTGGCGGACGAAGCCACCGCTCTGTGTCGCGGCAAGGGCGCGGCGTCCGTCGCCGCCGCCACCGCGCGCGCCACGTTCGAGGAAGGTGGCGCGGGTGACGCGCTTCCGAAGCTTTCGGTTCCCACCGGATCGATCGGCATCATCCAGGCGCTCACCGTGCTGGGCCTCGCCGGATCCAACGGCGAGGCGCGCCGCAAGATCGCGGAGGGCGCGGTTCGCCTGAACGATCTGCCGATCAAGGACGACACGTTCCAGATCCAGCTGGAGGCCGATGCCAACGTGAAGATCAGCCTGGGCAAGAAGCGCCACGCGCTGCTGACGCGCTAGAGGAAACCCCGCCATGATCGTCGACGGCGTTCCCAACTTCAAGACGATCGTGCGCGAGATATGGCGCCCGCTGGCAGGGCTGTTCGTGTGGGACGTGGCCGTCACCGGCTTCTATCTCTATTCGCCCTTCCACGCGCCCGAACTGCCGCTCACCTTGTTCGGCACGGCGCTCGCGCTGTTCCTCGGCTTCCGCAGCAATTCGGCCTATCAGCGCTGGTGGGAGGGGCGCGTGCTGTGGGGGGCGCTCATCAACGCCTCGCGCAGCCTGACGCGCAACGTGATCGCCTTCCTCGGCCGGGACGATCCGCGCGCGCAGGCGATCGTCCTGCAGCAGATCGCCTATGTGCATGCGCTGCGCTGCCAGCTCCGCCGCCAGCCGCTCGACGGCAAGGTGCGCGATTTCCTGCCGGCCGACGGGATCGATCACCTGCTCTCGACGCAGAATCCGGCCAACAGCCTGCTCGAGAATATCGGCGTGCGCGTGGCGGCCGCCTCCGACGAAGGCCGGATCGATTCGATCAAGCAAACCCATCTCGATGCCGTGCTGATCGATATCGCCAACGCGCAGGGCGGGATGGAGCGGCTGAAGAACACGCCGCTGCCCAACCAGTATCGCTTCGTGCCCGCGCTCTTCACCCGCCTGTTCTGCCTGCTGCTGCCCGTCGGGCTGGTGGAGACGCTGGGCATCGCCACTCCGGTCGGCTCGACGCTGGCGGGGCTGATGTTCCTCGCGGTCTTCGCGATCGGAGACGATCTGACGGACCCGTTCGCCAACACCGTCCACGATCTGCCCCTGTCCGCCATGTGCCGGACGATCGAGGCCAATCTGCTGCAATCGCTCGGCCGGGAGGCGCCACCCCCCCTCCATCCGCATCACGGGATCCTGCTGTAGCCTCGGTACCTTAAAGAAGCCGTTCGTGCTGAGCCTGTCGAAGCACGGGCTGCAAACGATGGGGCCAGAAGCCCGTCCATCGACTTCGCTCGGGATGAACGGCGGAACGGGTCTCGCGTACAGCTCTCGCCGGAACCACGCCCATCCACAGCCATTTCCTTTCGGTGTTGCGTTCCCTGCCCCTTTCGCTCGCCGATCTCGCGCGGCCGCAGATCGTCGCGATCCTGTTCCGCTCGCTGTTCGCGACGTTGCTGATCTTCGTCGGGCTCGGCATCCTCGCCCTCTGGGCGCTCGATGGTGCCGATCCGTGCAGCCTGATGAGCATGCAAAGCTGCGAGCTGGGCGCGTCCGCCAGCGGGCTCGGCGCCCTGCTCCTCACCGGGCTCGGCATCTGGCTCCTGTTCCCGGCCGTCGCGCTCGGCGTGATCGCGGCCTATTCGGACCGGGTCGTATCCGCCGTCGAGACGATCCATTATCCCTCGGCCGCCGCGATCGCGCGGCCGGTCGGCGTGCTGGGCGCGCTGCTGCTCGGCCTGCGCTCCGCGGTGCGGCTGCTGCTCTACAATATCGTGGCGCTGCCCTTCTATCTGCTGCTGCTGTTCACCGGCATCGGCCCGATCATCCTGTTCGTGATCGTCAACGGCGTCGCGATCGGCCGCGATTTCGGCGAGATGGTCGCCGCGCGGCACAGGCCCGCCGTCGAAAGCGGCCGCTGGCTGCGCTCGACCCGCGCGGAGCGGGCGGCGATCGGGATCGTCATCACCGCCATCTTCCTGCTGCCGATCGTGAACCTCATCGCCCCGATACTGGGAGCGACGATGGCGACGCATCTGTTTCACGAGCGGCGGCCGCGCGACGGAGCCTAACCTTCGTCATCGCGAGCGTAGAGACGCAATGACGAAGGACGGGTGCTCGATCCTTTGCCTCTCGATACTCCCGCGGCCTTACCAGAGCACCCCGTTCACCGGCTGGGCCGGCGGCGGCGCGGGATCGCCGATGCCCTGCAGCAGATCGATCTCGATCGTCCGGCAGATCGCACTCAACGGCACGTCATGAACTGCATTGGCGAAGGGGTCGACCAGATCATCACCGATCCGGAGCGCGGCGAGAAACATGATGCCCGCCACCGTCGATCCCACCGGCGTGGCGATGCCCAGCGTCTCGACCAGCCCGATCGGCAGCAGCACGCAGAACAGGCGCGTGAAGAATTCCGGGAAGAAGCGGTAGCCGTTCGGCAGCGGCGTATTCTTGATCCGCTCCATGCCGCCCTGCGCGTTGGCCATGTCGATCAGCAGGCTTTCGATGCGCGACTGCTGGATCGTGTCGATATGCCCCTGCCGCTGCGCCTGCGCGAACCGGCGGCCGGTGCCGTCGAGCAGGCCGTTGGCGACGTTGGCGCGGCTGAGCCCCTCCTGCGCCTCCTCCGGGCTCAGCATCCGCAGCACGTCCGGCGCGGGATCCTGCCGCCGCAACTGGCAGCGCAGCGCATGGACATAGGCGATCTGGCGCAGAATGATCGTACGCCGCAGATCGTGCGTCGCCGCGCCGCCCCCTTCCAGAAACGTGCTGGACGCGCGTGCCAGGCTGCGCGATGCATTGACCATCGCGCCCCACAGGATGCGCCCTTCCCACCAGCGCTGATAGGCCGAGTTGCTCTTGAAGCCGAGGAACAGCGCCAGCACCGTGCCGAACAGGGTGAGCGGCAGCGCCGGCGCATGGAACGGCATGATGAAATAGAAGGCCGTGACGATCACGTCCCACAGGAACAACGCGCCGAGGACTTTCCAGATCTCCGTGAAGATCTGGCGGATACGGGGAATACGATTCAGAATCATGGATTTGGGACCAGGCGGCAACAGGGTGAGGATCGCGCGGGGCAGCGGGCGACGAAGAGGTTTGGCGGCATCACGCCGGATCGGGAGATCAACGCCCATCGGCGCCGTCTTCGGCGTGATCGCCGTCAGGTGCGCCTTCCGCTTCTTCGACGGCACCGAAGGCCACGAAGCGCAGACCGATCAGGCCGAACATCAGCGCCGCGCGCGAGGCCGCGATCATCGTCTGCGGCGTTTCCGTCACGTGCGACGCGAACAGCAAGGCGACACCCACGAACAACGTGGCGACGACGAGCATCGCGCGCCAATGCGTACGGCGGGCGGCGGTAAGGGTCATGCAACCATACTCCGGCCTGAGTCTGCGCCGCGACGGAGGCATCGCGGCGAATGGCCGTTCGCCGGGAAGCGACAGGCATCCTCTCCAATCACCGGCTCAAGCGGCAGGTGTAGCGACGATATCGGGTATGAGGGCCTCTCTGCCAACCATGCTGCACTGCAGCGCAAGCATTCCTACTGAGCTGGAAACTCTGAGAAAAATAAACGCCGCAAAGCCACACACCAGCAATGCTGAGACACGGGAACGTGTCGAAGTGTGGCCAATGAGAAGCAGCCGGGGCCAGATATAAGCCCCACCGTGCTCCTGCGGACGCAGGAGCCCAGAGCTGCGGGCGGCACGCTTGCGGCCCTGGACTCCGGCTTTCGCCGGAGTACGGAAACGCCTGTCACTCAGCCGGAGTGCAGCAGCCCCACGGCGGCATCCCGCTCGAAAAGATAGAGAGCGATCCGGGCGGCCTGGCCGCGCGGCCCTTCCAGCCCGCCGTCGCGATCAACGAGGAGGCGGGCGTCATCGCTCGCCACCTCGATCAACGCCTGCACCTGTTCGGGGCTGGCGAGCCGGAACGCCGCCTCGCCCGACTGGCGCGTGCCCAATATCTCGCCCGCACCGCGCAGGCGCAGATCCTCCTCCGCGATGCGGAAGCCGTCATTGCTCTCGCGCAGCAGAGCGAGGCGCGCACGCGCCGTCTCGCCCAATTGCCCGCCGCGCAGCAGGATGCAGACCGAGCGCCCCTCGCCCCGCCCCACGCGCCCGCGCAACTGGTGGAGCTGGGCGAGGCCGAAGCGATCGGCATGCTCGATGATCATCAAGGTGGAATTGGGCACGTCCACGCCCACCTCGATCACGGTGGTGGCGACCAGCACGCCGAGGCGGCCGGTCGAAAAGGCTTCCATCACCTGATCCTTCTCCGGTCCCTTCATGCGGCCGTGGATCAGCCCGACCGTCTCGCCGAAGCGCGCCTTCAGCATGATCGCGCGGCTTTCGGCGGCGGCGAGGTCGCTCGCCTCATTCTCCTCGACCAGCGGACAGACCCAATAGGCCTGCCCCCCGGCCGCCAGATGACGCCCGAGCCCGTCGACCACCTCGCCGAGCCGCTCTTCGGAGATCACCCGCGTCTCGATCGGCTGGCGCCCCGGCGGGCGCTCGTCGAGGCGGCTCACGTCCATCTCGCCATATTGGCTGAGCGTCAGCGTGCGCGGGATCGGCGTCGCGGTCATCGCCAGCAGATGCGGGGGGCGCTCCGCCTTCTGCGTCAGCAGCATGCGCTGGGCGACGCCGAAGCGATGCTGCTCGTCGATCACCACCAACCCCAGATGGCGATAGGCGACGGCCTCCTGGAAGATCGCGTGCGTGCCGACGAGGATGTGGATCGATCCGTCGGCGAGGCCCATCATCGTCGCCTCGCGCGCACGGCCCTTGTCGCGCCCGGTCAGCACCGCGATGTTGACGGGCAGGCCCGCCAGCTGGCGCGAGAGCGTGTCATAATGCTGGCGCGCGAGGATCTCGGTCGGTGCCAGCATCGCCGCCTGCGCGCCCGCCTCCACCGCCACCAGCATCGCCATCAGCGCCACCAAAGTCTTGCCCGCGCCGACATCGCCCTGCAGCAGGCGCAGCATCGGCGCGGACTGGGCGAGGTCACCCTCGATCTCGCGCATCGATCGCGCCTGCGCGCCCGTGGGCGAATAAGGCAGTTTCAGCGCATCGCGCAGCCGCCCGTCGCCCACCAGAGGATTGCCGCGCCGCCGCCGGGAGCTGGCACGCACCAGCATCAAGGCGAGCTGGTTGGCGAACAGTTCGTCATAGGCCAGCCGCTCGCGCACGATCCGCTCGGACGGATCGGCGTGGATGCGCGTGACTGCGTCGCGCCAGTCCGGCCAGCCGTGGCGCGCGAGCAGGCTCGGCTCGATCCATTCGGGCAGATCGGGCATCCGCTCTTCCGCAGTCTGGATCAAAGCGGCGAGCCTCTTGCCGGTGAGCCCTTCGGACAGCGGGTAGACGGCCTCGCGCTCGGGCAGCGCCTTCGCCTCGTCGGGCGCCATCACCTCAGGGTGGACGATCTGGAGCCACTGATCGTAGCGCTCCAGCTTGCCGCTGATCGCGCGCGGCTCGCCCAGCGGCAACAGTTTCTTCGCATAGCCGGAGCCGCCGCCGAAGAAGACCAGCGCCACCGTGTTGTCGGCCGCGTCCATCGCCACGACGCGGGCGGGCGCACGCGCCGATCCGCCGAAGCGATAGTCGGTCGGCGTCACCACCGTCGTCACGATCTGGCCGACATCGGCCTCGTCCAGTTCCGTCACCGTCTTCCGGTCGATCCAACCGGTCGGCAGGTGGAACAGCAGATCGCGCACCTTCGCGAGCCCGAGCCGGCCGAGCGGCCTGGCGAGCGCGGGTCCGACGCCTTTCAGGGCCTCGATTTCAGTGAAGAGCGGGTGAAGTATGTCCGGCCGCAAGCGCTGCCCAAGCCTGTTGCGGTCAGTCGGTCAGCCAGACGAGATCGAAGCGGCCGCCCTTCCAGATGGCCACGCCGTCCGATGCCTCGCGAAAGCCGAAGGCGAGTTCGTTGCCCTTGAGCGTCACGCGCGGACGATTGCAGCGCATGCCGCGCGCGCCAAAGCCCTTGCCGCAGGCCGTCGCGAACTCGCCGCTCTGCGCGGTGCCGAGGTAGAAATTGGCCGGATCCGCCAGCGACATCAAGGTCAGCGGCTTGCCCAGCGCCGCGCCGCGCCGGAGCAGCAGCTTGTAGCCCTCGGCCGCCTTCACCACCTCGGCCGTGTCGCGCTTGCCGTCATGATCGAAGTCGCCCGAAACGGACGGCAACGATGCCAGCGACAAGGCGACGGCGAGAAAGGGTATCATGGGCGGGTCCCGGCGATAGAAGCCGCGTATTTTGTACGCGCGGGACGGTGCGGACGCAACCGTTGCGGAGGGCCCTCGAGCGCGGGCCGGCTTCCCCCCGTATCCCCTCGTCGCCCCAACCGGCCATTGTCTCCCGCGCGCGTGGCTCCTAGATGCCAGCCTTCACCCCACCTCACCGGCGTCGCGCAGCGGCTGCCGGCCATTCCGCATTGGACGAAGATGGACCGCGACACCCGCCTCAAGCGCCTGCGTTTCCGCGCCTGGCATCGCGGCACGAAGGAAGCCGATCTGATGATCGGTGGCTTCTACGACCAGTGCGCGCAGGACTGGAGCGACGCCGACATCGCCTGGTTCGAAGCGTTTCTGGAGGAGCAGGACGTGGACATCATGGCCTGGGCGATGAAGGTCCAGCCGATCCCGCCCCAGTGGCAGGGACCGATGATGGAGCGCCTGTGCCGTCTCGATTTCGTGGAGGTGCAGAAGTGAGCGCGTTCGATCTCCCCTCCTGCTTGCGGGAGGGGTCGGGGGTGGGCCAGCCCGCCCTCTCGATAGCGCATCGCCTGCCATCATCGTCGACTGCCCACCCCCACCCCCTCCCGCAGACGGGAGGGGAGAAGAAGGCCGCATGACCGATCTCTCGCGCATCCTGAAGGCCGGCGAGGCGCTGACGCTCGCGGGCGCGCCGGCGGGGTTCCTGCCGTGGCTGATGGCCGATCTCGCACGCGCCGCCGCGAAGAACGGCAAGGGCGGCCGCGCCGTCTTCATCGCGCCGGACGAGACGGGCATGCGCGCCGTGGCGGACGCCGCACGCTATTTCGCGCCCGAAGTGGAGACGATCGGCTTCCCCGCATGGGACTGCCTGCCCTATGATCGCGCCTCGCCCTCGCTGCGCGCGACCTCCGAGCGGCTGGCCGGGCTCCACGCGCTCCAGCGCAAGGCGGATGGGCCGCAACTGCTCGTCACGACGGCCAACGCGATCACGCAGCGCACGCTGACCGCCTTCCGCATCCGCCAATTGGCCGCGACGCTGGCGCCGGGCGAGCGGATCGATCGCGATGCGCTGGCCGAACTGCTGCAGGCCAATGGCTATGTCCGCACCGACACGGTCCACGAAGCCGGCGAATATGCGGTGCGCGGCGGCCTCGTCGATCTGTTCCCGTCGGGCGAGAGCCTCGCGCTGCGCCTCGATTTCTTCGGCGACGAGATCGAAAGCCTGCGCCAATTCTCGCCCGACGATCAGCGCACCACCGCGAAGATCGACGGCTTCACGCTCCTGCCCGCGTCCGAGGCCTTGCTGGATGCGGACAGCATCAAGCGCTTTCGCACGCGCTATCGCGAGAAGTTCGGCGCGAACGCCACCGGGGACCCGCTCTATCAGGCGGTGTCCGAGGGGCGGCGTCTCGCAGGCATGGAGCATTGGCTGCCTTTGTTCGAAGAGCGGCTGGCGACGTTGCTCGACCATCTGTCGCCCGACGACCTGATCATCCGCGATGCGGGTGCGGACGGCGCCGCCGAGGCACGGTTCGAGGCGGTGCAGGATTATCACCAGAATCGCGTCCGCGCGCTGAAGGGTGATCCGGGCAGCTATCGCCCGCTCGCGCCGTCCGATCTCTATCTGATGCAGCGCGAATGGACCGACGCGGTGAAGGATCGCCCGATCCACCTCGTCACGCCGTTCCACGAGCCGGACAGTGATCGCGTGATCGATCTGGGCGTCGATCCCGCGCGCGATTTCGCGCCCGAGCGCGCGCAGAATGCGAACGTCTATGACGCGGTGGTCGAGCATCTCGGCAAGATGGCGCTCACCAAGCGCAAGGTGGTGCTGGCGAGCTATTCGGTCGGCGCGCGCGAGCGGCTGAAGGGCCTGCTGGAAGAACATGGGCTGACCGCGGCCATGTATGCCGAGGATTGGCAGGACGCGCTCGGCCGCGCCTTCACGCCCGGAACCACCGCGCTCGCCGTGCTTCCGCTCGACCACGGCTTCACCACGCCCGACGTCGCGCTGCTGACCGAGCAGGACATGCTGGGCGCCAGGCTCGTCCGCCGCCAGAAGCGCCGCAAGTCGGCCGACGCCTTCCTCGCCGAACTGGCGACGCTCTCGCCCGGCGATCTCGTCGTCCATGCCGATCACGGCATCGGCCGCTACGAGGGACTGACGCAGATCCCCGTCAGCAAGGTGCCGCACGATTGCGTGGCGCTGTCCTATGCGGGCGGCGACAAGCTCTACGTCCCCGTCGAAAATCTCGAAGTCCTGTCGCGCTACGGCGCGGAGGAAGGCGGCACGCTCGACAAATTGGGCGGCGAGGCCTGGCAGCGTCGCAAGGCGAAGATGAAGGAGCGCATCCGCGAGATTGCGGGTGAGCTGATCGCCACCGCCGCGCTGCGCGCGCTGCGCTCCGCCGATGCCGCCGTACCGGATGCGGCCTATAACGCGTTCGTCGATCGCTTCCCCTATCAGGAGACCGACGATCAGGATCGCGCGATCGGCGACACGCTCGACGATCTGGGAGCGGGCAAGCCGATGGACCGGCTGGTCTGCGGCGACGTGGGCTTCGGCAAGACCGAGGTGGCGTTGCGCGCGGCCTTCGTCGCGGCGATGGCGGGCATGCAGGTGGCGGTCGTCTGCCCCACCACGCTTCTCGCGCGCCAGCATTTCACCAATTTCGAGGAGCGCTTCCGCGGCTTCCCGATGCAGATCGGGCGCCTCTCCCGCCTCGTCGGCACCGCCGAAGCCAAGCGCACCAAGGAGGGCCTCGCCGACGGCACGATCGATATCGTGATCGGCACGCACGCGCTTCTGGCGAAGGGGATCGAGTTCAAGCGGCTCGGCCTCGTCATCGTCGACGAGGAACAGCGCTTCGGCGTGACCCACAAGGAGCGACTGAAGGCGCTCAAGACCGACGTCCACCAGCTGACGCTCACCGCCACGCCGATCCCGCGCACGCTGCAGATGGCGATGTCGGGCCTGCGCGAATTGTCGGTGATCCAGACGCCGCCGGTCGATCGCCTCGCCGTGCGCACCTATGTGGCGCCGTGGGATCCGGTCGTGATCCGCGAGGCCTTGCTGCGCGAACATTATCGCGGCGGCCAGAGCTTCTTCATCGCCCCGCGCGTGGCCGACCTGCCCGACATCGAGGAATTCCTCCGCAAGGAAGTGCCCGAGGTGCGCTACGTCACCGCCCACGGCCAGATGGCGGCGGGCGAGGTGGAAGAGCGCATGTCCGCTTTCTACGACAAGAAGTTCGAGGTGCTCGTCTCCACCACGATCATCGAGAGCGGGCTGGATATTCCGTCGGCCAACACGATGATCGTCCACCGCGCCGATCGCTTCGGCCTCGCCCAGCTCTATCAGATCCGGGGTCGCGTCGGCCGCTCGAAGACGCGCGCCTACGCCTATCTCACGACGCCACCCAACCGGCAGATCACCGAGACGGCCGAGAAGCGCCTCCACATCCTCTCGAACCTCGATACGCTGGGTGCGGGCTTCCAGCTCGCCAGCCACGATCTCGACATTCGCGGCGCGGGCAATCTGCTGGGCGACGAGCAATCGGGCCACATCAAGGAAGTCGGCTTCGAACTCTACCAGTCGATGCTGGAGGAGGCGATCGTCGACGCCAAGGCGGGCGGCCTCGCGGAAGCGGCGCGCAGCCGCGAATTCTCGCCGCAGATCAGCGTCGATGCGCCGATCATGATCCCGGACGAATATGTGCCCGATCTGGATCTCCGCATGGGTCTCTATCGCCGCCTGAACGAGATCGAGGACAAGCAGGGCATCGAGGCGTTCGCGGCCGAGATGATCGATCGCTTCGGTCCGCTGCCCGAGGCGACCAAGAATCTGCTGATCGTGATCGAGACGAAGCTCAACTGCCGCAAGGCCTGCATCGCCAAGCTGGATGTGGGTCCCAAGGGCGCGCTTGTCACCTTCTTCGAGGATCAGTTCCCCGATCTGGAAGGGCTGATCGCCTATGTGCAGCGGCTGAAGGGCACCGCCAAGCTGCGTCCGGACAGCAAGCTGGTGATCCAGCGCGACTGGCCGAATGCGGAAGGCCGGCTCAACGGCGCGTTGCAGCTTTCGCGGGGGCTCGCCAAGATCATCAAATGATCCGCCGCGCCCTGCCCCTCCTGCTGCTGAGCCTGGGCGCAATCGCGGGGTGCAGGGCGGCGGCGGCGGGCGCGCGGCCGGAGCGGATCGCTTATGGCGCCGATCCGCTCCAGCATGTCGATCTGTGGCGGCCCGAGGGCAAGGGCCCCTTCCCCGTCGTGCTGATGATCCATGGCGGCTGCTGGCGCACCCACGTCGCCACCGCCGACATCATGGACCGTGCCGCCGCCGATCTGCGCGCGCACGGCATCGCGGTGTGGAACATCGAATATCGCGGGATCGATCGACCGGGCGGCGGCTATCCGGGCACATTCCGCGATGTCGCGGCAGCGGCCGATCTGCTCGCACGGGAAGGCGCCCGCTACCGGCTCCGCACCGCTCCCGTCATGGCGATCGGCCATTCGGCGGGCGGGCATCTCGCCTTGTGGCTGGCGGCACGGCCCGACATCGCCCCCACGAGCCCCCTTCACGGCCCCGCCCCGCTCCCGATCGCCGCCGTCGTCAGTCTCGGCGGCCTGCCCGATCTCGAGGCCGCCGCCGCACCGCCGGGCGACACCTGCCGCGCCGAGTCCGTCCTGCAGCTCGTGGATACGGAGCACCGGCGCGATCCCTTCGCCGACACCTCCCCCGCGCGCCTGCCGCAGCCGACCATCCCGATCCTCCTGATCAACGGCATTGGCGACGGCATCGCGCCGCCGGATGCGGCCGAAGCCTATGCCGCACGCGTCGGCAACGCCGGCATCCGTCGCATCGTCGTGCCCGGCGACGGCCATATGGACGAAATCGCCCCCGGCTCGGCCAGCTGGACGACCGCCCGGAATATCGTCATGAAACGCATGTCGTTCGTCGAGAGCGTCAAAATTGACCGAAAAATGCCGGAATAAGGCCCTTTCGGACGTTTTCCCTTCAACGAAGCCGATAAGCTTCGAAAAATCCGCACTGCGATTCACCTTACCAAACGATCGCACCCGTTTGTGACGAAAAAAAGCGTACTATCCGGAGAATTGTTGGAAAGCCTGCCGACAAATCGTTTAGTGCGCTCAAATAAGCCGGGAACCGCAAGCTGATTCCCGTTACGATCCCCCGACAAGAAAAGCCGCTCGCTCATCGATGGCGCGCGGCGTCGGGGCTCCCGTTCGGGGTGGTGGGGATATCGAAAAGGCGAGCAGCTTCCTTGATGGAGGGTCCGATGTCGCGCGCATTGCTGGTCAGAAGCCGCCTCACCGCGCTCCCCTCCCGGGAGGCGCCCAGCCTCCGCGTCGCGCCCGGATCGCGGCTGCGCTGATCGTGGGCGACCGGCGCGTCTTTCCGATATCCTCGCTTCGCCGGGAAGCGACCCGCGCCGCTTGTCGGCTCCCTTCTCTTCGCGCGGGCGGCCGACCGGTCCGTCCCATGGGCCTCATGTGTCCGCCCGCGCATCGCATCGAAATCTGATCAATCATCCTGGGGGCTGGAATGGGGAAGAAGGCGAGATCATTGCTGTGGATGCCGGTGGCCCTCAGCCTCGCGGCCAGCCTTGCCGGTTGCGGCAAGGGCAGCGAGACGGGCAACGCGACGGCCTCCAAGGAATCCTCCGGCCCCAAGCTGGGCATCCGCCCGCACGGCGACGAGACCGTGAAGATCGACATGTCCAAGATCAAGAATCCGGACATTCCCAAGATCTACGATTATATCGACAGCCATATCGACGATCATGTCGTGAATCTGCAGAAGTGGATCCAGCAGCCGTCCATCTCGAATACCGGCGAAGGTATTCAGGAATCGGCCGAAATGGTGAAGGGCTTCTTCGATCAGCTCGGCTGCCAGAAGAGCCAGGTGTTCGAGCCCGGCAAGACCAAATGGGGATCGCAGGCGAATCCGGTCGTCTACGCCAAGTGCGACGAAGGCGCGAAGAAGACGCTCGTCGTCTACTGGCAATATGACACGATGCCGGTGACGCAGCCCGATCTGTGGAAGGCCCCGCCGTTCGAGGGTCGTCTGGTCGAGCAGGCGCCGTTCAAGAAGGTCCTGATCGGGCGCGGCGCGACCAACTCCAAGGGCCCGGAGATGACCTTCTTCAACGCCCTGCTTTCGATCAAGGCGGTATCGGGCAAGCTGCCCGTCAACATCATCTTCGTGGCCGAGGGCGACGAGGAGCGCATGGACGTCGGCCTCAACAAGTTCATGACCGAGCATCAGGACCTGTTCAAGGGCGCGGACGCGCTCTGGGGCGGCGGCGGCTCGGAAGGCTGCGTGTTCGTCGAGCTGAAGACGAGCGGCAAGAGCTGGGGTCGCGGGCCTGTCTATTCGGACATTCACGGCGGCAACAAGCGCTCGGTCGACAGCCCCGCCTGGCGTCACATCCAGATGCTCTCGAAGCTCGTCTCGCCGGACGGCAATACGGTGCTGATCCCCGGCTTCTACGACAATATCGTCCCGCCGAGCGCCGAAGAAGACGCGATGCTTCGCAAGACGGCGAAGACCTATGACCTCAAGAGGGCTGCCGCCAATCTCGGCGTCGCCCGCTTCATCTCGGACGATCCCTATACGCAGCTGAAGATGGCGCGGATGGGCACGTCGATGAACCTCGACGGCATCTGGGGCGGCAACATGTTCGCCGGCGGCTCGGGCGCGATCCTGCCCAACCAGATCATCTCCAAGCATAACTTCCGTTACGTGCCGAACATGTCCGGTCCGGACATCGTCGCCAAGCTGCGCAAATATCTCGACCAGCTCGGCTACAAGGATGTCGAGATCAATGTCGTCGGCGACGTGCCGTGGGCCAAGCGCAACACGAACAACGATCTCTCGCGCGCCAACGCCTATACGCAGACCATCTTCGGGATGCCGGCGCCGGCCAGCGGCAATACGGACAGCATCATGCTGGCGGGCGGCGGCGGCGGTTACTGGCCCGCCTATCTCTTCTCCGGCCGCGAGACGAACATCGACATCCCGATCAGCGCGGTGCGCGGCGGCACGGGCGGCAACGCCCATGCGGCGAACGAATGGTATGCGATCGAGGGCGCGGGCAGCCAGCTCGGCATGGCCAGCGCCGAGAAGATCGCCGTCACCGCCCTCTACAATTACGCCGGCCTCAACGGGCCGATCCCGTCGAGCGACAAGCCCGCCGCCCCGGCTGCGAAGAACTGATTTTATGAAGAAGGCCTCCTCCATGAAGATGATCACGAAGCTCTCGGTCACAGCAGCGCTCGCGCTCGCCCTCGCCGCCTGCGGCAAGAGCGACGGCGAAAAGGGCAATGCCAGCGCCAGCGCCGAAAGCTCCGGCCCCAAGCTCGGCATCCGCCCTTATGGCGACGAGACGGTCAAGCCGGACATGTCGAAGATCAAGAATGCCGATCTCCCCAAGATCTTCGACTATGTCGACAAGCATATCGACGATCATGTCGTGAACCTGCAGAAGTGGATCCAGCAGCCGTCCATTTCGAATACCGGCGAAGGTATTCAGGAATCGGCCGAGATGGTGAAGGGCTTCTTCGACCAGCTCGGCTGCCAGACCACCAAGGTCTATGAGCCGGGCAAGACCAAGTGGGGCTCGCAGGCCAATCCGGTCGTGTACGGCAAGTGCGACGAAGGCGCGAAGAAGACGCTGATCGTCTACTGGCAATATGACACGATGCCGGTCACCCAGCCCGACCTGTGGAAGGCCCCGCCGTTCGAAGGCCGCCTGGTCGAGCAGGCTCCGTTCAAGAAGGTCCTGATCGGTCGCGGCGCGACCAACTCCAAGGGCCCCGAAATGACGTTCCTGAACGCCGTCATGTCGATCAAGGCCGTCACCGGCAAGCTGCCGGTGAACCTGATCTTCGTGGCCGAAGGCGACGAGGAGCGCATGGACATCGGCCTCAACAAGTTCATGACCGACCATCAGGACCTGTTCAAGGGCGCGGACGGCGTCTGGGGTCCCGGCGGTTCGGAAGGCTGCGTGTTCGTCGAGCTGACGACCAGCGGCCACGATTGGGGCCGCGGCCCGGATTATTCGGACGTCCACGGCGTGATGAAGCTCGCCGTCGACAGCCCGGCCTGGCGCCACATCACGATGCTCTCCAAGATGGTGTCGCCGGACGGCAACCACGTGATGATCCCCGGCTTCTACGACGATCTCCTGCCGCCGACGCCGGAGCAGGATGCCGCCTTCCACAAGGCCGCCGCCAATTTTGATCTGAAGCAGGCGGCCAAGAATGCCGGCCTGACGCGCTTCATCTCGGACGATCCTTATGAGGTCCTCAAGATGCTGCGCTCGGGCACGTCGATGAACCTCGACGGCATCTGGGGCGGCAACATGTTCGCCGGCGGCTCGGGCGCGATCCTGCCGAACAAGATCACCTCGAAACACAATTTCCGGTACCAGCCGAACATGACGGGCGACGATATCGTCGCCAAGCTGCGGAAATATCTCGATCAGCTCGGCTATAAGGACGTGAAGATCAACGTCGTCGGCGATGTGCCGTGGGCCAAGCGCGACAACAACAATGATCTGTTCCGCGCCAATTCCTACAGCCAGTCGGTGTTCGGCCTCGGCGGCGGCGGCGGCCCCTTCTCGGGCGGCGGCGGCGGTTACTGGCCGGCTTATGTCTTCGCCGGCAAGGGCACCAACATCGATCTGCCGATCAACACCGCGCGCGGTGGTGCCGGCGGCAACGCCCACGCCGCGAACGAATGGTATGCGATCGAGGGCTCGGGCAAGCAGCTCGGCATGGCCAGCTCCGAAAAGCTGATCGCCACCGCGCTCTACAGCTATGCCGGCCTCAACGGCCCGGTGCCGGTCGCTCCGGTCGCACCGCCGGCGGGCGACAAGAAGCCGACCGCCGCTCCGGCTGCGGCCGCCGCTTCGGGTTCGTGACGCAGCTTTCTTTCTTCGATCGGGTCACGATCGCAGGCGCATCCCGCCTGCGATCGATGGCCGCAGAATAGGAACGGGGGTTCTGATGAAGATGATGGCGAAGATGTCGGTCACGGCGGCGCTCGCGCTGGCGCTCGTGGCGTGCGGCAAGAGCAGTGACGGCGGCAACGCCACGGCTTCGAAGGACTCCACCGGCCCCAAGCTCGGCATCCGTCCCTATGGCGACGAAACGGTCAAGCCGGACATGTCGAAGATCAAGAATGCCGATCTGCCGAAGGTATTCGACTATATCGACACGCATATCGACGATCATGTCGTGAACCTGCAGAAGTGGATCCAGCAGCCAAGCATCTCGAATACCGGCGAAGGTATTCAGGAATCGGCCGAGATGGTGAAGGGCTTCTTCGATCAGCTCGGCTGCCAGAAGACGCAGGTGTTCGACGTCGGCAAGACGAAGTATGGCACGCAGGGCAATCCGGTCGTCTATGCGAATTGCAACGAGGGCGCGAAGAAGACGCTGATCGTCTATTGGCAATATGACACGATGCCGGTGACGCAGCCCGATCTGTGGAAGGCGCCGCCGTTCGAGGGTCGTCTGGTCGAGCAGGCGCCGTTCAAGAAGGTCCTGATCGGGCGCGGCGCGACCAACTCCAAGGGCCCGGAGATGACCTTCCTCAACGCGGTCATGTCGATCAAGGCCGTCACGGGCAAGCTGCCGGTGAACCTCATCTTCGTGGCCGAGGGCGACGAGGAGCGCATGGACATCGGCCTGAACGCGTTCATGACCAAGCATATGGACCTGTTCAAGGGCGCCGAGGGCGTCTGGGGTCCGGGTGGCTCCGAGGGCTGCGTGTTCGTCGAACTGAAGACGAGCGGCAAGAGCTGGGGTCGCGGGCCCGTCTATTCGGACATTCACGGCGGCAACAAGCGCTCGGTCGACAGCCCCGCCTGGCGTCACATCCAGATGCTGTCCAAGCTCGTGTCGCCGGACGGCAATCATGTGATGATCCCCGGCTTCTACGACAATATCGTCCCCAACTCGCCCGAAACCGAGGCGGCGCTTCGCAAGACCGCCGAGACATACGATCTGAAGAAGGCCGCCGAGCGCCTCGGCGTCGCGCGCTTCATCTCGGACGATCCCTACACCCAGCTCAAGATGCAGCGCACCGGCACCTCGATGAATCTGGACGGCATCTGGGGCGGTAACATGTTCGCCGGCGGCTCGGGCGCGATCCTGCCCAACCAGATCATCTCGAAGCATAACTTCCGCTACGTGCCGAACATGACGGGCCCGGACATCGTCGCCAAGCTGCGCAAATATCTCGATCAGCTCGGCTACAAGGATGTCGAGATCAACGTCGTCGGCGACGTGCCCTGGGCCACCCGCAACCGCGACAACGATCTCGCCCGCGCCAACGATTACACGCAGCAGATCTTCACCTCCGGCGGTGGCCAGCAGACCAGCGGCGGCGGCGGCGGTTACTGGCCGGCCTATCTCTTCTCCGGCAAGGAAACGAACATCGATCTGCCGATCAGTTCGGCGCGCGGCGGCACCGGCGGCAACGCCCATGCAGCCAACGAATGGTATGTGATCGAGGGTGCGGGCAAGCAGCTCGGCATGGCCAGCGCCGAGAAGGTCGTTGCCACCGCTCTCTACAATTTCGCCGGCCTCAACGGCCCGATCCCCGGCAAGGCCGAAAAGGCCGCCGGCGCTGACGGAGGATCCTAAGTCTCATGAAAAAGCTCGTCTCCCTCGTTTCGACGCTCACTCTGTCGCTGGCGCTGGTCGCCTGCGGCAAGGGGGCCGACACCGGCAACGCGACCGCCTCCAAGGACAGCGCCACGCCGAAGCTCGGCATCCGCCCTTATGGCGATGAGACCGCCAAGATCGACACGTCGAAGGTCCACAATGCGGATCTGACCAAGATTTACGACTATATCGACAATCACGTCGACGAGCATGTCGTCAATCTGCAGAAGTGGATCCAGCAGCCATCGATCTCGAATACCGGTGAAGGTATTCAGGAATCGGCCGAAATGGTGAAGGGCTTCTTCGATCAGCTCGGCTGCCAGAAGACGCAGGTCTATGACGTCGGCAAGACGAAGTGGGGCCAGCAGGGCAATCCCGTCGTCTATGCGAATTGCAACGAGGGCGCGAAGAAGACGCTCGTCATCTACTGGATGTACGACACGATGCCGGTGACGCAGCCGGATCTGTGGAAGGCGCCCCCGTTCGAGGGCCGCCTCGTCGAGCAGGCACCGTTCAAGAAGGTGCTGATCGGTCGCGGCGCGGTCAATTCCAAGGGCCCGGAAATGGCCATGTGGAATGCGCTGATGTCGATCAAGGCCGTCACCGGCAAGCTGCCCGTGAACCTCATCTTCGTGGCCGAGGGCGACGAGGAGCGCATGGACATCGGCTACAACAAGTTCGTCACGTCGCATCCCGAGCTGATCAAGGGCGCGGACGCGATGTACACGTTCGGCTTCCAGCAGGGCGGCGCCGCCTTCACGCTCTCGGGCTCCGAGGGCTGCGTGTTCGTCGAGCTGAAGACGAGCGGCAAAAGCTGGGGTCGCGGGCCCGTCTATTCGGATATTCATGGCGGCAACAAGCGCTCGGTCGACAGCCCCGCCTGGCGCCATATCCAGATGCTCTCGAAGCTCGTCTCGCCCGATGGCAATCATGTGCTGATCCCCGGCTTCTATGACAATATCGTGCCGCTCACGCCCGCGAAGGAGGCCGAGCTTCACGCGCAGGCCAAGGGCGTGAACATGAAGGCGGCGGCCGACGGCCTCGGCGTCGCCCGCTTCATCTCCGACGATCCGTACGAGATGCTGAAGATGGCGCGCTACGGCACGTCGATGAACCTCGACGGCATCTGGGGCGGCAACATGTTCGCCGGCGGCTCCGGCGCGATCCTGCCCAACCAGATCATCTCGAAGCACAATTTCCGCTACGTGCCGAACATGACGGGCCCGGACATCGTCGCCAAGCTGCGCAAATATCTCGACCAGCTCGGCTACAAGGATGTCGAGATCAACGTCGTCGGTGACGTGCCGTGGGCCAAGCGCAGCACGGACAACGATCTCGGCCGCGCCGTTTATGGCGCCTTCGATCAGTTCGGCATCGGCCATGCGCCGATCACCCCGATCGAGAGCATCGGCGGCGGTTACTGGCCGGCCTATCTGTTCGCCGGCAACGGCGCGCCGTTCGACATCCCGATCGTCGGCGGCATGCTCGGCAGCGGCGGCAACGCCCACGCGGCGAACGAATATTATGTGATCGAAGGCCAGGGCAAGACGTACGGCATCGCCGGTGCCGAGAAGTCCGTCGCCACGGTCCTCTACAATTATGCGGGCCTCAACGGCCCCATGACCAACGCCTCTCCGCCGGCCAAGAAAAACTAAGGCCGCTCCCCCAGTCCCTCATTCCAAGCGAGTACGCTCATGTCGATCATCTCATTGCAAGGGCTCAAGAAGACCTACAAGCTCGGCGACAATGTCGTGCAGGCGCTTGCCGGCGTCAGCCTTGAGATCGGCGAAGGGGAGTTCGTCGCGATCACCGGCCCGTCGGGCTCCGGCAAGTCGACGATGATGCACATCCTCGGCTGCCTCGATCGCCCGACCGAGGGCAAATATATGCTCAACGGCAAGGACGTTTCCTCCCTGCCGCGCGACGAACTGGCCGACATCCGCAACAAGCAGATCGGCTTCGTCTTCCAGGGCTTCAACCTGCTTCCCCGCACCACGGCGGTGGAGAATGTCGAGGTTCCCCTGCTCTACACCCGCCCGGTGATGCCGGCGGCCGAGCGACGCGAGCGGGCGATGAAGGCGCTCGCCGCGATGGGGCTGGAAAATCGCTACGATCACCACCCGAACCAGCTTTCGGGCGGCCAGCAGCAGCGCGTCGCGATCGCCCGCGCGCTCGTCAACGAGCCGACGCTCATCCTCGCCGACGAGCCGACCGGCAACCTCGATACCAAGACCTCGATCGAGGTGATGCGGATCCTGCAGGAACTGCGCGAGCAGAAGGGCATCACGATCGTGCTGATCACGCACGAGCCGGACATCGCCGCCTACGGCACGCGCATCATCGCCGTGCGCGACGGCAAGATCCTGTCGGACGAACCGAACACCCCGCGCAACACGCTGGAGATCGCGCAGGAACAGATCATGGTCACGGCCAACTGAACGAAAGATCCGGATCATGATCCCCGGCCGTCACTTCATCTCGCTCGCCTTCAGCGCGCTGCTCCGCAACCGGATGCAGACCGCGCTCGCCATGATCGGCGTGATGGTCGGCGTCGCCGCCCTCGTCACGAGCCTCGCGCTCGGGCGGGGCGCGCAGGCCTCTGTCGAGGATCAGCTGCGCGCCGCCGGTGCCAACCTGATCGTCGTCACGGCCGGCAATTATGCCAAGGCCAAGGAGGACCGCACCGATCCGGACGGCAATATCGGCCATACCGGCGCGCTGGATCCGCGTGATCTGCAGCCTATGCCGCCGCTCGGCGCCCGGCTGGAGCAGGTGGCGCTGAACGCCGAGCCCTTCC